>JAAZAA010000212.1 GCA_012514535.1 Myxococcales bacterium | reverse complement strand
GCCGTCGTTGGACGCTGCCCCTGCCGTGCTCATTCGCCGCGCGGTTCCGCGGTCTTCGCGGGAGCGGGGGCCTCCTTGGGCGCCGCAGCGACGGCCGTGGTGGCCGGGGGCAGCGCCGCCCAGCGCAGGCTCTCTCCGGCGGTCCCGGCGACCTTCTGGGTGCGGAACCGCTTGAGAGACATCACATACAGCCCCTGCTCGCTGCCCTTCTTGCGGAAGAACGCGAGCATGCGGCCATCGGGGCTGCAGGCGGGGTAGGCGTTGCTGCCCTGGTTCTGGGTGAGGCGCACGGTGCCCTGGCCCCGCTCGTTGGCCATCACGAGGTCTTGTCGATCACCGCCGACGGCGACCGCATAGACGAGGCGGATGCCGTCTTCCGTATCGCAGAAGGCCGGCGCCGCCGCCGTGAAGCCCGCGGGAGAGACCACCTTGCCGTCCACGTACACGCGCTGGGAGCCTTGGGTGGCGGAGCCGCCGATCCAGGCGAGCTTGCCGGAGGGGCTGAAGACCGGGTGTGTGGCGAGATCCGTGGTGGACACCTTGCGCAGATCGGTGCCGTCCGGGTTGCCGACGTAGATGGCGCTGCCGCCGTTCTCGGCGATCGCGACGGCCATGCGCTTGCGCTCCGCGTCGAAGTCGACGCTGTACACGGAGCCGCGGAACGGGATCTGCACGGGCGTGACGGTGGGCAGGGTCGTCGGCGTGGTGCCCGGGCTCGTGGGCGCGAGCAGGGGCTCGATGCGGCTCAAGCGGAACGGGGAGTAGTTGGTGCTGACGGAGAAGAACAGCTGTTGGTTGGGTCCCCAGGTGGGGGCGATGGCCGTGTCCTTCGGGTCCGTCTGGGGCGACAGGCCGTGGCCGTCCGCGTCCATCGTGAACACGCGGCGGTTGCGACCCCAGGGCCCCGAGAAGGTGAAGCGGCTCGCGAATCCCCCGGGGCGCCCCGTAAGCGCTCCCAGGAGCGCGTCGGTGATGCGGTGGGCCGTGATGCGGATGTCGCTGGAGTCCACGACGAGCTTCGTCTCGTAGACGGGATCCTTGCCGACGGAGAGGAAGTACGCGAGCCCCAACACCTCCACCTTCCCCTGGGAGTGGCTGCGGGCGGCGACCTTCACGATGGCCTCGGCGCCCAGGGCCTGCCACGCCTTGATGTCGACGGGATCGTTGTAGCCGTACAGCCCGGCGGGGGCCTTGCGATCGTCGATGACGTCGAAGAGCCCCGTCAGCTCCAGATCGCGCCGCACCACGCTGCGCACGATCACGTCCTCCAACGCCGGCGACAGGGACGGCAGGATGGCGATCTTGGGGACGTGCTCCTCGACCACGCCGGTCACGACGAACTCACCGAGCAGGCTCTCGTCGGGGGGCGGCGCGGTCTCCGCGCCTTGGGCGAAGGCGCTGCCGGCGGCGCTGGTGGCGAAGAGGGAGGCAAGGAGGAGAGTCAGTCGTCGCATCGTGCACCGGCTCCGGAGAGGCGTGGGTGAACCGCGCTACCCAGGATGTCCGGGTAGAGCGGGGGAGGAGGGGGCAGCTCCTGCCCGATCAGGGCGTCGAGCGTGGAGCGAACCTTGGCGTCGAAGGTGGCGTTGCCGCTGGGGCGAGTGATCGTGTAGCTGGTCACGGTGCGGTCGCCACCGACCTGGACAGTGACGGAGGCGCCGAGCTCCTTCAGCTCGGCGCAAGGAATTTGGTCCACCGGGGGACGGAACCGAGCGTTGAACCACGCGAGGATCCGGTTGCGGTAGAGGTCCACGGCGCGCGCCTTGAGGGGATCGGTCTCCGTGCCCTCCGCCGAGCCGTCGGCGTGCCCCTCCTGCTGCATCTGGGGCGCCTCCTCCGTGGGCTCGTCCTGGAGCTGCTGCTCGATCTCCTTCACGACCTCTGCGTCGGGAGGGGGCGGCTCCTTGTCCTTCTCCGTCAGCTTGGTGGTCGGGATCGCCGCGGGGGTGTCCTCCGCTTTCGGCGACGGCGCGCTGCTCTCCTCGTAGCGCTTGACCGGAGTGGGCGCCTGCTTCTTCCAAATGTCCGGGAGCTTCGGCTTCTTGTCTTGCTTGGAGCCGAGCTTGAGCAGGGGCAGATCGTCGACGACCGGCTTCACGGCGATGGGCCGCGCCTCGGGGCGCGGCTCCTCCTGCGCCGCGATCTGGGTGTCCGTCGATCCGGCGAGGATCAGGAGCGCGAAGAAGGCGACCTGGATGACCCCGGCGCCGACGCAGCCGACCACGATCTCCCGGGGTGAGACGGTGGAGGCATGGGAACTCATGGAGCCTTCCGAGCGGGGGCCTTCTCCCGAGGAGCGCTGTCCGCGGGCGCGGCAGCGGACTCGTCCTCGTCGGGCTCGAGGTCGGGCTGGACGAGGAGGTTCAGGGAGTCCACGCCGCTGTTGCGCGCGGCGGCGACGACCTTCGCGACCACCCCGTAGCGAGCTTCCTTGTCGGCGCGGATGTAGAGCTCCCGCTCCGTCTGCACGCGCTGGCTCTCCTTGAGCGCCTTGTCGATCTCGTCCGTCACGTCCGTCTCACCGAAGAGGATGCGCTCCTCCTTGGTCACGGTGACGAGCAGGCGCGCGTCCTTGACCGGGGTCTCGGCCGCGTGCACCTCGGGCAGATCGATGCGCAGCCCCGTGGTGAGCAGGGGCGCGGTCACCATGAAGACGACGAGCAGCACGAGCATCACGTCGACGA
This sequence comes from Myxococcales bacterium, assembly GCA_012514535.1. Lineage (GTDB taxonomy): Bacteria > Myxococcota_A > Polyangia > Polyangiales > Polyangiaceae > NIC37A-2. Next base: position 13,015 of record JAAZAA010000212.1, on the reverse strand, counting down.
GCGGCGTGATGTTGATCTCGCGAAATCCGCGGCGCTTGCTCCGTCCACCGCCGACGCTGGCTCCCATGGCTCTCCTCGTCGTCAGGTGGCGCGGTGCGCCAGGGGAATGGTGGGGGGCTGGCGCTCGCTCGGGCGCAGGCTGCTGTGGGGCTGGTGCACCTCGGCGAGCAGGGTCGCGACCCAAACGTCGGCGGAGGCGTTCAGCTCTTCGAGGAGATCGCCGATGCGCTTGTCCACGTAGTTGTAACCGATCGTCGCCGGGATGGCGGCGACCAGGCCGAACGCCGTCGCGATGAGCGCCTCACCGATCGCCGGGGCCACCACGGGCAAGGACGCGCTCTTCTCGAGCCCGATGCGGAGGAACGCGTCCATGATGCCCCACACCGTGCCGAACAGACCGATGAACGGCGAGGCCGCGGCGATGCTCGACAGGGTCGGCATCATCGAGCTGGCGCTCTGCTCCTCGGTGGCGATGGCGCGCTTGGAGACGGCCGTGAGCAGATCCTTCGTCGCTCCGCCCTCCTGCTGGCGCGCCGCCAGGGCCCGCACGATGCGCGCGCCCGGAGCCTTCGGGTAGGTCGTCGCCGCGGACACGAGCTCGGCGCGGCCAGCGGCCGACGCGGCGGCGCGCTCGAACTGTCTGTGCAGGCTGGTGAGGCGCCGCAGCTGCGCGGACTTCGCGAACCAGATCACCCACACCAGGGTGGAGGCGACGATCAAGAGGACGAGCACGACCATCACGACGCCGGACGACCCGAGCATCAGATCGATGGGGTCGAGGGCGTTTTGACCGTGGGCCGCCGTTTCGCTGGGGGTCAGCTTATCCATGAGCTCTTGGGGGGCAGGGGCCGGAGCGGCCAGCGGGAAAGCGAGGCGGGGCGCGCCGAGCGCGCGCCCTCGTCATGGGGAGTCGTCGTGGAAGGCGCGATCCGGTGGCAATCAGTCGCCCAGCACCACGTCGACGCGGCGATCCCGTGCCCACGAGGCTTCGTCGGTGCCCGTCGCGTCCATCTCACCGCGGGAGGAGGTCGCGATCTGCTTCTCGGCGAGGCCCGCCTGGACCACGGCGGACTTCACGTTGTCCGCGCGCCGCCCACCGAGCACCATGTTGTACTCGGCTTCGCCGCGGGGATCCGCGTGACCGACGAGCCGCATCTCACGCCCCTTGAGGGCGCCGGTGGAGAAGCAGTCGGCGAGCTTCTTCAGGATCGCCTTGTCCTGATCGCGCACCTGCGCGGAGTTGAAGGCGAAGCGCGCCTCCGCGTCGGTGATGCCGCAGGCGCGCTTGATCTCGTCGGAGATGTTGACGTCCGACTGGCGCGGGTCGTCGCCCGGCTTCTCCGGCTCGGGCTGCTCGGCCTGAGCGACCGGCTCCTGGGTCGTCCCCGAAGGAGCAGCGGGAGGGGGCGTGGGATCGGAGCCGCAGGCGATCAGGAGCCCGACGGCCGAGGCGAGGAGTGGAACGTGAGACAAGTGACGCACTGCTGTTTCCTCTCGAATGGTGACCGTGAACCGACGGTCTGGGGAGTTGCCGCGCCGCCGGTCTAGGAGGCGGCTTGAGTGAGGGGTCTGGATCGGGAGCGGGGCTCCACGAGAGGCGAGCGCCCCTACAACGTGTGAGAGGGCTGCCTCATTCCTTCGTGGCAGTGAGAGCCACGGCGCAAGGCGTACGCCTGAACGGCACCGCCTGGCAAGGCGCCCTTGACGAGGAACTAGAGCGAGTCGGGCGGCTCAGAAGGCCGAATAGGCATAGGCGACGGCGAGGGCAGCGGCCCCCACGAGCAGCAGGGCGAGCACGGTCACCAGCACCGGGTGGCCCTCCGAGGGCGGGGTGCGGTGGCTTTCGAGCTTGGCCATGGCCAGGACCGCGACCGCCTTCAGCTTCTTTTCCGCGACTTCTGCCCGCGTGCGATCGCCGGTCATCCCGCGGTAGCGGGTCGCCGCCTCCGCGAGCTGATTGAGGTGATCGCACTGCTGGAGAAAAGCCGCGTGGGCCTTCTCGTCCTGCCAGTGATCGAGCACGTGCGCCCAGAGGGCCTCGATGCTGGGGTCCACCAGGGGGGCCGCGCGGGGCGGGACCGAGCGCCCGGGCATCGTCTCAGGCGCGCAGCGCGCGGCGCAGATCCGCCGCGGCAGCTCGGGTCGCCGGCTCGTCCGCGTACTCTTCTAGGCGCCGCAGGCGCTGGTCGAACACCGGGAGCTGCTTGGGCCGCTCGCTGGTCAGGAGTCGCGCCAACACCTCGAGCGCGTCGCGGGCCCGCGCCTCGTCGAAATGTTCCAGGACCTTCAGCTGCACCTCTTGCTCCGCGGGCAGCTCGAATCCGGCGCTGAGGTAATTCTCCACGGCACGAGAAATCGCCGAGCGGCCTTCGCTGAGCATCACGCGCTCGAGCAGCCGCAGGCGATCGCGGTCCCGCTCGTCCAGCTGCCCGGGCTTCGCCTGCACGATGCGGGCCTCCCGGCGCCGGGAGCGGTCCTCCGTCTCCACGGGGCGAGGCTCCTGATCCTGGGAGAGGGGGAGCAGGCTGCCGTTGGGCCGTGGCTTCGCGGAGGCGGCCTTCATACGGCGTGTGGGCTTCTCGAGACGGGGCGAGTTGGGTCGCCGCGCGACAATCAAGATCGGTTCCGCTTTGCTCGGCTGCGCGGGCTTGCTGCGCTTGCGACGTCGCCGGCGGCTGGACCGGTTGGGCATCAAATCCATGTGTTCCGTGATCTCATTGGCGAAAGCCCGGGACGTTCGGCGCTCCCGATTCGCTCACCTGCGCACCCTGGGGTAAGCGCAAGTGGGGGAGTCCGGCCGTCGAGCGCCCAGGCGGACACGGTCGCTACCGAGCTGTTTCGGTGGGTGCGAGGCGTAGGCCGGGCTTGCATTCGCGGGCTGTGTAGAAGAGGGCGGCCGAAGCACGGACGTGATGAAACACGACGCGGACACGGCCGCTGACGGGGGCCCTCGAAGGGCGTCGGGGACCTTCCCGAGGGGAACGCCCCCCAACGGAGGGCGCCCGGATTTAGAAAGGCCACCTGGAAGGGAGCAGCTCGCCGAGGGGGCGAGAGTTGCTGCTACCGACCTCCATCCCTCCATTTAGCATGCCATCCCGGACCTTTGTCATCAAAAAAACGTCCTTCCGGGGGGACTCTTTGGATCGGGTCCCGCCTGGAGCGGGATGACGGAGATCGCTCCGATCGTGGGGCGGACGTCGTGCGTGTGCCGGGAAGGTGTCGGGCGGGCGCCCTGTCTCCCGCTCCTGTGTCTCCCCTGTCCGCGGCGGTCGGGATCGGTCGTCGGGTCGGGGGCCTCGAGGTCGCTACGCTCTGTTCTCGAGGTCGCTACGCTCGATGCGTTGTCGCAGCTTGGCGCGGGCGCGCTCGCTTTGGCGCCCGACGGTGACGACGCTCAACCCTTCACGCCGGAAGACCTGCCGCGCCACGTCGAGGACCTGCGTCCGCGTCACTGCCTCGAGCTCGGCGAGGCGGTCGCGGGGCGTGGGGGCCGATCCGGTGAGTTCGGCGAGGGCCAGGTAGTCGGCGACGTCCCCCGCGTCGTCGAGCATGGCCTCGTGCTGCCAGCGGCAGCGCCGCATCGCCCGAGCGAGCTCTTCGGGGGTGGGGCCGCTCTCGGCGAGCTCGTCCGTGAGGCGGAGCATCTCCTCGAGGACTTCGGCGGCGTGTTCGTGGGCCGTCTCGGTGCTCAGCTCGACGAGCCCGGTGTCCGCGTAGGCTTCATAGCTGGCGCCGGCGTCGTAGCAGAGCCCCCGGCTGTCGCAGAGGCGGTGATAGAGCCGCGTCGCCATGCCGTCGTCGATGACGCGCAGGAGCATCTCGACGGCGGGTTCCAGAGGGTCGCCGTCGCTGGGACCGCGGAAAGCGAGGTGGAGGGCCGTCTGGCTCCCCGAGTGCTGGACGTGGCGGTAGTGGGGGCCCGCGTGGGCGGGGGGCGCCTCGTAGGGAGGGAGCTCGCCCGCGGGGACGCCGGTGAAGGCCCGATCCAGCGCCGCGAGCACGTCGTCGGCCACGACGGGCCCCGCCACGGACACCACCGTGCCGTGCGCCGTATAGTGGCGCCGGTGATGCTCGAGCAGGGCGGCGCGGGTGAAGGTCTCGAGTGACTCCAGCTTCCCCGTGATCGGGTAGCCGAGGGGGTGGGCGCCGAAGCTGAGCTGGCGCACCAGCGTGGGGCCATCGATGAGCTGCCCCGTCTCGTCGAGGTCTTCGAGGATCTCCTCACGGATGATGCCCCGCTCGATGTCGATCCCCTGGATGAGCGGCTCGCGGAACACCTCCGCGAACAGTTCGATGACGGCGGGGAGGCTCTCCGGGGGCACACCGATGGCGAGGGTCCCGTGATCCGCCGCGGTGGCCGCGACCAGGGTGCCCCCGAGGTCCTCGAAGGCGACCGCCAGCTCGTGGGCGGACGCGTGCCGCTCGGTGCCGCGGAAGAGCATGTGCTCCAGGAAATGGCTGATGCCGTTGTCCTGCTCGCTCTCGTAGCGTGAGCCGACGTGCAGGTGCGCCGTCAGGACCGCCCGGTGGACCCAGGGCATGGGCGTGACGATCGCCCGCAACCCGGAGGAGAAGCGGGCGCGCGCGGGGCGGAGGGCCTCGAGGGGCATCGGCGTGTCAGCTCTCGCCAGCGGGCTCGTCCCCGTCCGAAGGAACGTGACGCGGATTGAAGAGGACCGGTCCCGCCTTCTCACGCAGGCGCGCCACGTAGCTGGTCAGAGCCTCCTCGGCCTTGCGGGCTCGCAGCTGCCCCATGAGCTCGGCCTTCTCCTCCTCGAAGGCTTCCCGCTGGACCATGTCCTTGCTCTTGAGCTGCAGCACGGCGAAGCCGTCGAAGGTCTCGATGGGCTGCTCGGCGACCGCGTCGTCCTTCTCCAACTCGAAGGCCAGCGCCGCCACGGAGGTGCCCGCGCGGGCGGAGGGCAGGGGATTCTGATCGACGCCGAAGGGGCGCGAGATCTCCACCTTGGGGCGCTCGTCGCTGGTGGTTGCGGGGTGCTCCTCGCCCTTGCGGCTGGTCTTCACGGGACCGCTCTCCGCGTAGGTGCGGTTCATCTCCTCGGTGGCCTCGTCGAGGCTCGCACCGCCCTGGACCTTGGCGATGAGCTCCTGAGCGTAGCGCTCCGCGGTCTCCTTCGCCTTGGCCTCGGTGGCCAGACGGCGCGCCACGTACTTGCGGGCCACGCCCTCGACCTCCTCCTGGGTCGGCTTCTGCTCGAGGCGCACGATGTGGAAACCGCGCACGCTCTCGATCACGTCCGACACCTTCCCCGGCTCGAGCTCGCCCAGCGCGGCGAGCAACGTCTGGGCGCCGGCGCCATAGCTGGTGCCCACGCAGCCGAGACGTCCCCCGACCGCCGCCTCGCGCCCGTCACTGAGCTCTCGAGCCAGCAGCTCGAAGTCCTCGCCCGCCTTCAGGCGCCACTGGACGCTCTCGATGCGATCCTGGAGCTTCTCCTTGTCTTCGTCGCTCGCGCCGGGATCGACGTCGACCCGGATCTCGGAGGCGACGGGGCACTCCGCGGTCCAGGCGTCCTTCTCCGCCGTGAACGCCGCGTCGACGGCGTCCTTGTTCTCGACGGCCCAGTCTTCCACCTGAGCGTCGCTCAGGGTCGTGACGTAGCGAGCGAACCAGGCCGCGGGCGCCGTCACCGTACGCACGGTGGCGCGGGAGCGGGCTCGGGAATAGGCGGAGAAGGCTTCCTCCTCCGAGACACGCACGGCGGAGCGGACGAGCTCACGGACGCGCTCGGCGGTCAGCTCACGCTTCTGTTGCTCCTTGAACTGACTCGGGTTCCGCCCGGTGACGATGCGCACCGTGCGCGCGTAGCGGTCGTAGTCGAGCACACCGTCGCGGAGGACGGGCAAGGCGCGCAGGCCGATGGTCCCCGGCGCGCAGCCGCCCGGTCCCTCGACGCACATGGCCAGGCTCATGGCCAGCTGCTCGGCGCGAGCGGCGGGCAGGGACACCCGCGTGCGACCGGAGGCGAGCTCATCGTCGAGGTCGTCCTCGCTCACGGCGATGCCCAGGCGCTTCGCCTCCTCGAGGAGGAGCTGGCGCTCGATCAGGCCTTCGGCGATCTGGGCGCGGAGCTGCAGCTGCTTCGCGGCCTTCTCGTTGAGGCCGATGGAGCTCATGAGCCCGTAGGCTGCGTAATACTCTTTGGGATCGATGCAGTGGTCACCCGCCTCTGCGGCGCACTCCGGGGACCAGCTCGACACGGTCATGGCGCCCCCGCCGAGCACGAACGCCCCGATGATGAGGGCCACGACCACCCCCACCACCACTTGTCCAAAACCACTCTGGCGTAACATCCCTAGCCTTGCCTTCGACGACTCGAACGATGGACGGCGCGCTTAGCACGTGCTCGGCGAGAAGCGAAGCCAAGGCCGGGTGACTCCGTTCGGCGGATGCGCTCGCCGGGCCCGCCTGGATTCGCTCTTTTTCGAGGTCGCCGCAGGGGTTCGCGCTCGGGGAACCGCCGGGATCCGGACGGCGATCCGTTCAGTCGTCCGACGGGGTCCCGGCGGTTTTTTTCTGCTCGAGGGCGAACCGGAGCTCCGCGGCCGCCGCGCTCAGCCCCTCGACCGGGAGCTCGAGGGAGACCTCGTACCAGGTGTCGAGGACTCGCGTGCCGTCTCCAGGGTCCTTCACCACCACGGTCTGGGTCGACGTCTCCCGATAACCGCGCCCCTCGAAGGGGCCCGCGAGGGCGCGCGCGTGGGCCAGGAGTCCTTCACCCTCTTCGTTGGGAAACTCGCTCGCCTGAGCCTTCAGGACGACGCGGACCACCAGGCCCTGCTGCTCCCAGTCGTGCTCCCCACCCTGCTGCGCCGTTGCGCTTCCGTTGCCCGCGGAACCGTCGCTCGCGCTCTCCGCGGGCAACCCGAGGGCGACCCCGCTGTCCATGATGAGGTTGTCGCGGACGCGATCTGCCAACAGGACGAAGGGCCCCGCCGTGCGATAAATCTCGAATCCTTCGCGGACGAGCGCTCGCTTGAGTTCGACGGGTTTGATCGGGGGCATGTCGCGGTGAGTCCTCGGAAATTTGCAGACCACCCCAGCACCGTCAAGCCGGCGGCATCGCTCGCCGGTCGTCGTCCGTTTCGCTATACTACCGCTCGTGAGTCAGCGCAGAGGTACCGGTGGCGCTCGTCACGAAGCGACCGAGCGCGTTTTCCTGCGCCGTGAAGGCTACGAAGCGGAGGGCTGGACCCTCAACGTGAGCCGCGGCGGCGTGCGGGTCGTGGTCGAAGCGCCCGTCAGCGCTGGCGTCGATTACTTGGTGGCGATCGGTGATGCCGACGCGCGGCGCGCCCGGGCGGTCTGGGTGCGGGAAGAGGCGGATGGTCGCATCGTCGGGCTACAGTTCCTCGACGTGGAGGGGCCCGTCAGTGAGCCTCCCGCGCTCGGCTGAGCTCCGGTGAGCAGGGGTTTTCGCGAGCGGAGGCTCCTTGCGCGAAGGTTTTTCTGAGCGAGGGCACGCCGTGACGCCGGGCGCCCCCCCTGCGAGGGCTCCGTGAGCCGTGCCCAGGAGCTGCTGGGTCCGCGGGGGCCGTTCGCAGCTCGCTTGCCGGGGTACGAGGCCCGCCCGGGACAGCTGGCGGCGGCGGAGGCCGTGGAGCGGACCTTGGAGCAGGAGGGGGTGCTCCTGTGCGAAGCCGGGACCGGCACGGGCAAGACCCTCGCGTACCTGGTGCCCGCGCTGCTGAGCGGGCGCAAGGTGGTGATCTCCACGGCCACGCGGGCGCTTCAGGACCAGATCGCGCAGCGGGATCTGCCTCTCGTTCAGGAGGTGTTGGGCACGCGGGCGGAGGTGGCGGTGATGAAGGGGCTCGGCAACTATCTCTGCCGCCGCCGTTACCGCGAGTTTCTGCAGAGCGACGAGGCGATGCGACCGCTCCACGCGAGGGCGCTGGATCTCATCCGCCATTGGGTGAAGGAGTCGGAGACGGGAGATCACGCGGAGCTGGCGACCTTGGGGGAGGGGTCGCTCACGTGGCACGAGGTCGCTTCGTCCAGCGAGACGCGCATCGGTCCGGCGTGCCCTTACTTCGACGAGTGCTTCGTGACCGAGATGAAGCGCCAGGCAGAGGCCGCGCAGATCGTGATCGTCAACCATCACCTGTTCTTCGCGGACCTCAGCATGCGGGGGCCCCACCCGGGGCGGGTGCTGCCCGACTACGACGCGGTGGTGCTCGACGAGGCGCACCAGGTGGAGGACATCGCGTGCATGTTCTTCGGGATCCGCCTGTCCCGCGCGCAGATGGAGCGGATGCTGCGCGAAGCGGCGCGGGCCCTGGGGCGGGCGAGCGCCTTCGGCGGCCCCCTCGACGTGGGCGGCGGGGGAGCGAGCCTGTCGGAGCTGGAGGGAGCCATCGCCCACTTCTGGCAGAGCTTCGATCCGCTCCTGGAGGGACAGCCGCGGCGCGCCCTCGGCAAGGACGCCTGGACCGGCGAGCTCCGCGCGGCGTGGCTGCGGTTGGAGCGGGCGCTCGAGGATCTCGGCGCGGTGGCGCGATCGAAGCTCGGCGAGGTTCGTGACGACATCGGGCTGCGCGAGAGCCTCGAGCTCGTGCCTCGGCGCTGCCAGACCACGCGGGAACAACTCACCGCGGTCGTGGACGCGGGTCCGGGGCGGGTGACCTGGGTCGAGCGCACGCCGAAGACGGCGTGGCTGAGCTCGACGCCCGTCGATCTCAGCGGCACCCTGCGCGAGCGCTTGTTCGAGACGGTGCCCGCCGTGATCCTCACCAGCGCGACGTTGGCCACCTCCGGCCGCAGCGCGGAGACCCCGGGCGCCAACGGCGCGCGCTCGAGCAGCGAGCTCCCTGACACGAAGCAGCCCGACACGAAGCGGCCTGACACGAAGCAGCCCGGCGCCCGAGGAGGCAAGAAGGCGAGCAGCCCTTTCGGGTTCGTGCGGGCGCGCCTCGGGCTGGGCGAAGGGTTCGGGGAGGGGCTGCGGGTGGAGGAGCTCGTCGTGCCCTCGCCCTTCGATTTCGAGAAGCAGGCGGTGCTCTACACGCCGCGGGATCTGCCCGCCCCGGATGCGGCGATGTTCCTCGATCGGGCCGCCGAGCGCATCGCGGAGCTCGTGGAGCTCACGGGGGGCGGCGCCTTCGTGCTCACCACGTCCGTGCGGGCCATGCGCGGGTTGCACGAGCGCCTCGGAGCGCGCCTCCCCGGGCGTCCCCTGTGGCTCCAGGGAGAGCGGCCGAAGGGGGCCCTGCTCAGTGTCTTCCGCGCGAGCGGCGAGGGGGTGCTGGTGGCCACCCAGAGCTTCTGGGAGGGCGTCGACGTGCCGGGCTCCGCGCTGCGCCTGGTCGTCCTGGAGAAGGTCCCCTTCCTCGTCCCCACGGACCCCGTCGTGCAGGCGCGCAGCCAACGCCTCGAGGAGCAAGGCCTGAGCGCCTTCGCACACCTGAGCGTCCCGGCCGCCGCCATCGCCCTCAAGCAGGGCTTCGGGCGGCTGATCCGTCGGAGCAGCGACGTCGGCGTCGTCGCTCTGCTCGATGAGAGGATCCACACGCGGGGTTACGGAAAGCGCCTCTTGAACGCGCTCCCTCCGGCGCGGCGCACCGACGACCTGGAGGTGGTGCGCCAGGCGACGACGAGCTGGGGCCTGGGCGCGGACGGCGTTCAGCGGCACTCGGCGCCGCGATGACAGTCGGCGAACCTGCAAGCGCAGGCGTGGCGTCGTCCATCGGGCAGCGTGGTCTCCCAGCCGCCGGTCATGCACTTGTTCATGCGGCAGACGGTCTTGGCAACGCCGCCTTCGGGGAGGTGGGTCTGCCAACCGTGGACGAGGCAGTCCCCCAAGCTGCAGGAGGTCCTCGCCGGGGAGGCGCCGTCCAGGCGGGTCTCCCAGCCGTGGACCATGCACTGCTGGAAGCGACACGTGGTGGTGGCCGTCATCTCGTCGGCGAAGGCGACGGTCCAGCCGTGGGTCAGGCAAGCCTTGAAGCGGCAGCGGGCCGTGAAGCGAGCGCCGTCCAGGGTGCCCGTCCAGCCGTGGGTCGCGCAGTCCTCGAAAGCGCACGCACCGGCGCCGAAGGTGCCGGCAGCGACGAGGCGCAGCGAGGGATCGACGGCAGGGGCGCGGGGCTCCTCCGTGGAGGCGGGGTCCGTCGAGAGGTCCGCCGACGGCTGGGTCGGCGGCTCGGGCGACGGCTTCGGTGACCACGCCGCGCAGGCCACGGCGAGCGGGAGGGCCCCGAGGGCGGCTGCGAAGAGCCTCGCCGTGGCGGGGGGCCTGGGGGCGCGCGCGGCGGCTGCGCCGAGGGAGGGGCAAGGGGTCGAGCGCGCGTCGAGATGCATCGGGGCAGCGGGGAGCGGAGGGCTCTCTCCGGCCTACCATGACGGCGGGGGCGCGAGGTAGCGCGCTCCGAGTCGGCGGCGGACTCGTGAGTGGGGCCCCGCGCCGAGGCCGTGCGGGGCGGTGAGGGTGCGGGTGCGCTGGGGCTGCGCTGGGCGTGTAGGAATGGGGTGTTGGAACGGGCGCGTCGGAACGGGCGCGTCGGCGTCGTGATCCCGCGAGCGCACTCAGCGCTTGCCGAGCGCCTGCAGGAACTCGAGGGGGATGGGAAAGAAGGTCATGGTGTTGTTCGGGCCCGACACCTCGACCATCGTCTGGAGATAGCGCAGTTGGAGTGTCCCCGGCTGGCCAGCGAGCACGGCGGCTGCCTCGGTCAGCTTCGCTGCGGCCTGGAACTCTCCTTCGGCGGCGATGACCTTGGCGCGGCGCTCCCGCTCGGCCTCTGCCTGACGCGCCATGATGCGGCGCATTTCCTGGGGTAAGTCCACGTGCTTGATCTCCACGCTGGAGACCTTGATCCCCCAGGGATCCGTCTGGGCGTCGATGATGCGCTGCAGTTGCTCGTTCAATTTCTCCCGCTCGGCGAGCAGATCGTCGAGGGTGTGCGAGCCGACGATCGAGCGCAGGGAGGTCTGGGAGATCTGGCTGGTGGCGAAGCGGTAGTTCTCCACCTGAAGCACGGCCTTGTCGGGATCGATGACGCGGAAATAGATGACGGCGTTCACCGTCGCGGAGACATTGTCCTTCGTGATGATGTCTTGGGGAGCTACGTCCTCGACGATGGTGCGCAGATCCACGACGATCATGCGGTACATCGGAGGGAAGACGAGCCGCAGGCCGGGTGCCTTCAGGCCCACGTAGCGGCCGAAGAAGAACACCACTCCGCGCTCGTACTCCTTGACGATGCGAACGCTCGAGGCGAGGTAGCTGACCGCGATCAAGGCGGCGAGCAACAGTCCGAGTCCGAGGCCGATGTCGAGCATTCAGGTGCCTTTCGAGTGACGAGGTTGAGGCGGGGCCGCCGCCGGGAAATTGGAGGGGGGGGCGAGGGTCACCTGCACCGTGAGCCGCTCCACGCCGATGACCAGGAGGTGAGCGCCGGGCTCGATCGGGCCATCGCTGATGGCTCGCCAGCGCTCGCCGTGTACGAGGGCCGTGCCCCCCTCGGCGTCGATGTGAGTCGCCGCGGTCCCGGGGGCCCCGATGAGCGCTTCGCGTCCCGTCCGCGGCTCGGCGCGCGCGCTGCGTCGCACCTGCCAGGCCAGGAGTCCGCTCGTGATGGCCGCCAGGAGGGCGAGGGGCAGCACGACGCTCCAGGACAAGCGCACGGAGGCGTCCGCGAAGAAGTTCGGATCGTCCCGATCCAGGAGCAGCGCCGCCCCGCCGACGAGACAGAGCACGCCGGCCAAGGTGAGCAGGCCCGTAGTGCTCGTGTACAGCTCACCGATGAACAGGGCGACGGCGACGACCAACAGCAGGGCCCCGCCCAGGTTGATGGGCAACAGGTTCATGCCGACCGCCGCCAACAGCAGGAACAGCAGCCCGAGAGCTCCGGGCACGAGCACGCCGGGGCTGTACAGCTCGATCATCAAGCCGAGCATGCCGAGCAGGAACAACAGGTAGGTGACGTTCGGATCGCCCAGCAGGTGCAGGACGCGCTGCTGGATCGTCATGCCCTGAGGGATGATCCGCGCCCCACGCGTGTGCAGCCGTTGGGGGGACGTGCCCTGCACGGAGACCGACCACCCGTCGAGCTCCTCGAGCAGCTCCGTCGGCGACGCCACCACCAGGTCGATGACCCCGTGCTCGAGCGCTTCGCTCGCGGTCAACGAGGAGGAGTCACGGACGGCGTCCTCCGCCCACTCGGCGTTGCGCTGACGCTCCGTGGCGATCGCTCGTGCGAGCGCTGCGGCGTCGTTCTCCGCCTTGCGGACGGTCTCGGAAGCTTGCTCGCCGTTGCCCGCGCCGACGAGCACCGGGTGAGCCGCGCCGATGTTCGAGCCGGGCGCCATGGCGGCGACGTGCGCGGCGATCGTGATGAACATGCCCGCCGACCCAGCGCGAGCACCGCTCGGCGCAACGTGGACGATCACCGGTAACGGCGCTCCGAGGAACTGCCGCACGACGTCGCGCATGGCGTCCATCAGGCCGCCTGGTGTGTCGAGGGTCACCATCACCGCCGCGCAGCGCTCCTTCGTCGCGACGGTGATGGCGCGCTCGAGGTGGGCCGCGGTCGCCCCGTTGATCACTCCGCTCACCTCGGCGCCGACCACGCATGGAGGCGGCGGCGTGTCGGTGGTGGGCTCCTGGGCGCGGAGGGGGTTCGTGGCGAGCAGCGCCAGGCACGCGGCCGTCGCGAAGATGCACGCGAAGCGGCCGCCCGCACCTGCCCAGGTATCCATGAGCCCCACGGAACGGGGTAACGGACCTTCCCCCGGGGATTTTCATGGCCCCGGCCTTCCTCTCGGGAGTCCGAAGAGCGCCTCCGGGGCCGCCTCGCCTGGAGCCTTCTCCGCCCGGCTAGCCTGGTGAGCCGGGCCGGGCGGAGAGCGTGTCACGGACTGGCCGGTGCCACCTGCGCCGCCCTCGATGCGGGCGCTTTCTTTGCGGGCGCCCTCGATGCGGGCGCTTTCTTTGCGGGCGCCCTCGATGCGGGCGCTTTCTTTGCGGGCGCCCTCGATGCGGGCGCTTTCTTT
>JAAZAA010000211.1 GCA_012514535.1 Myxococcales bacterium | reverse complement strand
CGGGTCCAACCCGCGGCTGGACGGTGCCCCCGCGCCTCCGGTCCTGGGAGGGCCCGTCGAGGACGGCCTGTCAAGGACGACGACGCTCATCGAGTACGCGCCCTCGGCGGCTCCCGCCACCCGAGGAACGCCGCCGTCAGAACGCGAGCCGATGCCCGGTCTATGTCCTGCTTACGCAGCGAACACCCAGCCCCTTCCCTCCCAACGAAGACGGCGTCGCGCACCCCTCGCCGCCCCTCGGTCACCTGCATTTTTTTCTGCCCATCACCAGGGTCGCGCAGCGCCCGGGCGGTGACGACCGACGCGCGGAGCGCGACCACCAGCGGGCACCAGACGCGCGCGCAAACCCCTGAAATCTGGCTTCATGACGTCGCTCGGGACAGTCGCAGCGGAAGCCCGCGCACGGGGTCCCGTGGTCACCGGGTGCCTCTCGCCACCGGTCTCGGGGGAGCGCACCGGCGACTGAGTAACGCCTCACGTCGATCGAGGATTGAAGGATGCTCGACACCTCGCTAGGTTGGCGCGGAAAGTGAGGGGCTACGCCCCTTCAGCGTCGAATCATCAGTGAGGGTGTCCCATGGCATATGAGTTTTACGTAACCATCGAAGGAACGCGGCAGGGTGCATTCAAGGGAGAGAGCATCCGCGAGGCTCACTCCAACAAGATCGCCGGGCTCGCGTACCATCACGCGATCAAGTCACCGCGCGACGTGGCCACGGGTCTCGCGAGCGGCAAGCGTCAGCACGGCCCGATCACCATCACGAAGGAGTGGGGTGCGGCGTCGCCACAGCTCCTCCAGGCGTTGTGCACGAACGAGGTCCTCAAGTCCGTGCTGTTCGAGTTCTTCCACACCACGCCCGACGGACAGGAAGAGGTCTACCACACGATCACCCTGACCAACGCGACGGTGTCGGCCATCGAGTACACGACGGGCATCGGCGACAACTCCAAGACGACGTCCGCCTACGATACCCACGAGCTCGAGCGCGTCTCCTTCACCTACCAGAGGATCGTCGTCGAGAGCCTCACGGGACAGACCTCCGCGGAAGACGACTGGACCCAGTGAGGTCCGCGTCGGCCCCGGGTGACGGCGGGCATGTCTCGCCGTCACCTGCCCGACCCCCGGCTGTTCCCTCGAGTTCCGGCGCGCCCGCCGATCTCGGGTCCTGGACGAGCTCTCACGGTGCCGCCCCGAGGCCGCAGAGAGCCGAAACCACAACCCGAGATTGGCGGGCGTCCTGATCTGATAAGATGTCGGCGGCGCCCGGTCGCAGCGGGTCTCACCCCGCGGCCCTGGCGCGATGGCCCTGGTCCCGTCACTCGGCCCCCGACGACACACCCCCCTCCCCTCCTTGGCAGCCCGTTCTCTCCTCTCCCGCATCCGCCGCCCCGACTCGGGGACTGCGCGACGCTCGATCACGGACGCCGAGCTGCGTGAGACCGTGCTCGAGCACCTGCGCGTCATGTGCGGGACCCGCCAGGGCACCATGATCACGTGCCCCGACTACGGCACGGCGACCGTCAGCGAGATGGTCCACGCGTTCCCCGACGCGATCGCCGAGATGGCACGGGCCATCAAGCACACGATCATGAACTACGAACCGCGCCTGAGGAACGTGCGCATCACCCACGTACCGACGGACGACATGACCCTGCGCTACGAGATCCACGCGCAACTATGTCGTGAAGGCAGCTCGGTTCCGGTACAGTTCGAGACGAGCATCGACGCTTCGCGCCGCATGTCACTTCGCTGACCACCCGGGGTGGGCCGGCCGCGTCGCATCCGAGCCAAAGGGCCTAGCGTGGCATTCAACAAATACTTCCAAGACGAGCTCAAGTACCTGAGGCAGCTCGGCGCGGAGTTCTCGCGCACTTACCCTGCCCTGGCCCCGATGTTGGCGGATCGCGGCGGCGATCCCGACGTCGAACGCCTCCTCGAGGGCGTCGCGTTCCTCACGGGCCGGATCCGACAGAAGCTCGACGACGAAATCCCCGAGCTCATGCTCGCGGTCGCCTCCCTCTTGTTTCCGCAGCTCGTGCGCCCGCTGCCGGCGAGCGCCATCCTCGAGCTGAGCCCCCTGCCGGGTGTGCTGCGCGAACGGCGCGTCGTCCCGCGGGGCGCCTAGTTCGACAGCGTGCCCGTCGACGGGACGCGCTGTCGCTTCACGTCGACGGACGACTGCGAGCTCGCTCCCCTCCAGCTCTCCGGAGCCCGCCTCGAGTCCCCCACGCCGGGTCAGCAGCTCTTGCGCCTCACCTTGAGCGGGATGAGCGGGACCCCCGTCGAGGCCGCCCTACCGCCGCGCCTGCGCCTCCACTTGGCGGCGCAAGATCGCTCTGCCGGGATGCTCCGGCTTTGGCTCCTACGTCACGTGACCGCGGTGCGCCTCGAGGCGGGCGGGCAGAGCGTGACGCTGCCCAAGGGCTGCGTCGAACCCGTGGGCTTCGAGGAGGGGCAGGCGCTCCTGCCGTGGAGCGAGACGGGTTTCCCCGGGTTCCGGCTGCTGCAGGAGTACTACGTGCTCCCGGCGAAGTTCCACTTCGTCGACGTCGTCGGGCTCGAGCGCTGTGCGGAGCTCGGCAAAGACCTGAGCCAGGTCGACGTGATCATCGAGTTCGAGCGCCCGCTGCCGGACGTGCGCGACGTCTCCACCTCGGACGTGAAACTCCACTGCGTGCCCGTGATCAACGTCTTCGAGACCACGGCAGAGCCGGTGCGCCTCGACGCCGGTCGCGAGCAGCACCTCTTGCGGGTGGCGGGCCATGCTCCCGCCCATGGAGAGGTCTACGCCCTCAAGGCCGTGCGCGGCTCCCACAGGAACTCCTCGGAGTCGACACCGATCCTCCCCTTCTACAACTTCCAGCACGCCGCCGCGGGCCCGGACGCCGCGCGCCCCTACTACAGCACTCACCTGCGACCCAGCGTCGTCACGGAGGGCGCCGACTTCTACATCGCCGTCGGCACTGCGGAGGACTCCGGTCTGCTGGCGAATTTCGACTTCCTCTCCATCGACCTGCTCGCCACGAACGGCAGCCTCGCCAACGCGGTGCGCGGCGGCGAGATCAACGTGCCGACGCCGAGCTCGCCCCCTTACGCCAAGTTTCGCAACCTGACCGCGGTCACGCGGCACGTGCCTCCGCCCTTGGGGCAAGAGCTCCAGTGGCGCGCCACCGCCCACACCGCCATGAACCTGCGCTCGTTGGCGGAGCCCGCCGTGCTGCGCTCGATCCTCGGCGTGTACAATCTCCCGGCGATCGCGGACCGTCAGGCGGCCCGCGCGCACGAGCTCCGCGTCGAGGCCCTGCGCGACATCCGCGTGCGCCCCGCCGAGAAGCTCATCCGCGGCGCGCCCGTACGCGGCATCCACCTCGAAGTGGAGCTCGCCGAGTCCGGCTTCGCTGGTGATGGTGACGTGTTCCTGTTCGGGAGCGTCCTCGATCGTCTCTTCGCCGAGTACGTCTCCCTCAACTCCTTCGCCCAGACGTCGGTCACCCTCCTCCCCTCGAAGGCAGCCTGGTCATGGCCCCCCCGGAACGGCGCGCGCACCCTTCTCTGATCGAGGCGCTCGGCGCCCAGGGCCACCGCTTCGGATTCTTCCAGGCGATCCAGCTCCTGCACCGGCTCGCCCCGCGGAAGGTGGCGCTCGGCTACCACGGCCCCCCCGAAGCGGAGCCCGTGCGCCTCCAGCACGACGTGAGCCTGCGCTTCCCGGCCAGCGACATCGCCGGGATCACCATCCCTCCAGACGACGGGGGCCAGGCGGTGGTCACCACGACCTTCCTCGGGCTCACCGGCGCGGTCTCCCCCCTCGCCTCCCACTTCTCCGAGGCGGTCCTCGACGCCGAGCTCAACGACGAGCACTCCCTGCGCGCGTTCTACGATCTGTGGCACCACCGCGCGCTCAGCCTCTTCTTCCGCGCCTGGAAGAAGTATCGGTTCCCGGCAACCTTCCGCGCCTCCCTCGACGACGAGTTCACGCGCCGCGCCCTCGCCCTCATCGGCATCGACGCCGCCAGCATCCCCACCAGGGGTCCGCAGCTCCAGCTCCAGCTCTCTCTGGCGCCGCTGCTCGCCATGCGCAGCCGCCCGGAGCGCACCTTACGCATCATCCTGGGGCGCATGTTCCCGGGAGTGCCGGTGCGCATCGAGCAGTTCGTCGCCCGTCGCGCCCGGATCGATCCTGAGGACGCGCTCCGTCTCGCCCGCGCCAACTGCCGCCTGAATCGCGACATGGTGCTGGGGGCTCACTGTGAGGATCGCTCCGGGCGCTTTCGCTTGATCCTGGGTCCGCTCCCGCGCAGTCGTGCGGAGGCGTTCTTGCCTGGCGGCGCGGATTTCCCGCGGCTCCGTGATCTCGTGGACCAGTTCACGCGGGGCGTGCTCGAGTGTGAGCTCGAGGTGCGAGTGCGCGCGGAAGAGAGCCCCCAGTTTCAGCTCGGCGGCTCGAACTCCCTGCTCGGCGTCACGACACAGCTCGCCGGCCGACCGCGGAAGATCGCGACGCGCGTCGTCCTCTCCGACGACCTGGCGACCCTCCGACCTCGCCTCGTCAGCTACGACGACGACATCTCCCCCGCGAACGACGCGACACCGCGCTCCGTTCGTCCGTCGCAGTGCGCGTAGCCACGAGAGCCGCTTCCGGGGCCCCCGGAGCTGCGCGTAGCCGCTTCGGCGACCCCTCGGTGCTGCGTGCTGCCGCCCGGACGCACCTGGCGCCCCTCCGACCTCGCCTCGTCAGCTACGGCGACGACGCCATCTCCCCCGCGAACGACGCGGCGCCGCGCTCCGTTCGTCCGCCGTAGTGCGTAGACGCCCGAGCCGCTTCGAGAGCCCTCAGAGCTGCGCGTAGCCGCCCGGGACGACGAAGTTGTCGTCGCGACCCGCGATGCTCAACACTCCCCAACACACCAACTTCGCCTCGATGGCGAAGGCGAGGATGTCGTCGACGTCGGACACGGGCCCCAGCACGGCCAGGTTCCCTCGGTGCACGCCCCACGAGCCCTGCCCATGTTCGAGCATCGCCTCGTGGAGATCGCGGGCTGCCTCGCGGGCGGTCTGCAGCGTCGCGACCCGGAGTCGGACGACGCGCCCGTTGCGGTTCACATCCACGTAGTGGAGGTCCTCGCGGGCGTTGACCTTCTCGAAGTCGATCCCCTGCTCCTCGAGGAAGCGCGTGAAGGCGTCCACACGGAGGCCACCGTAGACGGACGTCAGGTCGGCCCCGGCGCAGACCTCGTTGCCGACGTGCACGTCCCCGAGGCTCGTTCCCGAGCGCTCCACCTCGGGAGCGTCTGCGGAGACGGCGTACACCTTGCCGTCCAGGGACGTCGGCGAGGTGGACATCGAGGCAGAGGCACTGCAGCCCCCCAGGGCAGCCCCCGAACCCCAGGCGACGAGCCAACCGACGACGAACACGTGAGCGCGCTTCATGGCGCCGCGGTTGTACGGTGGATCCGGGGGGCGGGCCCAGTTTCCCGCGAGCGGGCTCCCAGCAAACTTGCCCGTGGGGCGCCCGAGTCGAGTAGCCTTGCGCCGTGAAAAGTCGCGCTCTGGGACTGCTCCTGCTGCTGGCCGCAGGCTGCGCCGGCTCCGGTCAGATCCGACCCGAGGACAACCAGGTCTTCTACCATCGGACCGCCGGCGGGGCGGAGGGGGATGGCATCGACGAAGACGTCGAGACGGCCTATCCGCCCCTCGATCTCGAACGCGCGGACCTCTCTTACAAAGGAGTGTCCGTGCTCGGGGGGATCGTCCGGCTCTCCCGCCCCGAGGACTGGACGGTTCGCGCCGCCAGCCTCGAGCCCGAGCGTCGCTTCATCCAGTACGCGTCCCCGCGGCAGGTGCTCTTCACGGTGTACGAGCGGCTCGAGTCCCCCCGGGATCCGTGGCACGTGGTGATGGGCCGCTACCAGGAGGAGACCACCGAGCACGGCGGGATCTTCTTGGGCCCTGGGGTGCCCGCCGCCGTCTGGAACGCCCAGGCGCGGGCCTACGACGTCAAGCGGTTGGTCCCGGCGCCCAAGGCAGCCTTCGAGAATCACAGCCGCGAGTACCTCGTGCGCGGTGCCCGCCGCTTCTTGCTCGTCCAGGTCGTGCGCCCCGACGAGTCCCTCGCGCCCATCACCCCCGAGCTGCTGCGGGTCATCGAGACCCTTCAGGTCCTGTAAGGCACACGGCCCCAGCCCCAAGCACGGCGCCGCCCAGCCCCGAGCACGCCTCCCGGCCCCGAGCACGTCGCCTCAGACGACCCCTGCGCGGCGAAGCACGAGAACCGGACAGAGGCGGCGCTGCAGAGCCCACGACGCAAAGAGGCCCGCCTCCCCTTTGGGGTGGCGGGCCTCGGTGCTCTCCAGCGCTCCCGGCGGTGAACCGCACGGTTCACCGCCCCGCGCTCACTCCTTGTCGAGCTTGCCGACGAGGCTCAGCGTGAAGAACGCGCCCATGTACTTGAAGTGCGGGCGCACCTTCATGTCGACCTTGTACCAGCCAGCGTTCCCGGGGACCTCTTCCACGGTGATCTTCGCCTTGCGCAGCGGCCGACGCCCACGCACGGCCGGGGTCACCGAGTCCATGTCCGCCACGTACTGGCCGATCCACTTGTTGAGCTCGTTCTCCAGATCCTGGCGCTCCTTCCAGGTCCCGATCTGCTCGCGCTGCAGGACCTTCAGGTAGTGCGCGATCCGGTTCATCACGAACATGTACGGGAGCTGAGTGCCGAGGCGGAAGTTGAGCTCGGCCTCCTTGCCCTCCGGCGACTGCCCGAAGTACTTCGGCTTCTGCGTGCTGTTCGCGGAGAAGAAGCACGCATTGTTCGAGTCCTTGCGGTACGTGAGCGCGATGAAGCCCTCCTCGCTGAGCTCGAACTCGCGACGCTCGGAGATGAGGACCTCGGTCGGGATCTTGGTCTGTACCTCACCCATCGCCTCGTACTGGTGCAGGGGCAGATCGTCGACCGTGCCGCCCGCCTGGGGCCCGATGATGTTCGGGCACCAACGGTACTTGGCGAAGCTGTCGGCGATACGCGTGGCGAAGGCGAACGTCGCGTTACCCCACAGGTACTTGTCGTGCTCGCCGATGACCTGCTCCTCGTACTGGAAGGACTTCGCCGGCACCGTCTTCTCGCCATAGGGCAAGCGCAGCAGGTACCGCGGCATGAGCAGGCCGACGTTGCGCGCGTCGTCCGAGTCGCGGAACGCCTGCCACTTCGCGTACTGAGGTCCCTCGAAGATGCTCTTGAGGTCCTTCAGGTTCGGGAGATCGAGGTAGTGGCTCGATCCGAAGAACTGAGGACCCGCCGCAGCGAAGAAGGGCGCGTGGGACATGGCCGCCACCGCGGCGCAGCTCTGCAGGAGCGTGATGTCCTGGGGCCCGGGCCCGAACTCGTAGTTGGCGAACACGGCCCCGTAGGGCTTGCCGCCGAACTGGCCGTACTCCGCCGTGTAGGCGATCTTGTAGAGACCGCTCTTGGTGACCTCCGGAGCGTCCTCGAAGTCCATCTGGAGGTCGTCCTTGGAGACGTTGAGCATCTCCACCCGCACGTTCTCGCGGAAGTCCACCCGATCCACGACGAACTTGAGGCCCCGCCACGCGGACTCCAGCTGCTGGAACGCCGGCGCGTGGAGGATTTCGTCGAGCTGTCGGGAGATCTTCTCGTCGATCTCGGCGATCATCGCGTCGACGAGGGCCTTGTCGACGCGCTCGACCTGCCGCTCGGGTCCGAGCAGCTCCGAGATGAACGCGTTGACGCCCTTGCGCGCGACCTCGTAGGCCTCGTCGCCGGGGGACAGCTTGGTTTCGTTGAGAATTTCCTCGATCAGCGAGCCTTCCGCGAGAGCAACGGATGCCTCGGCCTGCGCTTGTTCTTCCGACACTTTGACCTCCAATTATCCTTCGCTGGACTCGCCGCCATCCACGTTGAGCTCGGCGAGGAGACGCGCGCGGGCCCCCTCGTCCTGGAGCAGAGCCTGAATCTTCCGACGGAAGTTGGGGACGTTGCCCAACGGCCCCTTGAGCGCCGTCAACGCCATCCGCAGATCGAGCAGGCTCTTCAGCTCCGGCACCTGCTCGGCCAGGGCGTCCGGCGAGAAATCCCTGAGCTTCTTGAACTTGAGGGACATGCTGAGCTCCCCGTCACCCGACAGCCGGTTCGGCACGGTGAGATCGACGCTCAACTTCTGCTCGCCGAGCACGCGCTCGAAGTTCTCCTTGTCGACGTTGATCGGCTTCCGCTCCTCGAGGGGAGTGTCGTCCGCGCGGCCCGTGTAGTCGCCGATGAAGAGCATCTTGAGAGGAAGCTCGACCTCCTCCTGGGCATCTCCTACCGAAGACTTGTATGTGATGTTGACGCGCTCCTGCGGCGCGACAGATCCCTCTTTTGCCATGCTCGTTCCTTCCTCAGCAAACCTTACTTACCACGCAGCCGCCCTCGCTGGCGATGGGTTCGGCCGTACAATCACAGCTCAGCGTCCTAGCACCTTCAAGGCCGCCGCGGGGTCCAACCGACACAACACGTCGAACAGGTCCTGGTCGGGTACTCCCGTCCGTTCAGTGGGAGCCGCCTTCCGCGCGGCGAGCAGCAGCGCGTAAAGCTGGGCGCACAGCTTCGGCTCCCAGCGGTGGAGGGCGTGCTCCGTCGCCACGTCCAAGAGCCCCTCCAGCATCGCGCGCGCGACCTCGGGCTTGGCCCCTTGGAGCGCCATCTGCGCCACGAGCAGCCGGCTGCGAAAACGCGAGCGCAGGTCGGCGCCCCGCTCCGCGAGCTGCACCCCGAGGGACATGGCCTCCGCCACCTTTCCAGCGGCTGCCAGCTCCTTGGCTTCCTCGAAGCGCGCCTGGAGCTCCTGCTCCTCCTCGTCGAGCTGGGTCGAGCCGCCGCCCCCGCTGCCTCCGCCGCTGCGGGCCTGCTCCTCCTCGAGCCAGGCCTTGGTGCCCGCGTCGGCGAAGGGGGTTCCATCGGCGAAGGCCAGATCCGGCAGCATCGGATGCGCGGCGAGAAACCCGAGGGTCTCCGAGACCACCGTCTTCCGCGCCTCGACGAACAGCGCTCCCAGTCGATCCATCGCCAGGGCAGCCCAACGGTGCAGATCGAACCAGAACAGGTACGTGCTCGTCATCCCCTCGGCGGTGTTCAACAATTCCATCCACTGCTCGCCGGCCGCGAGGGTCTCGAGCCTCTTCATCTGCGGCGGTGGCGGCGGCGGGATCCGGGTCTTGCCGCCCTCGGCGGGTGGCGGAGCCTTCACCGCCAGCCAGAGCCCGGTGCGCTGCAGGCGATACGCCCAGGCGGACGCTGGATCTTCCTTCCGAAGCTGCGCCGCGCACTCACAGATGCTCTTGCCCAGGGTCCGCAGGGCGGGCAGGACGTCCCCGGCGCCGCTCACGCGCGGCGCGGTCACCGCCACCGGCTCGGCGGCCGCCGGCGGGGGCGCCGCTGGGGGCGTTGCGGCCGGCGTCGCGGGCGTCGCCGCGGCGGTGGGCTGTGGACTCTGAGCCGCAGACGCCGGTGGGGTCGCGGCGGGGGGCGCGGGCGGAGGCGCCGCGGGGGCCTCGGCGGGCAAGCGGCGCAGCTTCTCCCGGAAAACCGACAGGAGCCCGCCGAATCCCGGATGATTCTGGCCGAGCTTCTCCGTCAGCACCTCGTCGAGCTCCCGGAGCAGCTGATCCGCTGCCGCCAGCGCGTCCCGATCGCTGGGGCCCAGCTCCAAATCGGTGAGGTAGGCAGCTCCTTGATCGCTGAGCCACCCGGCGAGGTTGCCTCGGGCCCTGGCCCGCTTCGCCGACGGGTACATCGGCTCCCAAAACGCCTTGCAGATGGCCGTGGTCGCGGCGATCGCCTCGTTGAAGCCCCGCAAGCCGCGGGTCTTGAGGCGCGCCATGGTGAACCACGTCAGCAAACGCAGGTCCTTCGTGCGCTCCCGGAGCAGCTCCTCGCCCATCACGGCGATCTCGGACCAGTTCGGCTGCTCCCCCGCCATGCTCGCCAGCTTGTCGATCTCCCCCTTGAGGGTCTCGAAATCCGGATCGTAGGAGAGATCCTCGCCGACCGGTGACGCCCCCTCGATCGGAGCGACCAGCGATGTGGCGTAAGCCGCTACTTCTTCCAGCATCTTCGACATGACGTGAGCCCCAGGATCTACCAGTCCTCTATCTCATAGGGAACACAGGAACTCGAAGATCGATGTCTGACCTGCGAGAGCCACTTGCCGCGGTGCGTCCACGCCGCCGTGCTGGGCGCCGCCGTGCTGGGCGCCGCCGTGTTGGGCGCCGCCGTCTGCGCCACCTCCTGGGCCGGCGCCGCGTCGACCAGCGCGGTGTTGGTCATCGGTGGGGTCCGCGAGGTTGACGGGGGCGAGGGTCAGCGGCTCCGTGAGGTCGCAGAGGTGTTCACTTCCCACCCGGGGGGCCCACAGCTCGCCGAAGGTGCTCGGCGGCGTGTGTCCAAGCTGGACCACCAGATCCGAACGCCGCGAGGAGACGGACCAGAAGCAGGTCGGGACCATCTGACTCCACTCCGCGATCCGCCGCGCGACGTCGAGCCAGAGCACCGCGCCCCCGGCCCCCGCGGCCCCCAGGGGGAAGCGCAACGCGACGGGCGTCGGCGGCTCCGACTGACCCCGGAACGGAGCCGCCGCCGAGCGGATGAAGGCGACGGTCCGCTCGAGGCCGTCCAGATCGTAGGGATCGTGGATCCACGCGAAGGCGTCCGCGATCGAGGTCCGCTGCGCCCACTCCGTGTAGGCGCGGGCCTCGTCGATCACGGGCGTGACCGTGAGATCCGTGAGCCCCTCCAGCCGCGCCTGGAGCAGCTTCGCGTCGCCGCCCCGCACCCCCTCCTGCATCCGCTCGTAGATCCTCTGGAGGAGATCCCCGAAGCAGAGGGGCGGGAGGTGCGGGAACGAGCGGTAGGGTTCCGTGTCCACCTCGACCCCGACGACGAGGGGGAAGCGCCGCCCGACGGCGTCGCGACTCGGCGCCAACACCCCGACGAAACAGCGGTTCGCCGTCGCCTTCGACCGGTACACGCACGCGAACGCCGTGCCCTTGTCGAACTGCCCCGGGAACTCCGCGTTCCCCGCCGCACGCGCCACCCCAGCCTCCACCCACTCACGGAACTCGAGCACGAGGGGAGTGGCGCTCCCCCCGGACACGAAGTCTCCATGGCCGTGCAGCTTGCCGAAGAACGAGAGCGGAGGACGCACCGACACCTCAGCGATTGGGCCGGGAGATCACCCGCGGACACGCGACCTTGCGGAACACTTCCTTCGTGAGAGGCAGCGGCCCCCGCTTGGTCCGCACGTGGAGACGGAAGAAGGTGCGCTCCGAGGGGAGCTCCCAGGTCGCCACCAGGGTGCGCCCGTCCCGGGGCGCCTCCGGATCCGGGACGATGGAGTGGGCGGCGTCGAGGAGCCGGAAGAACCCGAAATCACCGTCGCGGATGATCTCCTCGTCCAAGGCGTTCCTGCCTCGGATGCGCACCCGGGCTCCGGGCGCCTTGGCGTCCTCCGCCGGCCACGACGCGGAGATCCACTCCTCCGGCGTGTTCTTGTACACATGCTCGACGCCGTCGATGGCCAGACGGACCTCCGACACGTTCGGGCTCACGGAGTGCAGGTTCACCTCGAAGGCGAGGCGCGGCTGGCTGGCCCCTTCGGGGAAGAACTCGTCGGTCACCAGCGCCGAGCGGCCGAGGCAGTCCGCCAGGAAGGTGCCTTCGAAGCTCACCCCCGCGTCGAAGCGCCGCGTGGGCGAGAAGGTGTTGCCCACCCGCTGCAGCGATCCGGAGAGGTTGTCCTCGTAGAAGCCCCACAGGAGCCCCGTCTTCGGCGCGAAGAACTCGGCGAAGTCGCTCAGCTTGGCGTCGTTGGCCGTCGCCGAGAAGGGGTAGTGAGGCTGGAGCGTCGTGCGCCACTTGTCCCAGACCGTCACCTCCCACAAACCGCTCGCCGCTCCGCCAGCGTCGTTCACGACGCCCGTCCAGGCGCCGGCGATCGGCCGCATGAGCAGCGGCTCGAGCATCGGGCGCGTGTAGCCGTCCTGGGTGCTCAGCAGACCGCTGGTGGTCCGATAGGCCTGCTGGAAGTCCGCCGCGGCGTCCTTCGTCTTGGGGCTCGCGTCGGAGTCCCGGAGGTCCGTCAGCACCCCCACCAGCTTGGCGATGATGCCCTGATACTCCGCCAGCCCGGTGGGCGACGACGACCCTGGGGGGGCCACCGCGAAGTCGATGAGCGGCCGGAACGCGCGCTCCACCTCGGACACTCGCCGCTCGGGAGCCTCTGGCTCCTCGCTCTTTTCGCCGACCCGCTTCTCGACCTCCTTCTTGGCCGCCTGGATCAGCTTCTCCTTGACGCCGAGCTCCTCGTCCTCCTCCACGTCGAGGCTCACGTTCTCGTGGAGGGTGCGGATCAAGCGCAGGTAGGGCCACTCGGGCTCGCTGAGGGCGTTCAGCTCGTCCAGCGCCTTCTCGTTGCTCTCGGGCCGCTCCACGCGCAGATCCAGGAAGAAGTCCCGCCACGCCTTCTTGTAGCGACCGAAGTACATCTCCTTGAGGCGCTCGATCTGCTTGGCGCTCTCCGCCGCCGACTGCTCGACCTTCTCTCCCAGCACCCAGCTGTCGTCCGACAGCTGCGAGCGCTTGGCACCGAGGAACGTGCGCACGTGGCTCCAGCCTTCGCGCGTGTACGCTCCGGCCACCACCACGTCCTCCTTGCCGCTGACGTAGGGCGCCACGGAGCCGTAGAAGATCGTCTCCCGGCGGATCGGCGCGACGCGCGCGTTCGCCTCCCTCACGAGGATCTCATACATGCGATCGACCTGGGGGGCGCGAAGCAAGACCGTGCGCGAGCGGCTCACGAGCTGCGGCTCTCCCGGCCACGGCGGGATGTCCCCCCGCTTCATCAGCACCAGGTAGTACTCCGCGTGGGGCTCCATCGCCTCGAGGACCTTGGGATCCTGCGTGCGGAGCGCCTGGGCCCACAGGTTGCGCAGGGGCTCCACCGCCCACTCCACGTCGAGGCGGTTCGGCTCCGAGAGCATCAGATAGAGCTTCAGCGCGTTGTACTGACCCGCGTACTGCGCGTTCGGGAGCTCCCGGAGCTCTCCCAGAGCACGCAGCTTGCCTTCGAGCTCCGTCTGGGACGGCTTCTCGAGGCCGGCACGCAGACTCCTCACGTAGGCCGTGCGGAGGGCGCCGCGCACCGGCTCCCCCGCGTACATCCCCCAGCGCATGGACAGGGGCGGACCGTCCGCGGCCCAGCCATCCAGGCGCAACAGCAGATCCCGCGTCGGGTCCAGCGCCTGCACCTTCTGGAGCTGCTGGCCCGGCTCCGCCCACACCACCGCTCGCGCCTCGCCCGCGACGCTGCGCGCCGCCGAGAGGAGCTTCTGGTTCTTCACGTAGGAGGCGATGGCCG
>JAAZAA010000210.1 GCA_012514535.1 Myxococcales bacterium | reverse complement strand
GCGAGCTGCTCGCGCCGGACCACGCGTCTTCGCCCGCGGGAGAGTCCTGCGCGGCGGTGGCGCGCGCGAGCAAGCGATCGCGCTCGGGATGGGACGCGTCCGCGCCGGTCCAGCCGTCCTCCTCGCCCTCGACGGAGGGATCCACCAGCCGACCCACGAGGCGCGGTGGCGGCGGAGTCGGAGAGGTGTCCGCCTCGCTCTCTTGCGCGGCGGGCGACGGTGTGGGCGACGCCGGCGTCGACGCCTCGGTGTCCGTGACCCGCTGACTCACCGGACGTCCGGAGGCGTCTCGGGTCGAGACGTCGGGCCGCTCTGACGGCTCGTCCGAATCGAAAGAGAAGGGCACACCCGGCGGGTAGCAGTGAGTCTGGAGGGGAGCAAGGCGCGAGGAGTCCCGTTCGGCCCGCGGGCCGGTGTCGGGGAGCCCCTCAGGAACCCAACATTTGTAGGTTCGACGGAATCTCACGATGAGAAACGACGCGACGCGTCATCGTCGCGCTCTCTCCGGGGCGCCGTTGGGGCCGTCTGGTCGAGGTCGTTCCTTCGGGTGCGCTTGGTTGGGTGGGGCGCCCAGCGCGGTGGTGCAGGTCCCTGGTGGGGCCGCGGGGCGTTTGCTCGGGTCGGGCGGGAGCGGCAAATTCGAGGATGGACCAGAGGGTAAAGCAGGCGCTGCTGCTCGGGCGGGAGAGCTACCGGCGGGGGGACGACGAGGCGGCGGAGCGCTTCCTGCTCCAGGTGGTGGAGCGCGGGGCGCGCTACGCGGACGTCTTCGACATGCTCGGGGTCATCGCCTCCCGGAGGGGCGACTACGAGCGGGCGGAGCGTCATTTCCGGCGGGCCATCGACCTGAACGCCGACTACACCGAGGCTCACCTGAACCTCGTCGTCACCTACAACGAGCTCGGCCGGTACGACGACGCCCGGGAGATCTACCTCGGGCTGTGCGCCAAGCGCGGCGCGGCGGAGCGGCCGAGCGAGGCTCCCCAGCAGCTCGACGATCCGACGGAGGCGGGCACGGGGAGCCTGCAGGGACGGCAACTCGACCCCTTCGAGCTGGGGCGCATCGCCGACCTCCACGCCCAGACCGCCCGCGCCTACGAGGACGTGGGCTGCCTGGAGGAGGCGATCCGCGAGCTCGAGAAAGCCGTGGAGCTCGGCTCGGGGTTCCCGGATCTGCGGGTGCGCCTCGGGCACCTCCTGCGCGCGGCGGGGCGCCCGGAGCGAGCGGAGGAGCACTACCGGGCCGCCATCCTGGCGCGCCCGGACTACGCGGAGGCGTACCTGCACCTCGG
Source organism: Myxococcales bacterium (assembly GCA_012514535.1). Taxonomy (GTDB): domain Bacteria; phylum Myxococcota_A; class Polyangia; order Polyangiales; family Polyangiaceae; genus NIC37A-2. Next base: position 216 of record JAAZAA010000210.1, on the reverse strand, counting down.
GGCGGCGCTGCTCGCCGCCGATCGGCCGCAGGAGGCCCTCCAGGTGCTCGGACGCCTGCGAGAGCTCGACCCGGAGGGCGGACCGCAGGCGCGGATCTACGAGCGGGCGGCGCGTCAGGCGCTGAGCTGAGGCTCGGGGGCGTCCACTCCGCCGGGCTCCACTCCGCCGGGCTCGGGTCCGCCGGGCTCGGGTCCGCCGGGCTCGGGTCCGCCGGG
>JAAZAA010000209.1 GCA_012514535.1 Myxococcales bacterium | reverse complement strand
TGGCGCGTCCCGACTCGGGGGAAGCGGGCTCGGGGCGGCGGGGGCCTGATGGGCTCCCCCAAGCCCAAGTCTTGCTCGCGGATCGGTGCTCTCGTCGTCTTCTTCTGGTCGCGACGAACGGTTTGCCTTTCGGCAAACCGTTCGTCGCTCCAGGTGACGGTGCGGCCTCGGCGCGGCGCGTTCGGCGCGGCCCTGGGTCGGGAGTGGCGCGGCTCAGTTGAGCTTGAGCTTGCGGTACTTGATCCGGCGTGGGCGCTCCGCGTCCTCGCCCATCCGACGCCTGCGATCTTCTTCGTACGCCTGGTAGTTGCCCTCGAACCACACCACCTGGCTGTCCCCTTCGAAGGCGAGGATGTGAGTGGCGATGCGATCCAAGAACCACCGATCGTGGCTAATCACCACCGCGCAGCCGGGGAACTCGAGCAGGGCGTCCTCCAAGGAGCGGAGGGTGTCGACGTCGAGATCGTTCGTCGGCTCGTCCAAGAGCAACAAGTTGCCCCCCTGCTTCAGCAGCTTGGCGAGGTGGACGCGGTTGCGCTCCCCACCGGAGAGGGTGCCGACGAGCTTCTGCTGATCGCTCCCGCGGAAACCGAACCACGAGCAATAGGCCCGCGACGCCACCTCGCGCTTGCCGAGCTGGACGGTCTCTTCGCCGCCCGAGATTTCCTCCCAGACGCTGTGGTTCGCGCCCAGCGCTTCACGGGACTGATCGACATAGGCGATCTGGACCGTCTCTCCCACCGTGAGCGTGCCCGCGTCCGGCTTCTCCTCCCCGACCAACATGCGAAAGAGCGTCGTCTTGCCGGCGCCGTTGGGCCCGATGACCCCGACGATCCCGCTGCGTGGCAGCCGGAACGTGAGATCATCGATCAGCAGACGATCGTCGAATCCCTTCCGGAGACCGTTTGCCTCGATGACGAGGTCTCCGAGGCGCGGCCCCGGGGGAATGCTGATCTCGTGCCCGTCGCGCGTGGTTTTGTTCGCCTCGTTCAGGAGCTCCTCGTAGGCCGTCAGGCGGGCCTTGCTCTTGGCCTGCCGGGCGCGCGGGGAGGCGCGGACCCACTCGAGCTCCTGCTTGAGCTTCCGCTGACGTGCGCTCTCCTGCTTCTCCTCCTGGGCGAGGCGTTGGCTCTTCTGTTCGAGCCAGCCCGAGTAGTTCCCCTTGAAGGGATAGCCGCGGCCTCGATCGAGCTCGAGGATCCACTCGGCGACCTCGTCGAGGAAGTATCGATCGTGCGTCACGGCGACGACGGTGCCTGGGTATTCGTGCAAGTAGCGCTGCAACCAGGCCACCGACTCCGCGTCGAGGTGGTTGGTGGGCTCGTCGAGGAGGAGCATGTCCGGTTGCTCCAGCAGGACGCGGCACAGCGCCACGCGTCGCTTCTCGCCACCGCTGAGATGAGCGAGCTCCGCCTCGCGGGGTGGCAAGCGGAGCGCCTCCATGGCGATGTCGACCCGGGAGTCCAGGTTCCAGGCGTCGATGGCGTCGATGCGGTCTTGGAGCTTGCCCTGCTTCTCGAGGAGGGCGTTCATCTCCTCGTCGCTCATCGGTTCGGCGAAGCGCATGCTGAGCTCCTCGAACTCTCGCAGCAGCGCGCGGGTCCCTTCGACCGCGACCTCGACGGCCTCCTCGACCGTGCGGGCCGAGCCGAGCTCCGGCTCCTGGGCGAAGTAGCCGACGCGGATGCTCGGGTGCGGCCGCGCTTCCCCGATGAAGTCCTGATCGACGCCCGCCATGATCCGCAACAAGGAGCTCTTGCCGGAGCCGTTGCTGCCGATGACGCCGATCTTCGCGCCAGGCAGGAAGGCGAGGGTGATGTTCTCGAGGACCTTCTTGTCGGGGGGGTGCACACGGGTCACCCCCTGCATCGTGAAGACGAATTCGGCCATGGCGGGAAGCTACGCTCGGACGCTCCTTCCGCCAAGCGAGGCCTCCGGCGGCCCGCCGGACCCCGCTGTGCCGTGTCTACGCGCATCCGTGACCTGCTGCGGTTTGCCTGGGCGCATCCGTGACCTGCTGCGGTTTGCCCGGGCGCATCCGTGACCTGCTGCGGTTTGCCTGGGCGCATCCGTGACCTGCTGCGGTTTGCCTGGGCGCATCCGTGACCTGCTGCGCGGTCTGCCCGGGCCGTGGCCTGCTGCGCGTCTGCCAGGGCGCATCCGTGATCGGCAGCGCGGCGCCCCGGCCGGCGAGGTCTACCTTTGTCTCGGCGACGCTCGTCGGGGAAACTGGGGGGCATGGCGAGCGTGCACGAAGTGTCCGTGCTGATCAGGGAGTCCCACCTGGACACCTTCGGTCACGTGAACAACGCGACGTACCTCCAGCTCTACGAGGAGGCGCGCTGGGATCTCATCACCGCCAACGGCTTCGGGATGGACACCATCCAACGCACGCGCACCGGCCCGGTGATCATGGAGGCGCACGTCAAGTTCCAACGTGAGCTGCGCAACCGGGAGCGCGTGCGCATCCGCACCGAGTTGATCGGCTATCGCGGCAAGGTCGGTGAGCTGAAGCAGACGGTCGTGAAGGAGGACGGCAGCGTGGCGTCCGAAGCGGTGTTCGTCTTTGGTCTCCTGGACCTGGACGAGCGTCGCTTGATCGAGCCGACCCCCGCCTGGCGGGCCGCAGTGGGCGTCGAAGAAGACGCGCCAGAAGGCTGATGGAAAGCTGACTCAGAAGGTCAGCCACTTGAGGCCGACACCCCCTTGGAGGATGGGGGCCTGCCACGCGGAGTCACCCAACGCGTAGGGAAGGTGCGCGTTCACCTCGAGGTTGACGTGGAGGGTCTCGCTCAAGGGGAACTCGGTGCTGAAGAGGACACCCGGCGCGGCGAGGAGCTGCGAGCGTTGTGTTTCGCTCTGGAGGCTGGCCTGGGGCTCGAAGGTGCCCACCGCGCCGAGGGTGAGTTCGAGCCCATTCGGAGCGTGCCAGCCCAAGAGAGCCCGCATGCCGATGGGGAACCGCAGCGCGCCCGCGTTGTCCTGGTGGTTCGGGATGAGGCCGCCGCCGACGAAGGGCGACGCCGTCAGATCGAAACCTCCACCGCTCGCGAGCCGTAGACGAGAGTTGAGCTCACCGCCCATGCCATGGCCGCGAATGCCCACGTCGATGTCCCGGGTCAGACCCCAACGCAAGCCGAGCTCCGCGCTCGGCCGGGTGCGCTGTTCGGGGCCCGGATTGTCGACGACGGCGTTCGCATGGACCGCGACCTCCTGACGGCCAGGTGGGGTCGGCGTCGCGGTCAGGTGTGAGCCATAGGTCGAGCAGCCGGAGGACGAGAGCACCAGCACGCACGACAACGACGCGCCGACGAACGCTGCCTTCGTGTACGAATCAGGGAGTCTTTGCATCGGGCGCCGTGGGTCCGAAGGAGCGGGCCCGCGGGCGGCGGGGTGCTGCACACGGTGGGCAGGACATGGTCGTCCCCGTTTATCGTTTCCTCGGGGGGAAGACACGACGCAGCGCAGGATTCGCCAGGGGATTGTTGCGTCATCATGAATGGGTCACTAAAGTGAGCTGCTTGTGATGACCGGCGCGACGTGGCTGACTCGATCCGGCTAACGAGGTCATCTCGACGGTGTAAGGATGAAGACGACACGAGAGGCCTTGTACGAGCGCGTCCCCGTGACGGACGGCCTGGCCGCGGAGCGCACGTTCCTCGCCGCGGAGCGAACGCTGCTCGCCTACGTCCGGACCGCCTTCGCGCTCTTCCTGGTCGGTGTGACCGGTGCGCGCCTGGTCGACGATCTGCTCCTGGCGAGCATCGGGTACGTGCTCGCGTTCATGAGCCCCCTCGCCTTCGGGATGGGGGTCCTGAGGTTCCGACGCAGCGCGCGCGCCACCCGGCGCCTGCTCACTCGCGTGGAGCGCTGACGGCGACGGTCACCTGTCCGCCGTTCACAGCTGGGAGGGCCAGGATTCAGCGGGGGGGCTCGCTGAAGAGCTCGGTCGCCCCGCGGCGATCGCGACGGCGCCGGGCCCCGTTCGAGACAGAGACGAAGGTGAGACGAAGGACGTGCGATCGTCACCGATCGCACGTCGCCGAGAATCATCCGCGGTAGCCGCCGCCGTCGCGCCCGCGTCCGCCGCGTCCGCCTCCGCGCCCGCCGCGTCCCCCACCGAAATCACCACGCCCGCCACCGAAGTCACCGCGTCCCCCCCGTCCGCCGAAGTCGCCGCGCCCTCCGTAGCCTCCTCCGTTGCCGCCGTTGAAGTCGCCGCGTCCGCCTCCGCGCCCGGCAGCGAAGCCGCCGCGGTCACCACGGAACCCGCCCCTCGCGCCCCGCTCCTCCGCTTCGTTGACGCGCAGCTGACGACCATCCAACTCGAATGCGTCGTCGGTGGACAAGATGACGTCCGCCGCGCTGTCTTCCAATTCGACGAAGGCGAAGCCCTTCGAACGCCCCGTGTCGCGATCCACGATCACACGCGCCGACAGCACTTCGCCGTACTGGGTAAACAGGTCTACCAGGTCCTGATCGGTGGCAGACCAGGGGAGATTCCCAACGAAAATCTTCTTCACGCTGTGCCTACTTTTCGAGCACCGGCACCGGGGTTGGTGCGGTCCGTCAAACGTTGCGCCAGCTGCCAGGAGCTGGCAAGCGCTCGTGGAGGGGGAGGAGGGGCCCCCGTGGTCCGACATGTGGTCCGACACGAACCCGACATCGGGGGCGAGTCGTCCAGGTCCTCGCTTCGGGGCCTCGGGCGGCTCGCGGTCTCGGCGATCGCCGGTCGTGTCCGTATTGATTGGCGCTCGGCGCTCGGTTCGACGGGCCGGTTCGACGGGCCGGTTCGACGGGCCGGTTTGATGGGTCGGATTCACGAGGCGGCAGGCGAGGGGCCGTGGGACATCGCGAGACTTCAGCGGATTTCGCGAGGGGGGAGCGCGGAGTGGTCCGGGCGCGAGGGGAGCGCCTTTCGTTGCTGCTGCAAGGATGGCGCGGGGATGGCGTTTTGTGGGTTGGAGTGCGACATTCTGTGATAGTTACATGTCAAGGCTGCGAGCCTGTCGCTCGCCACCTCACGGAGGCACCATGGCCCACCCCCTCGTTTGCCCCTCCTGCAATTTCACCACCAGGGTCAGCGCTGAACTGTTCGCTCGCCGGGTGAGCGGGCGGCGCGTGAAGATCCCCTGCAAAGGGTGTCGGGGCTCGCTGCTGGTGGACGCCACGGGGGATGCGGTCCGGGTGACCCCCTATCGCGCGTCGTCGCGTCCTCCGGGAGGCGCGGAGCGCGTGAGCAGCGCCGATGGCGCTGACGTTCCGTCGACGTCGCCCGACACCTGGAGCTCCGCCGGAGCGCCGCTCCCGCGCGCCCGTGAGCTCCAGGAGGAGGACCTGCCTACGTTGCGACAGAACGAGATGCCCACGGACGAGGCCTTCCTGTCGCCGGTGACGTGCTCCGAGGCGCCCAACACGTCCTGGCTGCACTCGATCCCGCCGCTGCGGTCCGTCGAGCCAAGCTCCTTCCGTCTCCCGGCGCGGCGAAGGGGAGCTCGTCTGGCGGCTCTGGGGCTCCTCGTCGTTGGTGGGGTCGCCGCGGCCTCCTGGGCGATTCCCCGGTGGGATCTCGTGAGCGATTCAGGAGCGCGCGACCAGGTGCGCGGGGCGGACGGACAGGCGCTTGGGTCCGCGTCGACGCAGCCGTCGGAGGGCCCCTCGATGGTCGAATCGAGCCGCGAACGTCGCCTCGAGGCGCCGGAGCAAGTCGCCGGGAAAGTCGACGAGAACGGCGCCAGGGTCGGCGCCGTCGTGAGCGCGGCTGCGCGTCCTGCCGCGGGGACCGTCGACGTGCCGGAGTCGCAAGGTGGCTCGGGGCGGGCCGAAAGCGCGCAGCCCACGCCAGCTGCGGTCCTCATCGAGCCCCCACGGTCGGTCGAGCCGCGAGCGGATACGGGAGCGCCCGGCGAGGGGACGGCACGGTCCCGGGAGACGGCGACTCGTGAGGTGAGCGCCGAAGGAGACCCGGGGCGCGACCAGGGGGAGAGGGAGCGCCAAGCCTTCGACAAGAACGCCGCCGCGCTCGCTCTGCGCGCCGCCGAAGCAGAAGCCGGCGCGTGTCGAGGCGCTGGGGATCCCTCGGGTACGGCGCGCGTCGTGGTGACGTTCGCGCCGTCGGGACGGGTCACCACGGCGACCGTCTCCGGGGCGCCCTTCGCGGGGACCACGACGGGGGGGTGCATCGCGGCGCGCTTCCGCTCGGCGCAGGTCCCGGCCTTCACCGGCAGCTACGTGACGGTCACGAAGACCGTGGTCGTGCGGTGAGATCTCGGCGTCAGTGAGCGCGCCCTTCGTGGGGCCCGCGCTCTTGGGGTCGAGGACCCATCGCGGGCGCGGCGATGCGCTCCGCGCTCCTTCAGCCGTTCGCGGGGTGCTCGATCGCCTCCCGGAACCGGTCCGAGTCCTTCAACAACTGGTCGAGGCGCGCCCAGGCGAGGTCGGCGAGGGCGCCGCGCTGTTTGCCCAGGGTGCACTGGACGTAGATCGCCTCCCGCAACAGTGGCTCGAGGTCGAGCTCGCAGCGCCGCTCCCAGGTCGCGTCGTCGAGATCCGAGCGCCGCATGGCGCTCTCGAAGTCGATGGGGAGGATCTCCAGGGGCGACGGGCACACGATGAAGTTGTGGAGCTCGGCGTCGCCGTGGGCGAGACCAGAGCCGTGCAGCCGCTGGAGCTGGTCGAAGGCGTCTTCCAGAAGGCGCCACAAGCCGGCCGCCGTCGCGAGGGGAACGTCGCTCGCCTTCCAGATGTTGCTCTCGGGCTGCGAGTTGCCGAAGGGAGACAGTCGTGAGTAGGGCGTGCCCGGGATCAAGCAGGTCCGAAAGGTACGCGGGGTGTGCCCAATCGGAGGAGGGAGCTGCAGCACTTCGGCCGCACGGGAGAGGTACTCGTACTCGTCCTTGGGATCGCCGTGCATGCGTCCCGGGAAGTAGGTCTTGCGGAAGTGCAGCGGGTAGGTGCGAGCCAAGGGGAACTGTTCCCGTGTCTCGATGCTCGCGATCACCATCTCCGCCGTCATCAGGGGCAAGCTGCCTGCTGCGCGCTTGGCGAGCGTCCGGACGACGAAGTCTTTCTGTGGTGGACGGGTGACGAGGGCGCAGAGCTCACTGGCCAGATAGACGGAGTGCCTCGGCGAGACCGCGACAAGTTGCTCGTCGCTCATGTGATGTGGGTATGCAGCGGGGCGGCGGAGAACGCAATGAGACATTGGCCCCTCGCCGGCATCTTCACGGATCCTGGCGCACGCCGATGTCGGGGACCTGCCTCTCCGCGGCGCTCGGGCCGCGCTCCTGCTCGAGGTCACGGGGATGGACACGGGTCGGACATCGTCCGGAAATGGTCCTGCGTCCCGAGGACGCTCCACGATCAGTCCTTACCGCCGGGCTCCGCGCCGAAGGCGAGCTCGACGAAGCCGCGGCGTGGTCGCAGGGCGCGCTCCGGGGACAGCAGCGTCGATAGCCAGGGCATGGCTCGGGGGCGCTCGGAGGGGGCGGGGTGCTCGGTCGAGCCGTTCGTGCGCAGGAACGTGTTCTCCGTCGGATCGCCCTCCCGCTGGCTCGTGGCGGGCGGAGGGGAGGAGGGCCGCCTCCGGGGGAGGAGCGTCGGCGAGGGAGCGTCCACGTGGGAGAGCTCCGTGATGGCCTGCCGCAGCGCCTGCTGCATCGTCGGTGCGTCGGGCCAGCGCTCCTCGGGCAGATACCGGAGCGCCGTGTCGACCACGGCGACCACCGCGGGTGGTAGGTGAGGGGCGGCGTCCCCGATGGACGGCGGCGGCGCGGAAATGGTGCGCGCGATCTGCTCCGACGACGTGACGGCCTCGTGCACCCGGCGCCCGCACAGGAGATGATAGAGGATGGCGCCGACGGCGTGCAGATCGCAGCGCGGATCGTCGGGCGCCGCGTAGCCGCGCACCTGCTCGGGCGGCGCGTAGCCGATCGGTCCCGAGAACGAGCCGACGCGGCCGCTCCCCGCGGTGACGTCCCTGAGGCGGGCGCCGCCGAAGTCCAACACGCGCAGGCGCCCCGAGGGCTCGAGGATCAGGTGGTGCGGCGCCAGGCCCCGGTGCGCGATGCCGTGGGCGTGGGCGGACACGAGCACGTCGAGGAGCTGATCGGCGATGGAGAGGGCCACCGTGAGGGGCAGCGGTCCCTGCGTGAGCCGCTCCCGGAGGGTCTCACCGGGGACGAGATCCATCACCAGGAACGCCGAGCCGTCTTCCGCCTGACCGTGGGCGATGGTGCGGACCGTCGCCGGGTGCGGCACCTGGTTGCTCATGTAGCCCTCGCGAAAGAAGCGGGCTCGAATGACGTCGTCAGCGGAGAACTCCGGGTGCAGCACGCGGATGGCCGCCAAGCGTTTTCGTCGCCCGCGCGCGCTTCCCGCGTACACGACGGAGGTGTCTCCACCTCCGAGGACTCGGTCGAGGTGCCAGCGCCGACACAGGATGGAGTCCACCCTGCGTCGGGCCCGGGTCAGCGGTTCAGTCATCATGGGAGAAGGGGCGAAGACTCTGCGTCGGCAGATGTCGGCTTGGGGGGCCCTCGGGGGGACAACGGCTCCGGTCGCCGTTCACTTAACTTCCTCGGCGTCCTTTAGGCGTGGATCCCATACGCCGTCAGGGACGGGAGAATGCGCTCGCCCAGCTCGCCCTTCGCCGTCGGCTCCCTGACTCAGCGCTCTCAGGAGGAGTCCGGTGCGGCAAACCGTTGAGGTGGCGAGCTTCGAGATAGTCCCACTCCTCGGTGAGATCACCCGGCTCGTCGGAGGGGAAGCCGGGCCTTGGCTCGAGGTGCTCGACCTGCCCTTGTGGTGCCTCGCGGCGACATTCTCGTTTCGCATCTCCGCGGCGTTCCGCGGCGGAACCCTTGGGCGGGCCGCCAGCTGGGTGGCGTGGGCTCTCGTGGTGGTGGCCGTCGGGAAGACCACGCGCGCCATCGTCCTCCTCCTCGACGAGGACGGCGCGTGGACGACGGGATTGGTGGAGGTCGGAGGGGGATTGGTCCTGCTGGTCGCCTGGGTGCTGGCGGGATTGGGGATCTACGAATTTTACAGGGCTGGACGCTCTATCTAGCGGGTGTCGCCCTCGGGGCGTGCACAGGTATGAGGAACCCTGGCCGGTGGCGCATGTGGCGGTGGGGCCGCAATCGGAGTCCTGAGCTCGGCGAGCACGATGAGCTCGTGGCGCTCCTGCAGCGACGCATTCCGAAATCGCCCCTCGGACACACCCTGGCGGGGCCGCTGGAGCGCGTCCGGAGCGAGCGGGACCCGGCGCAGCGGGCGCGGCGGCTCGCGTACCTCTACGCTTCCCTCGAGCGGGCGCTCGTCGCGGACTCGAGCGACGGCACGCGGCAGCGTGACCAGCTCCGCGCGGTGATCCGGAAGAAGTTTCCGGAGGTCGCCGGGCGGGAGCTGAAGGTTGCCCTGGCGGAGCCCGAGCTGCAGGAGCGCCTGTTGTGCCGCGAGTTCTTGCTCGAGGTGTTGTGCTGCGCCTCCGAGGTGCTCGGAGGTGAGCACCGCTCCTTGCGAGGAGCTCGCCGCTGGCTCGAAGCCTTCCCGGAGGTGCTCAGCTGGCCCGCGCCCTTCCAGGTCGCGTACGAAGAACCCCTCGACCACGGTCAGTGGTTGCTCCTGTTCCAGCGCATGTCCGCCGCGTCGTTCGAGATGCTCGGCGAGCTCCTCGGGGAGGAGTCCTCGGCGCGGCTGCTGCGGCGCGCCTATCAGCTGCAGTGCTCCTGCCACGGGCCCCTGGGGCGCTTCCCGATCCTCGTGGCGCTCATGCCGGACGCGCTCCTGGATCACTGGGTGCTCAACGAGCTGTCCGAGTCCCAGGTGCGGCGGCTGCTGCACGACAAGGTGTTGCACTTGGCGCGGGCGAACGAGCGACTCGCTGCCCAGAACGCGCGCCTGGAGTCTGCGCGCGCGGAGGTGGAGGCGGCGCGGGGCGAAGCGGTCGACTCCTATTGCCAGCTGGCAGCGGTGTTGGACGCGGTCGGTGAGGGGATCGTGACCGCGGACGCGGAGGGGCGCATCCTGAGCATGAACCGGGAGGCGGAGCGCATCCTCGGTCGTGAGCGCGCCGACGTCGCCGCGACGGAGTTCGGGGAGCTGATCGCGGACGAGGCGGGGAGGGAGGCCTTTCGCGCCGCGTTGGCGCGTCTCGAGGGGCCGTCCGGGTTCTTCGAGGTGCCGGCGATCGTGGAGGGGGGGCCGCCCCGCCCCCTCGAGGTCTGCGTGAGCCCGACCCGGCTCAAGAGCGGACGCATCGTGGCCATCGCCCTCAGGGACCTGACCGCCCGCAAAGCGGCGGAGCGCGAGCTGCTCGACGCCATCGAGCGCGCGGAGGCGGCGGCCCGCGCCAAGAGCGAGTTCCTGGCCAACATGAGCCACGAGATCCGCACCCCGCTGAACGCCGTCGTGGGGATGACGGCCGTGCTGCAGGAGACCCCGCTCAGCTCGGATCAGCTCGAGATGGTGAGCACCATCGAGAGCAGCGGAGAGGCGGTGCTCTCGGCGATCAGCGACATCCTCGACTTCTCCAAGATCGACGCGGGCAAGGTGATCCTCTCGCGGGAGGCGGTCCTGCTGCGCGACGTCGTCGAAGACGTCTTGGGCTTGGCGGCGCCCGCCTCCGCCGGCAAGCGCCTCGAGCTCGTGAGCGCGCTCCCCCTCGGGGGACAGGAGGCCATCCTCGGCGACGCGGCGCGCCTGCGTCAGGTCCTGCTGAACCTCGTGGGGAACGCCGCGAAGTTCACCGACGACGGCGAGGTGGTCGTCTCGCTCCAGTGGACGCAGGGTCCGGCCGCGGAGCGACGGGTGAGGATCGCCGTGCGTGATACGGGCATCGGGGTGCCTCCCGAGAGCATCGAGCGGCTGTTCGAGTGCTTCTACCAGGCGGAGACGGGGAGCCGACGGCGCCACGGAGGCACCGGGCTCGGCCTCGCCATCACTCAACGGCTGGTGCACCTGATGGGCGGGGTGCTCGGCGTGGAGAGCGACGTCGGTCGGGGCTCCACGTTCTGGTTCGAGCTGCCGGCGACCCCGGCGGTCGTCTCGGTGCACCGCTGGCAATCGCCGCAGGTGCCGTGCCTCGCGGGCAGGAGGTCCCTGCTCCTGGTGCGCAACGCCGCCCTCCGCTCGACCCTGCGCGAACAGCTCCGGTATTGGGGCTTGAGCGTCGATGACGAGGAGCGCGACGGGGCGAGCTACGACGTCGTGCTCGTCGACATGGACTACTCGGAGAGCGAGCCCCTGCGGCTCGTCGGGCTCTGGAAGGAGCGGGGGGCGCGCCGGGTGATTGCCCTGGCGGACACCTCGTCCTGGGCCTCGGCCGCGGAGCTCGCCGACGCCTGCGTGCGTAAGCCCGTGCGGACGGCCATCTTGCACAGTCGGCTCGTCGAAGGGTTCGGCGTCGCAGGCACCTACCCGGAGCCGCGGCCGTTCCGGGAGGCCCCCCTCGCCGAGCGCCTCCCGCTCCGGATCCTCGTCGCGGAGGACAACGCAGTGAACCAGCGCGTCGTCCTGCGCACCCTCGAGAAGATGGGGTACGGCGCGGACGTGGTGGCCAACGGGCGCGCCGCCGTCGAATCCGTGGTGCGCTCGCGCTACGACGTCATCCTGATGGACGTTCAGATGCCGGAGATGGACGGGCTCGAAGCGGCGAGGGAGATCCGCCGCAGCATCGATCCGTCGCGGCAGCCGCGGGTCATCGCGCTCACCGCCAACGCCCTGGACGGAGATCGGGAACGTTGCCTCGACGCGGGGATGAACGACTACGTCACCAAGCCGATCCGTCGCGGTGAGCTGGAGCGCGCGCTCCTGAACCTGTTCGGCGCGTGCTGAGGAGGTGACGTCGTTCATGCGCCCTCTGGGCGCTCGCCGTCGTTCCGCGGAGCGGCGGGCGGGGCTGTCGTTCCCCCTGCCGTTCAGGTGCGCCCGCGTAGCAGCGCGGCTTCGTTCGCGCCCTGCGCGTCCCGTGGCAGAGGGGCGGCGGAGCGCGGTGGGCGAGCGCTCGCCCGAAGCCGCCCCGACGGGTTCGAACCCGGGGGGCTCGAATCCGGGACGCTCGAGTCCGGCGGCGCGGGATCCATCGAGGCGGCTTCCGCTGGGGTGGAGCTCGGCGGTGCGGGCGTCTCGCCCTCAGCGGCGGAGCCGGGATCCTCGATCGGCCCGTGCCCGCCGAGCCGTCGGGAGTTCTCGCGAGGACTCGCCGCGGATCGGGTGCTCTCGGGCGCGGGGCTCGTGGGGGCGAGCGGGACGCTGTCGGTGGCCAGCCGGCGGCGCATCACCACCTCGGCGAGATCCGAGTGACGCCCGAGGCAGAGCAAGACGTCGCCCGCGAGGACCCGCTGGTCTCCGCGAGGGTTCATGAGCACCTCGCCTCCGCGCGTGATGCTGAGCACCTGGATGCCCGCGTCGCGCAGCCCGCTCTCGCGCAGGGTGACCTTCGCGAGCGTGCTGCGGCGGCCCACGCGGATCTCTGCGATCTCGTGGCCGCTGCCGAGCTTCAGCCGCTGCCGGAGATCGACCTCCGGGAAACGCACGTGAGCCTCCGCGTGCTCGATGATCGCCCCCGCGACGTCGACCCCGGTCGCCAGCTCGATCCCCTCCAGGCCCGGCGAGGAGTTCACCTCGAGCACCTGGGGCCCCTCGTGGGTCTCGAGCATGTCGACGCCCGCGACCGCCAGCCCGAGCACCTGCGCGGCGCGCAGCGCCGTGGTCTCGTAGGCGGACGTCAGCTGGACGGGCTCTGCCTGACCGCCCCGATGCAAGTTGCTGCGGAAGTCGTCACCGGCGGCGCGGCGACGCATGGCGGCGACGACGCGACCACCGACGACCACCGCGCGGATGTCGCGCCCCTTGCTCTCGGAGACGAAGCGCTGGATGAGGACGTTCTGCTTCGCGCCCTGCAGGGCGCTGATCATCGACTCGGCGGTCCGCGCCGTCTCCGCCAGGATGACGCCGTTGCCCTGGGTGCCCTCGAGCAGCTTGATGATGACCGGCGCCCCGCCCACGCGAGAGATCGCCGGGAGGATCTCCTCGGGCTGGCGCACGAAGGCGGTCGGCGCGATGCCGATGCCGTGTCTGCTCAGCACCTGCAGCGCGTGGAGCTTGTCGCGCGACATGGTGATGGCGCGCGAAGACGTCACCACGTAGGTGCCCATCTGCTCGAACTGACGCACCGCCGCCGTGCCGTAGAAGGTCGCGGAGGCCCCGATGCGCGGGATCACGGCGTGGAACGTGCCCAGCGGCTTGCCCGCGTAGAACAAGCGCGGGCGTGACGTCTCGAGGGAGACGCTGAGGGCGTAGGTGTCCAGCACACGGACCGTGTGTCCTCGGTCCAGTACGGCCTGACGCAGCCGACGCGTGCTGTAGCAGCCGCGCTCCCGTGAAATGATCGCGAACTTCACCTGACGTGTTCTCGCTGGCTGGGTGAGCTGTGGGCGTCGCCCCGAGACGGGGCAGGGCTGCAGTACGGACCACCGCCTGCCCCCGAAAGGTGGGGAGCGGCGGCGGCAAGTCTGACTTGGAACCGAACCGGAATCGAGATCAATCAGGAGGGCCGGTCGGCGCGCGCAGACGCCGATGCGTGGGTCCTCTCCTGGCTTCGTCAGGTCGCCCGTTCCGCGCGGCGGCGCGTTCGCCCTTGACAGCAGCGAGCGTTGGGTGCGGGGACGAGCGCAGCGAACGGGGCTCAGGTCGACCGCGCGGCGAGCTGCTCCTCGATGTTCGCGAGGGCGCGTCGGATGGACGCCGCGCCACCTTTGCCTGCGAAGCCGACGGGGACTCCCGCGGCGCGCGCCGCGGACACCAGAGGCTCGCTGTGTTTGTGTTGGACCGCGCGATCGAGGATCACCAAGGCGATCACCCGACCTTGGCGGATGCGCTGCGGCAAGTTGCCGATGGCGTGGGCGCCGCCGCTCCCCGTGTCCACCCACTCCGTCTGGGGCAAGAGGCTCTCGGGGATCGCTTCGGACTTCTGACGCCCCGCCAGCGCGCCGATCACCACGAGCTTTCGCGTCCCGAGAGCCGCGAGGTGAGGGAGGGGAGCGCCCGCCGTCGGGCCCGCGGTGGAGGTGCCGACGCGGCTGGGGCTGCGGGGCTTCGTGTCCGCGGTCGGGCTCGGCTGGGGCGGCGCGGCGGAGGACTGCTCCGCGCCGCGATCGATGAGCTCCGGGAGGGCGAGCACCGCCTCGTGGAGGTGGCGCGCGGCCGTCTCGGGGCTCACGCCCGTGAGCTGGGGAGTGCGCAGGCCGTGGTCCCTCGCGAACTCGGCGACGACGCGCTCCTCGACGGCGCGCCGGTAAGCGGCGAGGGCCGCCTCCAGCCGCTGGACGCGGCCCAGCGCGTCCCTCCTGCGCACCCCGAGCGCGCTCTGCAGCTCCGCGAGCATCAGGTCGACGGGCGACGCCGGGGCAACGGGGCCGGGAGCGGGGGGATGCCCCGAGGGCGGTGTTTTCATCGTGGTCGCATCTTGCAAGGCCCGCGGCGGATCGTCGAGGGGCGGGCGCCGCGGAGGGGCCCTCGAGGGACGGGCGCTCGAGCCGCCGAGTGTTCGCGCTGCCGAGTGTTCGCCCTGCCGAG
>JAAZAA010000037.1 GCA_012514535.1 Myxococcales bacterium | reverse complement strand
TCCAGCCGCACCCTTCCAGCCGCACCCTCCCAGCAGGTCCCCCGGCGGGCCGCGCGCTGGCGAGGTGTCGGCGACCTGCTAATGTGAATTAGAGTGGCCCGTTCTTTTTCTCGTGCTCGGTTCGGACTCCTGGGGGTCGTGATCCTCCTGGGAGCCAGCGCGTGCGCTGCTCGCCCCGTCCCACCTCCGGAGCCTCCGCCGAAGCAGGCGCACAAGGAGGAGACCAAGGAGCGCACGCGGGTTCCGCACGTCGCGCCGCCGCCCGCCTACGGGAACAAGGTGGTCCTCGAGACACCCGCCACGCCGACCACGACGGCGGCCTCCGGGGCCTCGTCGGTGACCTTCTGAGGCTCAGCGCACGTAGGCCGGGATGCGCACCCAGCTGGCGCCTCCGCGGTTGTCCCGCACCACGGCCCAGATCCGCAGAGGTCCCGGTTCCCGGGGCGCGTAGAACTTGGCCGAGTAGTCATCGTTCCAGCCAGTCTCACTGTCGTTCAGGAGACGCAGGTCCGAGCGGAGCGCTCCCCGGTCGACGAAGTAGCTGATCCACATCGCCTCTTCGATGTCTCGCCCGAAGACCTCCTGGGCGATCACGTTCGGCTCCACGTTGAGTTCCGGCAGGAGCACGGGGCGGAGATCCACCTCCGGGCAGCTCGGATCTCCGTCGGCGGCGCAGGCGTCGATGCACGCCACCCCAGGTTCGCAGCCCGTGAGCTCCGGGACCGGGAACGGCGTACTGCAGGGCTCGCCGTCGGCGCTCTCCTCGGGGCACACGCACCCTTCGCCGACGCAGTCGACCTCGACGTCGACGCCGTCGACCTGGAACGCGGCGCCGCCCTCCTCGTCGCCGATGACGGGGTTGGCGTTGCGGTAGCGCTCCTCCGCGTAGCTGTACACGGACGAATACCCGACGACGTAGTCGCCCGGCGCCGCGCGCTCGCCCGTCTGCGGGTCGAGGCAGTACGGCAGCGCGCTGCCTAGATCGTCGACCTGCCCGCGTCGCAGGCGCTGACTCCAGCCGTCCCAGTCGAGCTGCCCGGCACACACCCCGAAAAAGACGATGCTCAGGCCATGGCTTGGTTGGCCCGCGACCGCCGGCGTGTCCCGAACGGGCGCGCTCCTGGTGACGAAGCGGTCGCCCTGCGCCAGGAGACGATCGAGCCCCGGAGCCCCCTCTGCGTCGTTTCCGTCGCTCGGCTCACCGAGCGCCTCGAGCCACTGCGCGAAGCAGCCCGCGTAGAGATCCCCGGGGGGGTTGTTGCAGCCGCCGATCCAGAAGCGCTCCGTCTCCCGCGGCGTGTCGCCCGCTGCGTCCTCCCAGAGCAGCCGGAGCTCGACGTCCGTCTCGGGCGCCGCGTAGGGGGCGTCCTTCTGCACGCCGATCACGCGCAGCCCCGTGACCTCACTGATTCGCTCGAGCTCCGGACCGCAGCCCACCAGGGGCAACGTCAGGGCGAGGGTCATCCAGGCGAGATGCGCTTTCATCAGAACTCCCCTCGCACGCCGATGGACGGAATGATGGGCAGCCCCGTCTGGTACCCCCGCTGCGTGTAGTTGTAGTTGTACACGAAGCCTTCGGTGGCGGGGTTGTTGTAGACGTTCTGGATGTCCAGGTACGTGGACAGGCGCCAGCTCTCGAACTGCCAACGCTTGTCGAGGCGCACGTCCAGGTTGTGGAACAGGGGCATGCGCTCGCTGTAGGGAGCCCCCTGCAGGGGCACGTAGGTCCCGGCGTCCGCCGCATACAGGGCGGCGAGCCCCGGGTGAGCGATGACCGGCGTCTGCAGCGGCCCCGACACGATGCGGAAGCGCGCTCCCACCTCCCAGCCGCGGCCGAGGCGGTAGCTGCCGAGGACGATCAGGTTGTGGGTCTGGTCGTATTGGAACAGCCGCTCTTCTTCAGCGGGCGACTCCTGCCGCGTGCTCCGCGAGACCGTGTAGGCGAGCCAACCGAAGAAGCGATCGTCCGGGTTGTACTTGAGCAACGTCTCGATGCCGATGACCTTGCCGGACCCGGTGTTGCCGTACACGAAGTTCCCCTGATCGCCGGGCACCCGGCTCACCAGGTTGTTCATGTCCTTGTAGAAGCCCTCGACGCTCAGGAGGATCTGCTCCGACAGGCCTTGCTCGACGCCGAGCGCGTAGTGCATCGCCCGGTTCGACTGGATGAAGGGCGTCCCGAAGACGGCGTTCGTCTCCTGGTAGTCGGGAGGCTGCGCGAACAACCCGACCCCGCCTTTGAGGGTGGTGCCGAGAGCCTTGCCTCCCCAGAAGCCGTCCTCCGGGAGCACCAAGGCGTAGCGAGCATTCAGTCGGGGGCTGAGGTCGGCGTGTCCGCTGTCACGGGCGTAGTCGATGCGTGCACCGGGCACGATCCGCAGACGCTTCGTGGGCTGCCACTCGAGATCCGTGTACCACGCGGGACGATACGCAAAGCCCGTCTCCGACGTCTCGAGGGGCTGCTGGCTCACGAGGGGGCCGGGGTTGGGCTCGCCGGGACGCGGCGGCTGCGGCGCCCGGACCGTGGTCTCGTAAGCGCCGAACAAGAAATCGATGCCGACGTTCCAGCGGGCGGTGTCGCTGATTTTGAAGCCGACCTCGCTGCGTCCCATGATCGGGTACTGGGTCAGGTCGAAGGCCAGGTTCCCCCCCACGCCGAAGTCGAGGCTGATCTTGCCGACGGACACCATCGTGTCGAGGGTGACCTTCGGGGAGAGCTCCTTCTGGTAGAGGATCTGCCCCTGATAGAAGGCCGTGCCGAAGCGCAGGTTGCCGCCGAAGCCGGGCTCCTGCGCCGCCGGGTCCTTGAACACCGCCTGGAAGCGATCGTCGGAGCCGTAGAAGCGCAAGCTCAGCTTGTCGCCGGGTCCGGCGTTCCGATCGACGATCACCTGATAGTCGTAATAGACGGGCGCGCTGGTGACGCTCGCCCCGCCCGCCTCCAGGGCAGGGCCCAACCAGCTGTCGATCCAGCTCCGCCGCCCCGCGACGGCAAAGCTCCACTCCTTGCTCTTGCCGATCGGTCCCTGGAGCAGGAAGCGGCCGTCGATCAGATCGAGCTGCGCCATCCCGTGATAGCAGCCGGTCACGGGAGCGCCGCTCGGGCTCGTCAGGGGCTCCCCGTAGGGGCCGTAGCACTCCGTGTTCGGCGATCGCAGGCTGACGTCCACGATGCCGCCCATCACCCGGCCGTAGCGCACCGAGAAGTTGCCCGGGTAGAAGTCGATGCGATCGAGCAGCTCCGTGGGCACGACGCTCGAGAGCCCGCCGAAGTGATAGATGAGGGGCACGTTCGCGCCGTTCACGAACGTCTGCGTGTCCTGGGGTGCCGAACCGCGGACGATCAACAGGCCCGCGAGGCCCGGCGGGCGCGCCACGCCCGGGAGGCTCTGGAGGGAGCGCAGCGCGTCGCCGCCCGTCCCTGGGACGCGCTCGATCTCCCGGCGCTGCAGCACCCGGCGGGTCACCTCGCGCGGGGGGCGCTCGCCCTCGACCACGATCTCCATCTCGTCGGTGGCGGGGGCGAGGCGGTACACGACGTCCGTGGCCTCCCCGGCGACGACGTCCTCTTCCAACTGCAGCGGGGCGAACCCGTCCAGGGTCACCTCGACGCGATAGGGACCCGCGGGGAGGTTCTCGAGCCGCCAGCGTCCCTGATCGTCCGTCTGCGCGCGGTAGACGGCCCCGGAGGCGTCCGTCACCGTGATCGGCACGCCGGGGAGCGGGACCTCGGCGCCACTCACCAGCAGCTCGCCCCCCAGCTCTCCCAGGGTGGGCGCCTCGGGCTCCTCCTCGCTCACCACCTCGTCGATGGTGAAGTTGTATTCGAAGCCGATGCGCACCGTCCGGGGCACTCCGTCCACGGTCGCCGGCTCGAAACGGAGCTTGAGGGCCGCGGCCTCCGCCGCCTCGTCGAAACCATACCCCACGGGCTCGACGACCTCCGCCGCGGTGACCGCTCCCGTCTCGCTCACGGTGATCACCAGGCGCACCTGCGCCTCCAGGCCCTGCTCGAAGGCGCTCGGCGGATACACGGGCGGCTCGTAGTGCACGAGCTCGGGGGCCACGACGCGCGGCTTGCCCTCCGCCTCCTCCGGACCCTCGGCGGATCCGTCCGCGGGCGTTTCTCGGGCCCCCGCACCTTCCTCTCCTCCCTGCGCGAAGGCGGGCGAGGTGCCCGCGAGGAGGGAGAGGCACACCAGGGCGAGGCGAGGAGATGAATAGACCGGGCGTGCCACCAGAGATCCTCGATCAGCCAGGCCCACGCAGACCTGCGCTGGCACCGCCTAGCGCGGCGAGGGCCCTCAAGGCAAGAGCCCGCCCCGCCTCGGGCCACGCGCGCCGTCCCCATACGGCGCCGCTACGCCTGCACCTGCACCTGCACCCGCGCCTGCACACGGCACACGGCACACGGCCCCTTGAGCTCCTGGCCACCGCTGTTAAGGAGCCCCCATGCGCCTGGCCAGCTGGAACGTGAACTCCATCCGCGCCCGCTTCGAGCTCGTCGTCGAGTGGCTCCGGGAGCACCAGCCCGACGCCCTGTGCCTGCAGGAGACGAAGGTCGCCGACCACGAGTTCCCGACGGAGACCTTCCAGCGCCTGGGCTACGAGGTCGCCAGGTGCGGCCAACGGACCTACAACGGCGTCGCCATCCTGTCGCGGCACCCCATCGAGGACGTGCAGGTGGGGCTGGTGGGGGCGGAGCCCGACGACGACAAGCGCCTCATCGCGGGCACCGTGGCCGGTGTACGGCTCCTGTCCGCCTACGTCCCCAACGGCAAGGCCCTCGACTCCCCCTCCTACGAGGAGAAGCTCCGCTGGCTCGAGCGGCTGCGGGAGACCCTCGATCGGCGCTACCGGCCCCAGCAAGAGCTGCTGCTGTGCGGCGACTTCAACATCGCCCGCGACGAGCGCGACGTCTTCGAGCCCGAGCGCATGCAAGGGCAGCTCTTCTTCTCCGCGGCGGAGCACGCGGCGCTGGAGCGCGTCCTCGCCTTTGGGCTCGTCGACGCCTTCCGGGAGGTCGAGCCCGAAGGGCAGCACTTCAGCTGGTGGGACTACCGGGCGGGCGCCTTTCGCCGCAACCGAGGCCTGCGCATCGACTACGCGTTCCTCACGGAGCCCCTGGCCCGGCGTCTGGCCGGTTGCTGGATGGACAAGGCCGCCCGCGCCAAGGACAAGCCGTCGGATCACGTGCCCGTCGTCGTCGACCTGCGCTGACGGACGCTCAGGTGCGCTCCAGGGCCTCGAGGGCCCGCGCGGCGTCGAGGGAGACGCGCCCCCGCCGCATCCAGTTCTCGAGGGACGGCGCCTCCGCGAAGGCGCGGCGCACTCGCTCGTAGGCGGGCAGGTACGCGAGCTCCCGCCCCAGGCCTCCGCCGCGGAGCGCCCGCTCACAGGTCCGGTAAGCCCGCTCGACGGGCTCGCCATGCCGGAGCAGGAGGCGCATCAGCTCCACGAAGTCGGCGCCGGCCCGGGCCGCGTGGGCCACCTCGTGCCGGAGCGCGAGCTCGCGCCGCCGCGTCGCACCGACGAGCGTCTCCGGATCCAGAAAACCGCCGCGCTCCTCGAGGAGCAGCGCGCGCCCCTCCTCGTCCTCCCCCGCCCCGGTGCTGCCGACTCGAAACAGCACGCGGTCCTCTCCGAGCGCGGCCGCCCGAGGCGCGAGGTGGCCCTCGATCTCGTGGCACACGACTCGCGGCACCTGGACAGCCGCGAGCAGGTGCTCCCCCGCCCCCACGAACACCACGCCCTCCCCGACGGCGGCGACGGACGCGAGCTCCGGGCGCTCGACGACGCGCGCCTCCAGCCCGAGCTCCCGCGCGCGGTCCTGGAGCGCCTGCGCGAGGACGCTCGACGACGCCAGAGGGCCCTCCGAGTGCCCCGCGACGTGCTCCGTCTCTGCGATCCAGCGACGAGCGCGGTCGAGCTGTTCGCGCAGCTCGACCGCCCCGATCGCGTAGCGCCGGGCGCACAGCGCCCGAAACAGCGGCGTCCCCCGCGCCTCCACGAGGGCGGCCTCGAGCTCCAGCTCCGCGGCGCGGGCAGCATAGAGCTGGCCGAACACGTCCTCGGGCGGCGCCGTGGCCACCGCGGCCAGCGCCGCCCGCACGTCCGTCAGCTCCGCGCGGCGAGGCAAGAGCCAGCGGGGCACGAGCTCCTGCCCTGCCCGCCACCCCGCCACCACCCGCTCGCGCTCCGCCAGGGCGTTGAGCGGGAGGCACGCCTCGATCAAGGCGATGCGCCGCTCGGCCCCCTGGAGCACGCCGGCGATGGCGTCCTCGCGCTCCCTCCCCCCCGAAGCGCTCACAGCTTGTTCGCCGCGAGGTTGGACAACGGGCTCCGTTCCCCCTTGGTGAGCAGCATGTGACCCACCAGCGGGTCGCCCTTCAAGCGATCCGCCGCCACCGTCAAGCCGTTGCTCGAGGCGTCGACGTAGGGGTTGTCGATCTGGAACGGATCGCCGGTGAGGATGATCTTGGTCCCTTCGCCGCAGCGAGTGATGACGGTCTTCACCTCGTGGGGCGTGAGGTTCTGCGCCTCGTCGACGATGACGAACTGCTGGGGCAAGCTGCGCCCGCGGATGTAGGTCAAAGGCTCGACCTGCAGCTGGCCGCTGTCGAGCAGCTCCTCGAATCCGCGCATGCCGCGCCGGCGCCCACCGCCGCCCACGAGCAGGAACTCGAGGTTGTCGTAGAGGGGCTGCATCCACGGGCCGAGCTTGTCGTCCACGCTGCCCGGGAGGAAGCCGATGTCGCGGCCCAGGGGCATCACGGGGCGGCTCACGAGGAGCCGGGAGTACGCCCCCTCCTCGACGACCCGCTGCAAGCCCGCCGCGAGGGCCAGCAGGGTCTTGCCGGTCCCGGCCATGCCCAGCAGCGTGACCAGGCGCACGTTGTCGTCGAGCAGCAGATCCATGGCGAAGGCCTGCTCGCGGTTGCGCGGACGGATGCCCACGATCCCCTCACGGGGGGTGAGCAGCGCGCGCACGACACGCTTGGCGGCGTCGTAGCGTCCGAGCCCGGTGCGGTCGTTCGGGCCGCGGAGCATCACGCTGACGTTGGCCACCAGGTGATGGGACTCGTCGAGCTCCAGCTGGCCCTCCGAGAAGAACCGCTGGAGGCGCTCCGCGTCGACGGGGACCTCGATCACCCCCGGATCGAGCGCGTCCACGTCGACGGTCTGGTGCTCGTAGGCCTGGGACGTCAGCCCGAGCGCGTCGGCGCGGATCCGCAGCGACACGTCCATCGTGATGAAGATCGTCGGGCGGTCCGAGGAGTCGCGCAGATCGATGGCCGTCTGCAGGATCGCGTGATCGCCGGAGCCGGGATTGAGGGCGATCGAGAAGGTCGACTTCCGCGCCGGGACGAAGACCCGGAGCGTACCGCCGTCTCCGATGGGGACCCCGTCGGAGAGGCGCCCGTTGCGTTCCCGCAGACCGTCGAGGAGACGCACGACGGTCCGAGCGTTGCGCCCCCGCTCGCTCGCGTCTCGCTTGAACTGGTCGATCTCCTCGATCACGTAGATGGGGAGGAAGAGATCGTTGTCCTCGAACTTGAAGATGGACTGCGGATCGTGGAGCAGTACGTTGGTGTCGAGAACGTAGTTTTTCTTCATGCGCTTCCAGGTCCTGCTGCGGTCACTCGACGCTGCGGAGACGGGTGTCCGGCAGCTGGATGTCCCGGCGAGCGCTCCTCCTGGGTTCGCCCGAAGCTCCGCGGGCCACTCCGACTGGGTCGCTCACGGAAGGGGTCGCAAAGGCAGTGGACTCGGTCTGCGCAACTGAGCTCCGCTGTAGCCGCCAATCGACCCGACGGCAACGCCTTGCGTGGGTCGCCCTCCGGGGTACGGTCCTGCCGTGTCCGCGTTCCCGCGCTCCTGGCTCTTGCCCAGTGCGACGGTGGCTTATGTCGCTTTCGCGAGCTGGAGCGCGACCACGGGGTCCCTCCGCTGGGGCGCCCTGCTCGTCCTCCCCGTCGCCGTCGCGCTGCTCTGGCAACGCACGGACCGCCTCCGACGAACGGCGCTCCTGCCCACCGCCATCCCCGCGGTCCAGGGGGTGGGGTGGGGCATGGCGCTCCACCTCGCGGCGCGGGCCGGCCCCGCTGGGCGCCCCGCCTTCGACGCGGCCGCGAACCTCGGCGCGGGCGTCTGCACCATCGCCGCGCTGATCGCCCTCGCGAGCGTCACTGCGCCCACGGGGCTCATCACGGGACACCGCGCGGCGCGCTCCCGGGACGCGGCGGCCTTCGCCGCGGTGCTGTGGGGCATCGCGGTGGCGCTCCCGGGGACGCGCGCCCTCTGGCCCGGCGCGACCCTGCTGGATCCCCTCGCGATCGACTACGCCACGATGGCCGCCGCCATCGGGAGCACCCTCCTCCTCGCCGCCTCCGCGGGGCGCATGGTCCTCCTGCGCGGGCTGGAGCTCGGCGTCGGTGATCGGGCCCGGGGCGCGCTCACGCTCTCCCTGACGGGCGCGCTGATCGCCGCCGCCGCCACCCTCGTCGACGTGGCCCCGCCGGATCGGGTGCTGCCGACCGTGCTCACGGGCACTGCCCTGGCCGTCACGTGGACGTGCGCGACGCGGGACCCCGCGTCCGTGTCCATGGCCCTACGCGCCAGCTTGGCCATCGTGCTCCTGGGCGTGCCCACGGCGCTCTTCACCCTGTGGCTCGCTCGCCGTGCCCCGGACGCCCTGGGCCTCGTCGTCCTCGGTGGGTGCGCCGCCAGCCTCGTCGCCGGCCTCGTCGCGCGTGGGGTCGCTCGCCCTCTGGGCCCGGAGAGCTCTCGCTGGCTGACGGCCGTGCACGCCGCCATGGATAAGGCGCTCCTCCCGGAGCCGGAGGCAGCCCTGCGCGCCACCTTGCTCGAGCTGCGGCGGGCCGAGCCCATGGCGGAGGGGCGCCCGGAGCTCTGGCGGCGCGATCCCGCCGGCGTGCTCCACGTCGACGTCGCGGGATACCTCCACGAGGCCTCGGCGGAGTTCCCCGAGCGGATCCTCGAGCTCGCCCTGAACGAACCCGAGCGCACCCTCCGCGCCGAGACCCTCGCCCTGCTCCAGGTGCGTCAACCGGAGCTGCGCCCGCTGCTCGGATGGTTCGAGAGCCACCGCGCGGCGACGGCGACGGCCCTCGTCGACGGCGACGGCCCGATGGGTCTGTTGGTCATGCCCCGCGGCGCGCGCAGCGCCGCCCTCAGCCTCGAGGAGGCGCGGGGTCTACGCGCCCTCGGAGATCGCGCCACCGGTCTCCTCTCCGTGTCCTCGGCCATGGCCCGCTCTCGTCAGCGCGAGCTCGCCGCGCGTCACCACGCGGAACACGTCGAGAGCGAGCGGGCCGCCCTCGCCGAAGCCCTCCAAGCGGAAGAGCGGCGACGCACCGCCGAGGCGGAGAGCTCCGCCGAGCCCCTGCGCTCCACGGCTCACGGCCCCGCCTCCCGCATGACCATCCAGGAGATCGAGCAGCTCGCCCGCGCCGAGACGAGGCTCGTACTGGTCGCGCCCCCGGGGACGGACGGGCGCGCCTGGGCCGCGGTGTTCCACCTCGCCAGCCCTCGCCGCGGTGAGCCCTTCGTCTCCGTGGACTGCGCCTCGCTGCGAGCGCGTTCCCTGGAGAACTGGGAAGACCCTCACAATTCACCCTTGAAGCGCAGCGCGGGAGGCACCCTCGTCCTGGAGGATCCCGCCGCGCTGCCCGCGGACACCCAGGAAGGGATCGCTCCCTTGCTCCTGCAGCACACGGGGGCGATCGTCGTCTGTAGCCAACGACCGCTCGACCTCGACGACCCGGAGGCTCGGCTGAGCAAGAACCTGCTACGCCTGCTGCGAGGGCCCCACGTCACCCTACCTGCCTTGGCGGACCGCGCCGAGGATCTGCAATCTCTCGTGTTGTTCGAGCTGGCGGCGGCTGGACTGCGCACGCGCGGCGAACCTCTGGGCATCGCCCCCGCGGCCCTGCGCATCCTCACGGAGCACACCTGGCCGGGCAACGAGCTGGAGCTCCGTGCCCTGCTCCGCCACGCGGCCGCGCGCACGGCGGGCCCCCTCGTCGGCGTCGACGATCTGCTCTCGATGGGCCTGCACGCCACCGAGCCGCCGGGGACTCCCCTGCCCCCGCCCGAACTGCCGCGGCGACAGCGAGCACGGCGCGCGCCGCGCTCGCGCCTGTGACCGGAGCGCCGGCTCGTCCCCCGGACGAGCCTGGCATGCTGCTTCGCGTCGGCACCGCGTCCCGACGGCTCGTGTCGACACGGTGTCCCGGGGCAGGCGCCGTGCCGCGGGCGTCGCGAGCGGCCGTGAAGAAGCCGCCGACGCCTCCGAGCTGCGACCCGCCCCCACTTTGGGGTACAACCTCCGCAGGCCGATGCTCTCCCCAGGCACGCTCGAACCCCTCGGCGGCCGCTTCGCCCTCGAGCGCGAGGTGGGACGGGGCGGAGTCGGCGTGGTCTACCGGGCCCTGGACCTGCACACGGGGCACCCCGTCGCCGTGAAGATCGTCGCCGCGGCAGCGGGGGTCGCCCCGGAGGACGAGGCGCGGCTGCGGCGAGAGGGCGAGGTGCTGCGCCTGCTGCGACACCCGAACATCGTGCGCGTCATCGCGTCCGGGTTCCTCGAGCGAGAGCAGCAGCCCTTCGTCGCGATGGAGTGGCTCGAGGGAGAAGATCTCGGCGTCCGTCACCGCCGTCGCCCCCTCGCGCTGCAGGAGGTGGTCGCCCTCGGGGCGCTCGTGGCGCGCGCGCTCGGCGCCGCCCACCGCGCGGGCGTCGTGCATCGGGACATCAAGCCGGGCAACATCCTGCTGCGCCCTCTCCCGGACGCTCCTCCCGAGGAGCTCGACGTCGAGCCCGTGGTGGTCGATTTCGGCGTGGCGACGCGCATGCGGCTCGGGCGCACCGGCGACATCGTGGGGACGCCCGCGTACATGGCGCCCGAGCAGGCCCGCGGCGACACGGTGATCGACGGCCGCGCGGATCTGTACTCCTTGGGGGCGACCCTGTTCGAGCTGGTCGCCGGACGTCCCCCCCACGTCGGTCCCAGCACCCTCGCCACCCTGGCGCGCCTGGCGACCACGATCCCGCCGTCCCTGCGGGAGCTGATCCACCACACGCCGCCGTCCCTCGACGAGCTCGTGCGTCGCCTCCTGCGCACGGATCCGGCGGAGCGCCCGGAGACCGCAGAGGAGGTCGAAGGCCTCCTGCGAGAGGCCCTCCTCGAGTGCGGTCGCACGAGCTGGATCCCGCGTGAGCTCACGCCACGAATCCAGGGCTCGTCCTCCCGGCTCCTGACGACGCTGGTGGCTTCGCGCTTCGTGAGCCCCGACGCCCGCCGGCGCGCTCTGGAAAAGCTCCACGCCCGCTCGGCGGACGCGGCTCCCCTCGGCGCGGACGCGTTGGTCGCTCATTTGGGGGCGCGCCGGGCCCTCGGAGACGAGGCCGCGGTCGCTCTCGACATCGGCCACGAGCTGGCGGCCGCGGGCGCCCAGGTCGGCATCGCCACGGGCCGCGCGCGGGTCGACGTCGATCGAGAACGAGACAGCGTCCAGCCCTTGGGTGAAGTCGTCGACCGCGCCGCGGCCCTGGCGCGCGCCGCGGCGGCGGGCTCGGTGCTCGTGGACACGACCACGCGCGAGCTGGGTCGGGGTCGTTATGGGTTTTCGATGGGCGACGCCGGCTCGGCGCTGCTCGGTGCGCCGCTGCCACGGGCGCAGCAGGAGCGCTCCGGCGGGGCGCCGTTCCTGGGGCGCGAGGCGGAGCTGAACCAGGTGCTCGACGCCTACGATCAGTGCCTGCGCGACTCGACGTCGATGCTCGTGAGCATCAGTGGACCACCCGGGATCGGCAAGAGCCGCTTGCAGCGGGAGCTCCTGGCGCGCATCTCCGCGCGCGCTGAACCTCCGGAGCTCATCGTCCAGCGGAGCGAGGGGTACTCGCGGGCCCACGCCCTCGGCGCCGCCGCCGATCTGCTGCGAGCCCTGGTGCGCCTCCCGAAGGGCGCCTCCGAGCAGGAGGCAGAGGACGCGCTCGTCGATCGCCTGGGCCTGCCCAGCGCGGCGGATTCGTCGAACTCCGGCCGGCTCCTGCTCGCCAAGCTCCTCGCCAACGAAGCCCTGGAACCCGCCGGCGACGCCCGCGGTTCGCGAGACGCCCTGTGGCTCGCCATGACGGATCTGGTGCTCCGTCGGCTCGACTCGCCCCTGGTGGTGGTCCTCGAGGACCTGCAGTGGGCGGACGCCGAGAGCGTCGGTTGGATCGACCACCTGCTCGGGCGCGCCGCGGAGCGCCCGCTGCTCGTGCTCGCCTGCGTCCGCCCGTCGTTCTGGGCCGAGCACGGGGAGCGCTTCATTGGTCGCAAACACGTTCGCGTCGACCTGCACCCGTTGGCTCGGGACGCGGTCCGGGAGATCGCTGGCGCGCTGCTCGGCCACCGCGCCTCCGACGAGGCGCTGCGCCAGATCGCCGAGCAAGCCGCGGGTTCGCCGTTGTTCGCGGCGGAGCTCGCCCGGGTGATCGCCGCTGGACGCGATCCGAAGCACGCCCCGACGATCGAAGCCGCCATCCAGGTGAGCCTCGACGCCCTCGGGGAAGAGTCCCGGGACGCCCTGGGGCGCCTGAGCGTTTTCGGCCTGTGCTGCTGGGAAGCGGCCCTCCCCGTCCTCGGCATCGCCGACCCGGCGCGGGTCCTGGAGGCCCTCGCGGGCACGGATTTCCTCGTGCGACAGAGCAGCTCCCGCTTCCCGGGCACGAGCGAGTGGGCGTTCCAGCACGCGCTGATGCGGGACGTCGCCTACGAGTCCCTCGGGGAGGAGCGACGGCGCGAGCTCCACGTGCTCGCCGCCAACTGGCTCGCGGAGGCGGGCGAGGACGCGGCGATCGTCGCGGCTCATTACGATCGCGGTGACCTACCGGAGCTCGCCGCGCACCACTGGGAGCGCGCCGCGCGCCGCGCCCTGACGGCGAACGCGCTCCAGGACGCGCTGACGCTCGCCGAGCGGGCCCTCGCCTTCAGCCACGACAAGCCCGTCGCGTTCCGCCGCGCCCTGTACCTCGACGAGAGCTGGAGCCGCCTCGATCCGCGAGCCAGCGATCGTGAGAGCGCCGTGTCCGCCTTGGAAGAGAACGTCTACGACGAGGCCAGCGCGGTACGAGCCCGGGGCGCGCGGGCACGCTACGACGACGCACGCGGCGCGGGCGAAAACGTGAGCGAGCGGCTCGGGGAGGTGTGCGACTCCGCCGAGGCGCTCGGCCTGCACGAGGAGGTCGCCCGCTGCGCCGCTTGCCTGGCGGCGCGTCACGCCTTCGCCGGCCACTTCGACGCGGCGGAACGGCAAGCGACACGCCTCCTCGCCCTCGCCGAGTCCCAGAACGTCAAGGGCGCCGCGGTAGACGGCTACCAGACCTTGGCCGTCGTCCGGCAAACCCAGGGCGCGCTGATCCGCGCCCTCGACTCCCGCCGCAACGCCGTGGCCGCTGCCCGCGCCGCCGGCCTGAAGGAGCGCGAGGCGGTGCTGATGACCAACCTGGGCTTCGCGCTCACCACCCTGGGCGCACGCCAGGAAGCGCGGAGCGCCCTCGAAGCGGGCCTCGCCCTCGCCGAGGCGATCGGCAGCGCCGGCGCCGTCCGTCACGCGCGCATGAACCTGCTCGGCTGGGCCTCGGTGTTCGGCACGGATCGGGAGCTCGACGTCCAGCTCGCGGAGGTCCGCGCCGACGCGGACGCCGCCGCCGCCGAGATCTGGACCGCCCCCGATCGAGCCAACCTGGGGACTCTCTTCTACCGGGGCGTGGAGCTCCTACGGGCTCCGGACGCGCCCAGCGCGACGCGCGCGGCCCAGCTGCTGCGTACCGCGGCGACGGGCTATCGCCAGATGGGTCACCACGACGTCCTCCCCGCGGCCCTGGGAGCCTGGGCGGAGGCGGAGCGGCTCTGCCACCGCACCGACGCGGCGGTCGCCCTCGCGCGGGAAGCCGCCGAGCTGCTCGACGGGGACGCGCCCAGCTTGCTCAACGAGTCGATCGTCTACCTCGCCTGGCAGCGCGCGCTCTCCGCCGCGGGCGACGAGGAGGCGGCGCGAGAGGCCGTCGTGCGAGGCCTGCGTCCCCTGCGACGGCGCCTCGACGGCTTGCTGGGGACGCCATATGCGCGCCAGTTCCTCACCGAGCTCCCGACGAACGCGGATCTGATCGCCGCCCTCGAGCGCTTCGATGCCTTGCCCGAGGATCTCCAGGAGCTGCTCGCTCGCGCTCCCGGTTGAGGCGCACACGACGGCCGCCTCACGGCGGTACTCACGGAGCCGCGACGACTCTCAAGGGGCTGCGACGGGGATCTCGAAGCGCACGATGGATCCCTTCCCGGCGGCGCTCCCCAGGGCCCCCGCCGTCTCGATGCGGGAGCTCGGCACCCGGCAGGTCTTCTCGAGCACCTCGGCGACGGAGCTCGCCCGGATGGCGGCGTAGGCGCGGGCGTCGCGCACGAAGCGACGCGAGGCCGCCGGCGGCGCCTCATCCGCGGTGACGGCGAGGTGCAGCTTTCGATCTCCGGCGGCGCGCGCCACGTCGCAGAGCAGGTTCTTCGCCTTGGGGGTGACGTCCGGCTTGCCCGCGGCGAACACGTCCTTGGCGTCCAGGGCGACGGCCACGAGGTGCTGGGAGCTCTCCAACCGAACCGCGTTCGTCCGGATGGCCTTGGCCAGGCCGCTCTCGAGGCTCTGCTTCAAGCTGTCGAGCCGCCCGGCCTCGCTCGAGCGCTGCGCGTCGACCTCGTCCAGGCGTGCGGCCAGGGTCCTGCGCTCCTCCTCGGTCTTGTTCAGCTTGGCCTGGGTCTCGTCGAGGTTCCCGCTCAGCTGCACCATGCGCTGCGCCGCCACGGCGTGCTGCTTCGTGAGTGATTCATGAGCGCGGTACATCGGCACGTAGTAGCCGAGGACGAAGGTCAG
>JAAZAA010000036.1 GCA_012514535.1 Myxococcales bacterium | reverse complement strand
GCGAGGGCCGTAGGCCTCCGTGCACTTCGTCCAGCGAGCTGGACTTCGTGCACTCCGGCTCCGCTCCGGTGCTCGCGAAAGCCTCGCCAAAACCCGAGCTTGACGGGCGGCGCCCGCGCCTAAGGTATCGGGGATGGAGGGAAGGGAGGTGAGGGAGAGGCGCGAAAGACTTGGTCGAGGGAGCGTGGCCTCAGAGGTGTCGGCAGGCGTCGAGGAGCTCCCGAACGGTCGTCGTGGCCACGCACTGTACCGTGTCGGCTCCCCCGTAGTAGACCTTGACCTCGCCGTCCTCCTCCACGACCGCGCCCGACGTGAAGACGACGCTGGGCGTTTGTCCGACGAGCTCGTAGTCCTCCTCCGGCTCCAGGATCGCCTCCTTGCAGACGGCGACGATCCGCGACGGATCCTCGAGATCGTGCAGGGCGACGCCGAGGCTATAGACGTAGTGCTGCGCGCACTGGGTGCGGACGCCGTGGAACAGGTTCAGCCAGCCAGCCTCCGTCCGGATCGGGACCGCGCCCGGACCTATCTTCGTCCAGGCCCAGCGCACGTCGGCGTTGCGGAGCACGCAGCGGCTCTTGCCCCAGAACCGCAGATCCGGGGAGTAGGAGATCCAGATGTCGCCGAAGTTGCCTCCGGTGTTCGGCCGATCGAGTCTCGCATAGAGGCCACCGATTTTCTCGGGGAAGAGCACGCCGTTGCGGTTGTCCGGCTCCGACACGAAGCCGAGCCACTCGAAGGTCTCGAAATCCCGGGTCTGCATCAGGCTCAGACGACAGCCGTGGCCGGAGTGGGCCGCGTGCATGAGGTAGAAGGTGTCGTCGATGCGGGTGACGCGGGGATCGTAGTACATGCCCGCCGTGTACTCGGCGAACTCGGGATCGTCCGTGGGCACGGGCACGGGGTGCGGCCGGGGCACGAAGCGGTAGCCGTCGTCGCTCTCCGCGATCCAGATCTGGTTGCGCAGGGCGCGATCCTCGACGCGGCACGCCATGACGTAGCGGCCCTCGTGCTTGACGATCCCCGAGTTGAAGACGCGCTGGATCCGAGCCGCGGCGGGGAAATCGCGCCCGCGAAGGATCGGGCCCGCCTCGTGACGTCGCAGGAGAGGGGCGGTGCGGATCCGGTCGGCGTCGACGGCGGACGCGGGGGCGCGGGAGAGAGGGGCCATGTCCGCGGAACGTTAGGGGCGTTCGCGCGCGGGGTGCAACGGCCCCCCGTCACGGCGGGCCCGCGAGCCCTTGTGATGCGCCTCGCCGGGGATACCGTCCGGAGGAATGACAGCGGAGCGCAGCCTTCGTCTCGAGCGCCTGAGGGCAAACCTGGACGCCCTCGCGGAGGCGTCGCTGCGGCCCTGGCTCTTGCAGGGACGGGATCCTTCGGGAGGCGCCTACGGCCACCTCGACCGCGCCTTTCGCCCGGTGTTCGACGACGTGGATCGCCCGCGGGGGCCGTCCGGCGAGGTGCGGGGCAGCAAGGGCCTGGTGCAGCAGGCGCGGCACCTCTACGCGTACTCGCTGTACCAGGAGCGCCGGCCCGGCTGGGCTTCGTGTGAGGCCGCCGCGCACGCTCAGTACGATCACCTGCTCGGTGTGTTCGGGCGGAGCGGGCGTCCCTTCGTGCATCGGGTCGATCGTCACCACGTCCCCGTAGACCAGCGCGTGCAGCTCTACGCCCAGAGCTTCGCCGTGTTCGGCCTCGCCCAGTACGCCCGCACGTTCTCCGACACACGGGCTGCGCTGCGGGCGCGGGAGCTGTTCGGTGTGATGGATGCCCTGCGGCACGATCCCGTCTCGGGCGGCTACGACCAACGCCAGGACGGGCGCTGGCTCACGGAGGTGGGCGCCCCCGCGGGCGCCGCCAAGTGCACCAACACGCACCTCCACGTGCTGGAGGCGATGACGGCGCTCTTGCGTGCGCAGATCCACGTCGCGGGGCAGCCGGATCCGCTCGTCACGGGGCGCCTGCGTGAGCTGGGGCGGCTCGTCGCGGAGCGGCTCCTCCGCCCTGCGGGCTACGTGCACGGGTACTTGGGGCTCGATTGGGCACCTATGGGCGCGCCCGAGGTGAGCTACGGCCACGACTGGGAGGCGTCCTGGCTCCTCCTGGAGGCGTTCGAGGCGCTCGCCGAAGCGAACGAGGTGGACGCTGCCGACCACTCCCTCGCCGCCTCGGCGGCGCGCCGCATGGCAGAGCACGCGCTGCGGACCGGGTGGGATCCCGCCGGAGGGCCCTTCGAGCGCGGGATCCCCGAAGGGCACGAGGGAGGTCCCGCGGTCACGAGCTCGGAGAAGGTGTGGTGGGTCCAGGCGGAGGCGCTCCCGGGGCTCTATCGGCTCTACCGAAGCACCGGGAACGAGGAGCTGCTGGACGCCCTCGAGGCGGTCGCGCGCTTCATCACTCAAACCTCCTGGGATCCGCTCCATGGGGAGTTCTTCTGGGGGGTGGATTCGACGGGGCGCGTGGGGCCCCGAGGAGATCACAAGGGCGAGCTGTGGAAGACGCCCTATCACACGGTGCGGGCGTTCCTGATGACGGCGGACTGGATCGCGGAGGACCTTCGAGTCATGAAGAGCGGGTCATGAAGGGGCTCGTCCAGTCGCGTGCCGTTCCCCGTCGCGGAGGCGCTACACGGCGCGCGCATCCTGGTGGTGGTCCCCGCTCCTGGTTTGTCTGGGCCGGGGCGGGGCTGCTGGGTGCTTGCGCGGCGAGCCCCGGGGGAGTCTCTCCGGAGCCCGCGCCGCCCTTGCCGGTGCGGTTCAGCGTCGCGCCCGCAGCGCCGGAGCTGCCGAGTTCCATCGCGACGCGCGAGGAGAGCGCTGGCCCGGAGACGGCCCCGCCCGGTCCCTTCGAGGGTCGCGAGAGCGTGACCTATGGTGAGTTCATCGAGGAGCTGCGCCGCGTCGCGGATGAGCTGGCGGACACGCCCGAGGTGCGGAGGGGCTACGAGCGCCTGCTCTCGGAGTATCAGCTCACGAGCGCCGACGTGAGCCCGCAGACCTACAGCCGCGTGCGGCTCGTCTTCGAGGCGACCCGCGACGGGGGCTTCTGGGGGATCCGTTGGGACATCACCGATCGCATGCCCTGGTCCGACGCCATCTGGGAGCAGTGGCGCGCTCACGACTGGACCAAGGAGGAGGAAGCGGCGACGTCACCCCTGTCGGTAGAGACAGACACCACGCCGGGCAGGGCCGCGTCACGCGACGACGCGGCGAGCGAGGCGGCGCGAGAGACGACACCGCGCGAGGTGATCCCGCGCGCCGCGGCACCGCGCGAGGTGACGTCGCCGACCGCCGTCGCCGAGTGCGACGAGCTGTCGGCGCTGTTCGCCCTGTTGGCGAGGGATCTGGAGATCGACGGGTTCGTGGGGCTGTTCTGGCCCACCTGGAACCATACCGTGGCCGTGTGGCAGGTCCCTCGTAGCGCTGGCGGCGCGGGGCAAGGGCCGGCCGGTGACGCGCGCATCCTCGTTCCGACGTCACAAATTTGGCTCAGTCGGCAAGCCACCTTGGGGACCCGAGAGTTCAAGACGAACCGCGTCGTGTTCCCCTACCGGCGGCGCGATCTACGACCAGAAGCGGAGCTCCCGGGGCCTCTCGTCCGCGCGCTCGTCGATAGAGCGCGGCGGTACGGCCCCCTCTCCGACGAACAGCTCTTGGCACGCCGCAATCGGCTGGGTGGTTCGTAGGCTCCAGGTAGGCCGTTCGGAGCGCCGCCGTTCGGGAGGCGCCGTTCGGGAGGCGCCGTTCGGAGCGCCGCCGTTCGGGAGCGGGCGAGAGTAACCCGTGCGGTTGGGCGAGCGCGGTTCGGGAATGCCTTCCTGAAGGGCTCGAGGTGGGGAAACGTTTGGGGAAACACACGGGAGCGTTTCGAGAGCCTACTCTGCATGGTCAACTGTGAAGTTGAGACACTGTTCCACTTGCCCTCTTCGGTCCATTTGGCCGATTATCAGAGGATGGGGAGCTATTCATACTCATCAGCGAGCGTTGGTGTGCGAAATCGGATCCGTGAGGCGCTTCAGCTCGTCCGGATCGCGCGGAGGCCGCCGGAGTCGGCTGTCGACTGGACGATCGGCCTCTACGAGAACACCAAGGAACGCATCCGCGAGCAGACGGGGGTGACGCTCTCGGGGCTGCGCGGCCTCGAAATCGGGCCCGGTCAGCAGCTCGGCAGCCTGCGGTGCTTCTCCTTGGAGAACGACATGGTCGCGATCGACACGGACGTGATCGCGGCGGAGGCCTCGCCGCTCACCTACGTGCGCATGGTGCGCCACAACTCTTTTCTCCGGACGGCCAAGACGATCGCCCGGAAGGCGCTGGGGGTCGATCGGCGCTTTCGAAAGACGTTGCTGCGGCGACTGGGGGCGCCAGCGTTCCCGACGACCCCCGTGCTCCGCATGAGCGCCACCGAGATGACGTTCCCGCAGGAGTCGTTCGATTTCGTCTATTCGCACTCGGTGTTCGAGCACATCGACGATCCGGCGGCGGCCCTGGCGGAGATCGAGCGCGTGCTGCGTCCGGGAGGGGTGGCCTACGTCAGCGTGCACCTCTACACCTCCCACGCCGGCTCCCATGATCCGAAGCTGCTCGCCGACGGGATCCCGGTGCCGCCCTTGTGGCCGCACTTGCGACCGGCGTTCGCGCACACGGTGCATCCGAACACGTACCTGAACCGTTTGACGTTGGCGGAGTGGCGCGATCTGTTCGAGGCCGCGTTCCCCGGAGTGACCTACGTCGCCGATCGCCAGGACGAGGAGCTCGGCGACGCGCTCCGGGAGCTTCGGGCCGCCGGGGAGCTCACCGAGTACACGGACGAGGAGCTCCTGACCGTCAACCTCATCGCCATCTGGCGCAAGCCCGACGGCGCGGAGGAGACGGCCCCCCGGGAGTCCGGGATCTCCATGCCTCGTCCGAGCGCAGAGCCGGACGTGGGACCCCAGAGGCGTCGCGCGTCCGCGTGAAAGGGCAGGGGGGAGCCCCTTGCCCCTTGGGCTTGCCCCGGGGTCGACTTAGGCTCCGGGGCCGCCGATGCTGTTCGCGAGCTTCGATTTTCTGCTGTTCCTACCCCCGGTGCTCGCGGGGTACTGGATGCTCGGCGGGCACCCACGGGCGCGCCTGCTGTTGCTGCTCGCGGCCAGCTACTTCTTCTATTGCGCCGGCGCGAAGCCTGCCGGCGGCGAGCTCCCTCCCGCCTGGTACTTCCTGGGCCTGCTCGTCGCGTCCACCCTGACGGACTATTATGCGGCGCTTGGAATTGCCAAAGCCCGCGCGCGAGGCGGCTCGGGGCGGGCGTGGCTGTGGCTGAGCGTGATCAGCAATCTCGGTATCCTGGGGTACTTCAAGTACACGGGGTTCGCCTTCGAGATCGCGGGCGCCGTCGCGGGGGCGTTGGGCGCGTCCTGGACCGCGCCCACGCTGGAGCTGGTGCTCCCCATCGGCCTCAGCTTCTACACGTTCCAGAGCCTCAGCTACACCGTCGACGTCTGGCGCGGTCGCATCGAGCCGGAGCGGAGCTTGACGCGCTTCGCGGCGTTCGTCGCCTGCTTCCCGCAGCTCGTCGCCGGGCCCATCGTCCGCGCCTCCGAGCTGCTCCCGCAGCTGCGCCAGCGGGTCCGCCTGACTCGCGCGGACGTCGACTTCGCACTGTATCGAATCAGCAAGGGCCTGCTGAAGAAGGTGGTGCTCGGCGATTTCATCGCGGCGCGGTTCACGGACGTGGTCTTCTCGGCGCCAGCCGATCACACGTCCCTCGAGAACCTGCTGGCGTTGTACGCCTTCACCCTGCAAATCTACGCGGATTTCTCCGGGTATTCGGACATCGCCGTGGGCGTGGCGCGCCTGCTCGGCCTGCAGTTGCCGGAGAACTTCGATCGCCCCTACCAGGCGGCGAACGTGGCGGAGTTCTGGCGTCGTTGGCACATGACCTTGTCGACGTGGATCCGCGACTACGTCTTCTTTCCCCTGGGCGGTAGCCGCGGGAGCCTCACCCGCACCTGCGTGAACCTCTGGTTGACCCTGTTCCTCATCGGGATGTGGCACGGGGCGAGCTACAACTTCGTGATCTACTCGAACCTCCAGGCCTTCGCGATGGTGTTTCATCGCTTGGCGTCCCGGGGATCGCATACGCCCGCGGCGATGGTCACGAAGAACCTCGGCGTGGCGCTCGCGGTGTTCGCCCTCGGGAGCCTCCTCGCGTGGCTGCTCGACCTGGGGCCGGGCGCCTGGCCCTTCGTGGGGTTGGTGGCGGCGGCGTCGCTCGTGGCCGGGCTACTCGGGGACTCCCAGTTCTCCTGGGCGCGCCCCGTGAACGTGCTGCTGACCTTCCATTTCGTGGTGCTGTCGCGCATCTTTTTCCGCGCGGAGGGCCTCGACGTCGCGCGTCAGATGGCAGCGAAGTTGGTGGCTCTCGACGGGCTCGGTGTGCGCCCGGGGCTCTTTCGCCTCCACGATCTGTATCAGCTGGTCGAGGGCTCGGCGCTGACGGGCAGCGCTCGGGGGCTCGCCCTCTCGATCGCAGACTCGGGGCTGTTGCTGTTGATGATCTTCGGGTTGGCGGTGCACTTCTTGCCAGCTCGCCCGCTGGAGAAGCTCGGGCTCCGGTTCTTCGAGCGGACGCCGGCTTGGGGGGTGGCCTGTGTGCTGGCGCTGCTCGGGGCGACGTTCCCGCGGTTGCTCGCCGGACCGCGCCCGAACATCTACTTTGCCTTCTGAGCGTTTCCTCCGCCCGCTCTTCTCCGCCCGCTCTTCTCCGCCCGCTCTTCTCCGCACCCGTCTCTCCTCTCGCCGCTCGCACCCATGACCGCAAGGATTTCCCGTCCCGACGCCGCCGAGATCGGACCGTCTGCCGCCTCTTCGCAAGGGCGCGCGGCGGCTCCGGTGGAGCGCTCGGCGAACATCGAAGCTCCGGCGGCCCTGCGGCTCTTGCACATCGGGGGGGCCCTCGCCTTGATGATCGGGGCGACGTACGTGTTCGAGCCGCTGCACGGGCTGCAGCCCTGGAAGCGCTCCGAAGGCTACGTGCCCTTCTGGAACCTCGTAGGGCGCCACCTGTTGGGCGAGGAGGAGGCGTTGCTCCGTGAGCGGGCGGAGCTCGAGGCGCTGCGCCGCGCGAGCGAGGCGGCACGGATCGACGCCTCGCTGGCCGCGGCCCAGCCGCCGCCGACACGTCCTCCCGAGGAGACGGTGTTCCCCGAGTACGTGGCGCGCCCGGGAGAGGCGGACCCCCTGGAGGTCCAAATCGAGGCGCCGGAGCACCTCGACGCGTACTACCGGCGCCTGACCCTCGTCGACTTGCAGGTACCCATCCTGGCGCGCGCGGCCCACTGGGGGGATAGCCTGTTGGGTGACGACGGCTTGACGGGCTCCGTGCGGCGGCGCCTCCAGCTCCGCTTCGGCGATGGGGGGCACGGCTTCCACGTGCTCGCCCCCTTGAACCCGTTCCACATGCACCGCGGGCTCCAGTTCAAGGTCCTCGAACCATGGACGAGCCGCTGCGAGGTGCTGTTCCGTTGCGAGAAGGACCGCCGGTACGGGCTCGGCGGTGTCAGCACGCGAGCATCTGGCGAGGCCGCGTCACGCTTCGGGACCATCGCGTCGGCGCCTGGAGATCGGATCTCCCGCTTCGAGCTCTGGTACCAGACGGCGCCGCATGGCGGCTTCTTCGACGTGATCGTCGACGACGAGCCCCCGAGGCGCATCGACACCCGCGCGGAGGAGCCCACGGACGAGGTCGCCGTCTTCGAGCTCCCGGACGCTCCGCACTCGATCCAGGTGCGCGCGGCGGGGCGGGGGAGCGTGCGAGGGTACGGCGTGGTGATGGAGCGCGGTGGGCCAGGGATCGTCTGGGACACCTTGGCGGTGATCGGGCTGTCCACGGCGAGCCTCAAGGCCCAGGAGCCCGAGCACATTCGCGCGCAGATCTCCCGGCGTGGGACCGATCTGCTGGTCTTCGGGCTCGGAGGAAACGATACCCAGCGCAGCGTGGCCGACATCCGCGCGGTCTTCGAGGAGGAGTACCGCACGGTCGTGCAGCGGTACCGCGCCGGGCGCCCCGAGGCCTCCTGTCTCGTCGTCGGCGTCACCGACCACGCGGATCGTACGGACAAGAACGGCATCCAGACGCGGCGGAGCGTGCTGGAGATCGTCGAGATCCAGCGGAAGGTCGCGTTGACCGAGGGGTGCGCCTTCTTCGATCTGTTTCGAGCGATGGGGGGGGAGGGCACGATCGCCCGGTGGTTCCGGGCGAAGCCCGCGCTGGCCAGCGCGGACCTGGCGCACCCGACGAGCGCGGGTCACGAGATCCTCGCCACGCTGCTGGTTCGTGCGCTGCTGCACGGCTACGTGGACTACCGCGCGCGGATGGTGGGTGAGCCTCTCCCCGAGTGGAAAGAACTCCAGGGGCGCGAGGACGACGGAGCGTCGCCGTCGCCTTGACCCGAGGACATCGGTCTCGTCGCCCCGACTGGTCCGCGCTCGGCGGCGCGGCGGTGCGACCTGGGTGAATCACGTGATCCTCCTGCGAGTCTCTTTTCCCAAAGGGGGGCGACGACACAGGAGGCCCCCGACACGGTGGGATGCCAATCGCGGGCGGTGGACGGGAGCGGCCGCGCGTTCCTCACCGGACTACGCGGCGCGGATCTCGCAAGGGTGGGGCGAGATCAGGGGTGGCTCGACCCGGGGTCACTCGCTCGCTCGTTGGGGTGGCGCGAGCTTCATTCCGGGAGCGGCGGCGCCGGGCTCGACGGTGCAGGCGGCGTCGGGCTCGACGCAGATTCGGTCCTCACCGGGCGGGGGGCGTGGTGGGGGGGCTCTCGCTCGCTGGGGGAGGCTGGGCGCTCGGGGGAGGTTGGGCGGGAGGGAAAGGTTGCGCAGTCGACGGGACGTCCGGAGTCTGCTTGGGGCCTGCGCCTCTCGGACCCGGGTGCGGGGGCAGGGAGGTCGGTGCGGGCGCTCGAGTGGGAAGCTGCGCGGCATCGTACGCGCGCAGGAGGGCGTCTCCGAGGGTCATGCCGAGCTTCACGTAGCCTCGGCGCGTGAGATGGATGAGGTCGGCGCTCGCCATGGGTGGCATGGCTCGCGCCCAACGGGAGATGCCGCCGTCCCCCATGAAGGCATGCGCGTCCCAGAACCCACAACCGTGCTCCAGCGCCTGACGACGCTGCACCTCGATGATGGGGAGGAGGCGCTTGCGAGCGACCCACTTGCCGCCCACCTTCTTGGCGGCATCGCCCGGCCCCACGAGCAAGCAGCTCGCCTGGGGCGCGGCTCGGCGCAGACGCTCGAGCACCTCTCTCAGCTGCTGCTCATAGTGTGCGATGGGCTGCTGCTCGTCCGAGGACTCGTTGGTGCCGTAGGCGAGGAGCACCAGCGCCGGGTGTCGCCGTTGCACCTGTTCGGACCAGGCGGCCTCGTCCCAAGCGAGCCAATTGGCGGCCCGGGTCCCGCTGATGCCCAGGGTGTCCACCACGACGCCCGGGCGGTCCCACTCGACGGTCGCTCCGAGCAGCCGAACCGTCCCGGTGCCCGTCACCTCGACGGTGAGCTCCTGGAAGGGAGCGGTCTCGATGCTGCGAAGGAAGACAGGACGCGGCGGTTCGGCGTGGGTGGACCACCTCGCGCGCTCTCGATCGTCGACGAGGAGGCGCAGCTCACCGCCACCGGGATGCCCCATCGCATACACGTCGATCTCCGTCGCGGTGCCCTCCGGCGGCCCTTGCCGCAGCTCGGCGCGCGCGAACGCGCCCGGCGTGGACGCGACGCCTACCGCGCCGCTGAGCCCGAACCACGTCGACGCCATCCCCGGTCGACGTTGCGCGTGGTGCACGGAGAAGCGCTGGCTGCTCAGCTCCGCCGCACGCGGTCGGTGCCACTTGTCGAGCGGGACGAGCTGCACGAAGCCAGGCCCCGCGTCACCGAAGCGGCTCTGCAGATAGTGGCGCAGGTACCCCGGATAGACGTCGGCCTGCGTGTGGGACGCTCCGTACGCCAAGATCCTCAGCTTGCCCCCGGGAAGGGTGCCGCGCTCGAGCTGAGCGAGCGCTTCATGAAACGCCGCGAGCGCGGCCTCGTTCTCGATGGGGACGAACCCGCCGAGGGCGTTGCCGTTCTCGCGCTCCGGGTCCGGCGCCGTGGGTTCGCCGAGCTCGCCCGCTGCATCGACGATCTCCGCGCCCCGTCCCAGGATACGAGCTTGTGCTTCCGCCCGCAGCCCGAGGAGCTCTGGAGACAGCACGGGGCCGGAGGGGACGTCGTAGTCGAGCTTGGGGGGGGATGCGTCCGCCGTCGCGTCCTCGGCTACCCCTCTCGATGGCTCCCGGGTCTCCTCGGAGGGGGCCGGAGGTGCGGCGTGATCCGTCTGGTCCGCGATTACGGGCGGAGGGGAGTCGCCCGAGCCCCGGGGCTCAGGCACCGTGTCCCTGTGTGAGGCGCAGGCGGTAACGAGGAGCGCTCCGCTCAAGAGAACGCGCGCCGAGACGGTGGCGCGGGCGCACACGCTCGGGACGCGCTCGGGGTGGAAGTCGGAGAGCACGGGCACAGGGACGGTCGTCGAAGACCGGACGTTAGCACGGCCTGGCGGAGAGCCCTTGGTGCCAGCCGGGCGCGGAGCGGGACGGCGCCGCGGTTCTCGCCAAGCACCCCCGAGCCGCCGGCTCGATCGGTTGAGGCTCGGAGGATGGGGCTCAGGATGCGGCGCTTGGCGACCTGCCCCAGTGAATCCCAGTGAGGTTCGGAGCGACGTCCGTGAGGAGATCGCTCCGAACCCGCGTATCAGAGGGAAAGGGGGCTCAGAAGTCCGCCGGGCACTGGATTTCTTCGTACTTGAAGTTCGGGTTGTCGGCGACCTCGAACCAGTCGACGAACCAGTTGCAGCCGTCACGAAGGTCGCCGGCTGGCAGCTTGTTGCATTTCTCGCGAACGCACTGCTTCCGCGAGTTGTGGTCGCCGCTGCAGGCGGAGAGAAAGCCGCCGTGAATGGGACCGAGGTCGTTCATACCCCATTGGGCCGGGCAAGTGTTCGGGTTGAGACCCACGCCGCCCCCGGGGATCATTAGATCCATTTGGTTCTGGCCTACGTCGCCGCCGGTGTTCGTGACCTGGACGATCATGTGCTTGCCAGCGATCGCTGCCGACCCCGGGTCGTTTCCGGCGTTGTGCGAGCTCCCCGTAAACTGGATATGGTAGCACTTCCCACACTGAGGGTTGGGAACGGCGACGTAGCCGTAGGACACGGTGTCGGAAACCGCGCGCGGTGCTTGGTTGTAGCATGTGTACGCGTTCCCCCCTCCGCACGCGCTGTCCCCATTAGAAATGGACACCCCGTCTACGCCGCAGGCAGGAACGCTGCCACCATTGCCGCTCCAGGTGCAGTGATGTCGACAGCAATCCCAGTACCGGCTCGCCCACCCGGTGCTGCCTCCGTTGATGTCCGGGAGCGTCACGTCGTTGCCCCACCCGCCGCTGCCATTTCCCCCTCCGCCCGAGCCATTGCCGCCACCGCTGCCCGAGGAAGGCGTGCAGCGACCGCAGGTCGCGTCGCAGTAACCCTGGAGCCAATCGTCGTTGCAGTGCGAGCCTGGCGGATCGCCCCACTCCAGCCAAATCGAGCAGGGCTGATCAAGTTGGTCGGGATGCTGCTCGTCCGTACAATTTTCGTCGTTTCCGCCGCCGCCACCGGAACTAACGGCGCCGCCCGTGGCCGTGCCGGGGGTCCCTCCGCTGGCGCTCGGGGCGCCCCCCCCGCTGCTGACACCGCCGGTGCTCGTGGCACCACCGCTGCCGTCGGCACCAACGACGACGATCGTGCCATCGGCGTTCGTTTCGCAGGTGTACCCCGGAGGACAGGAGTCGACCACCGTGCCTGGCGGGATCGTGCCGTTCCCGTCGCCGGGTTCCGAGCTGCAGCTGACGCCACCCATCAGGAGCGCCAAGGTAGAGAGCCCCACGAGGGAGCCGACCCACGAACTACGGAAAGAACGAGTGTGCTGATTGTGATGCATCGGATAAGCCACGGGTTTCGTGATGAGGAAGAGAGGCCCGGCGGGCTCTGCTCGGCAAGGAGGCTAACCCGCCGGGCGTGCTCGCGCCGCCCCGAACACGAGCAACTGCCGTAGTTCTTGTCAATTTTCCGGGATCGTCTTGGACTCTTCCGTTCAGATCGTCCTTGGGCACGGCGCAACGTTCGGTTCTTACCGACAGGTCGTACCCGTGCACTCTGCTCGAACGTTGGAATTCTCTCGGCACGGCATCTTTCCGCCGAGCACGTGAGCCGCGCCCCCGGACATGCCTCGGGAGCGATACTTCGTCGTGGGCAAGCTCCGGAGGGGAGCCGGAGCGCAACGTGCGATCGCCCTCGAAGCAGCCAGGCGCGAGACGCCCCGTCAAGCTGACGCCATCCCATGGAGCGACGAATGGTTCGCCGAAGGCTTGTTCGGCCGCGCGCTCCTCAGAACCGGGGCGCCGCTTCGTGAGCATCACGCGGTGGGACGACCGCATCAGGCCTCCCGCGAGGAACTTCCGCCTCGATGGGCGTGGCCTGAGCGATGCCCTCGCCACACGAGAGGGGTGCTCCGGGCTCACGTCGCATGGGCGTGAACGTTCGCGCCCGCGGCCCTCCCTCGGTCAGAGGCGAGCGATCCAGCGGACGTATTCCGAGTCGCCGTCGCGCCCTGCGCCCAGGAAGGTCTTTCCGTCGTCGGAGACGTCGAGCACCGCCTCGAAGTCGACGATCTCTCCGACGTCGATGCTGGCGTCTTGCAGAAGATCCACGATGAGCTGGCTCTCGCCGTCTGGACTCCAGCGCACCGCTTGCTGCGTACTGCTCGCGAAATCGACGACATACCCTAGCGCTTCTCCGGCAGCACTCACGGACGTGTAGACCTCGCTAGAGTTCGACCGGACGACTCCGGCAGCTGGTGTCCAGGTGAAGCTGTCGAAGGTGTTGGCCAAGCCGCAGAGTGCTACGGCCGCCGAGCCGTTCGAGGCCAGGTCTTGTAGGCGGCAGTTGCTCGGCTGCGACGCCAGCATAGAAAAGCCGTCGGGAGACTCGATGAACACCTTGTTGTCACCGGACTGGGAGCAGGTCACCATCAGGAGCCCCCCATCCGTGCTGACGAGCGCGTGATTGCAATACATCGTCCCCGAGGGGACCCCGAGGTCCTCGACGCCGTCGGTCGTCCAGCGCACGATGCGGTCTCCACAGACACCGACGACGACCTGGCCATCGGCGGTGACGCTGGTCGCTCTGCAAGCGTCGTCGTCGTTCACCGGTGGGAGCTGAACCATGTTGGTGCCTCGCCAGCGGATGGCCCGGCTGGCTCCGACGGTGGGTGCCCCGGTTCCTACGATCGTCTCGCCATCGGAGCTCACGGCGAGCGCCTCGCTGGTGCTATCGCCCGAGAAAAGGCCGAGGTCGCGGAGCTGGCCGTTCGAGTAGCGTGCGGCCCGGGAGTTAGCTCCGGTGGTGGGGATCTTCCCAATGGCGACGGTCCCGTCGGCGTTGAGCTTGGCGGGGATGAAGTTCTCGGGGAGGACTTCGAAGCGGGGGAGGTGGCAGTTCTTTCCGGTCCAATGCGCCGGGCAGGTGCACTCGTAGTCGCCCACTTGGTTGACGCAGGTGCCGCCGTTCTCGCAGGGGTCATCGGCGCACTCGTCGATGTCCTCCTCGCAGCGATTGCCTTCGAAGCCCTCCGCGCACGTGCAGGTGTAGTCTTCGTCGCCGTCCGGCTCGCAGCCGGCTCCGTTCTGACACTGGTGATCTTTGCAGGGGCCCGTGGGCTCCGGCTCTTCGGAGTGGGAGCCGCCCTGTCCGCCGGTGCCGCTTCCCGATCCGCCGCTGGACTTCCCCTTGTCGCCAGCGGAGCCCCCGGAGGAGCTCTCCTCGGGGGTATCGAAGGTCCTGTCCTTGGTGGAGCATCCCGCGAAGCAGACGCCGAGGAGGAGGGGGAGGAGAGCTGCAGAGGATCGGAGCATGTCGTGCCTCGTGGAGGTAGATGTGCGCTTCGCGCCAGCGGGCTTGATCGCTGGTCCTGGCGGCCGCGTCAAGGCCTCTGGTGGCGGGCCTGGTCCAATTACCCAGTCGTGCCGCGGCGCGAACCTCTCCAGTGGCCATCCCCCACGGATAGGGCCCGAGGATAGGGCGAAGCCAAAACCCGAGATCGGCGGGCGTCCTGGTCCGTTAAGATACCGGCGATGCTCCAGGGCGCGTCGTGTGAGGAGAGAATGAGAACAACGGTGGGGCGGGCGTAGCAGGACCGCGGGCTCGGTGCACGGCAGCTCGGGACACGCGGCATCGCCGCCAAGACCAACGCTGGAGCCCAGTGATGACGCGCTGGACATCCAGCTTCTCATTTCCGAGGTGGCTGCTAACTTTGTGCGCGATGGTCCTGTTTCGAACCTCCGTCATCACTGTGGGGCTGGCGTCGGCTGTGGCCGTCGGGGCTTGCCGAACGTCCGACGATCCGTCCTCAGGGCGGACGCCGGCTGCCGCCCCACAGATCGCAACGACCGGGCCCCAGCAGGACGAGCTCCCGCGATCCCCGAGGGCCGATGTCGGGCGCCTCGAGAAGCTGGCCGCCGCCATCGGTCTGGCGGATGGCCTGCCCGACTTGAAGCCGGTCATCGACAAGCC
Source organism: Myxococcales bacterium (assembly GCA_012514535.1). Lineage (GTDB taxonomy): Bacteria > Myxococcota_A > Polyangia > Polyangiales > Polyangiaceae > NIC37A-2. Next base: position 104 of record JAAZAA010000036.1, on the reverse strand, counting down.
CTTCCCCGAGGGCGCCACGGAGGAACAAGTCTGCGAGGCCATCGCGAACACGGGCGAGAAGGACCTCTGGGTCCGCTTCGGGCATCTGGTGCCAATGTACATGC
>JAAZAA010000208.1 GCA_012514535.1 Myxococcales bacterium | reverse complement strand
TGTCGACGACGGACCTGTCGACGACGGAGCCCGCCGGGTGTCCCTCGCTGGTGGTGTCGGTCGGCGCCGAAGGATCCGACGAGCCCTGGGGTGCTGCGGGTGGGGCCTCCGTCCGCGCAGGCGGGGCTGCCGCGGGAGATGAGCCGGCGCCGGGGCTCTTCGCGGGCGCGGACGCGCAGGCGACGAGCTGCGCCCCCAGGAGGACAGCCCCTCCGACGGCTCTGCCCAGCCACAGGCAGACGCCCACGTCCACTCCGCCGGACCACGTCCGCGAGGAACGAGCCTCGCCCAGGGAGCCTTCGCTGGCCCTCGGCTCCGAGCGCATCCATGGCCCCACGACCCGTCGTCTCATGAGGCGATCCGTAGTTCGCCGGCGCCCCGAACGTCAAAAGCGCGCGAGTCGACGCCGAGCGCACTCCACCCGAGCAGCGCGTCGTGGTCACGGCGGGCGCGCGAATGGTGCCCCCCCCCGAGCGCGAGCGAGCCACCCCTGCGCCGGCTCGCGCCTGGCCCGCCCCCCCGAGGCCCCCAGGCTCTTTTGGGGGTGCGCCCCGCAACCTACTGCTGCACACTTCGCCGCCATGAAGCGGATTGTCACATCGGCGCTCGTGCTCGGCCTCCTCGCCTCTGCCTGCAAGGGCAGGGAAATCTCCCCCGAGCCGGAGGGCGCGACGCAGGCGACCGACTCCAAGGGGGCGAACGCCGACTCGAAGAGCGGGTCCACGAACGAGCAGAAGAGAGCGGGAGCCAACGCGGAGAAGAGCCAGAGCGATCCCCGCGCCCTGCCCGCGCCCGCGGACGTCGCGGCGCCTCCCGCCAACGCGGAGAAGACCAGCTCCGGGCTCGCCTCGGTGGTGCTCACGAAGGGCACGGGCGACGAGAAGCCGAGCGCCCAGGATCGGGTGACCGTCCACTACACGGGCTGGACGAAGGACGGGAAGATGTTCGACAGCAGCGAGGTGCGCGGCCAGCCGGCGACCTTCGCTTTGACCCAGGTGATCAAGGGGTGGACCGAGGGCCTGCAGCTGATGACCAAGGGCGAGAAGCGTCGCTTCTGGATCCCCGGCGAGCTCGCCTACGGGGACAAGCCGCGACGGCCCGGCGCCCCCGCGGGACAGCTCACCTTCGACGTCGAGCTCCTCGACATCACCAAGCCACCGGCGCCCCCGCCCGTCCCGAGTGACGTGGCCGCGCCGCCGAAGGACGCGAAGAAGACCGCCAGCGGTCTCGCTTACAAGGTCCTGCAGAAGGGCACGGGCACCAAGCACCCGACGGCCACCTCGCGGGTGAGCGTGCACTACACGGGCTGGACCACGGACGGGAAGATGTTCGACAGCTCCGTCACCCGGGAGCGCCCGGCGGTGTTCGGGCTCAACCAGGTGATCGCCGGCTGGACCGAGGGCGTGCAGCTCATGGTCCAGGGCGAGAAGACCCGCTTCTGGATCCCGGAGGAGCTCGCGTACAAGGGGCAGCCGGGCCGCCCCGCGGGCATGCTCGTGTTCGACGTCGAGCTCTTGGAAATCTACTGATGACGCAGGCAGCTCCGCACTCCGTCTCGTCGCGCCTCCCCCGCCCCCACCCCCGCCCCTGGGCGCTCCTCGGCGCGCTGAGCTGCCTGCTCGGCGTGGCGTGCTCTGGAGCCGCCAGCAGCGCGCCGCCGCGAACGCCCGCCCCCGCCCCCGACGTGGCGGATGGATCCCGGGATCCCAGCGCCCCACCGCCGCAGCAGGACGATCTCTCCTTGCCTCCGGCGGACGCGGCGGTGCCGCCACCCCCCGCCCTGTGCGCCTCCTACGGGAGCGCTCCCTCCGACGTGTCCCCGGCGGAGGGAGGAGGCAGTTGTGATGCCGCCGCCCTCGCCCAGGCCCTCACCGCCGGCGAGGGCAGCGCGCGCACCGAGGAGGCGCGGGCGGACGCTGCGCTGGCACGGGATCGCGCCCTCGCTGCGTTGGAGCGCTGTCCCGCCTGGCCAGCGGCGACCCTCCGCGCCCTCCGCGCCGAGCTCGCCCCGACGGAGTGCGGCGACGTGCTCGTCGAAGATCAGCTCACCCCGGGCGCCGAAGGACGCGCCCGTGAGCTCGACGAGACGCTCTTCGCCCTGGGCCTCGCGGCGCGGCTGCGGCGCCTCGCCACCCATCCACCCGAGCCCCCCGAGGTCCACGACAAGCCGACCCTGGAGGCGTATTTCCAGGAGCGGCTGTTCCCCTGGATCCAGGAGCAGTCGGCGGCCATCCACCAGCTGGCGGAGCGGGGCGCGCGCCTGCGGGGGTACGCGCGGGGCGTGGTGGCGGTGGAGGCGGGCATGGCGGACATGCGCTTCGTGGAGCTCGCCCGCGCAGCTCCCATCCCCCAGGAGATGCAGGACGATCCGGAGCTGCGCACGGTCTACTACGGCACCCTCGACGAGGCCCTGGAGCCCCGCAAACGACGTGGGCGTGACGCGGCCCTCGCTGGACTCGCGGAGCTCGCCGAGGTCGGGGTGCTGAACGACGCCCGGCTCACCGCCGCGCGCACGCTCCTGTCCAGCGTGTACGGCGGACGTCGGATCGACGCCCTGGACAGGCTGCTCCTCCCGGGTCTCGTGCCCATGCGGGTGACGGACTCCGTCGAGCTCACCCTCGCGGCGCGCGTGCCCGCCTTCTACGCCCCTTGGTTCCTGCCGGAGCCCTCGGGGACGCCTCCGGAGCAGCTGCTGCGCGCCTCCCTGGAGCGGGGGCTGCCGCGGCACCTGCGCGACGATCTGCGCTCGCGTCCCCTGGACGACGCGACGGCGCTGCTCCTCGCTCGCGGCTACGTGGAGCTCGGGCGCGCCTATTTCCGAGCGCAGGACTTCGCGGAGGCGCACCGGCTCCTCGAGGGGCGCGGCGGCGACGAGATCGACTTTCATCGCGCCCTCGCCATGGCGCTGATGGCGGGTCCCCGGAACGCGGCGGACATGATCGCGCGCGGCCCACGCTTCGCCGACGCCCTCGGGAACCTGGGCCCCCTCGACGCGCTCGCGTCGAGCTCGAGCTACCTCGCAGGGCACGCCGCCTACGACGCGGCCTACCTCCGCGAGCTCGTCGCCCCCGAAGAGAGCGCCGCGTACTGGCAGGATCTGGCGGAGCGCTACACCGCCGCCGCGGGCAAGCTCGGCGGTGACGCGGAGAGCGAAGCACGAAAGCGAGCCGCCGCCGCGCGAGCCACCTCCGAGGCCATCACGACCTCCCAGCGGGCTCGATGAGTCAGCGACCGGCGCGGAGCGGACGGAGCGGCACCCTGCCCTGACAACCTGTCGAGAACTTTGTCAAACCGGCAAGATTCTGTGACAAAATGTCAGAGCTCCTCACGCCTTCCGGAGCACTTCGTCCCGAACGACCGCGTCCACGGCTCACCTGCCCTCCAGCCTGCCCTCCCCCGGCGGACCATCAGGGCCGCCGGGAGAGATGCACGTGGTGCGCCGTCCCGTCAGGCGCCGAGCTGGCTGAGGAAGCTCTGAGCCTCGGGGTACTCGGGGTCGGCGGCCGCCGCGCGACGCGCGAGGAGCAGGGCCTTCTTCGCGTCTCCCTGGTGCTCGGCGATCATCGCCTGGCGCAGGTACGCCTCCGCGCGGCTCATCGAGCAGGGCGTCTTCAGCAAGGTGACGAGCTGCAGGGCCTTGATCGCGACGTCGTAGCGCCCCTTCTCCTGCGCGAAGACGGCGAGCTGCGCGGCCACCTCGCCGTTCTGGCGATCCGTCAGCAGCGCCGCCTCGAGCCAGGTCATCACCAGCTCGTCGTCGCCCCGGGCATAGGCCACCCGCGCCAGGCCGTGCTGGAGCTGACTCAGCTCCGGTGAACGGCGCTTGCCGTGGGCCTCCACTGCCTGCTCGAGCACCGTGGCGGCCTGATCGACCTCCCCCAGGGCAAGGTGCGCCTCCGAGAGCTGGAAGACGACGTCGTAAGCGTCCGGTCGCAACGCCAAGGCCCGCTGGAAAATCTCGCAGGCGGCGCCGCCGACGTCGGCGCGGAGGAAGAGCTCCCCTGCCTCCTTCAGGAGCCGGAACTGCTCCTCGACGTCACCCGTGGTGTCCGCTTGCCCGAGGAGGATCTCCCCGAGCTCCGCATAGGCCCCGGCGGCTTCGTACATCTGCCGCAGGCGCAACCTCAGGGTCTCGTCGCCGGGGTTCTCGCGCTGCACCGACTCGAGGGCGCTCCGCGCCACCATCGCCGTGCCGGCCCGCTCCGCGGCGTCCGCGAAGCGCAGCGCCGCCTCCCGACGCTCCGCCCCCTCCGACGCGTCGAGGAGCCGGGCGTAGGCGAAGGACGCCGTGCCCCAGTCTTCCATCGCCTCGGAGAGGCTGCCGAGGCGGCGCGCCACCTCCACGTCCATCGGGTGCTCGCGGAGCCACCCCGCCAACGTCTCCAGGGCCTCGTAGGCGTCGTCGAGCTCCGGGAGCAGCTCCGCCAGCCGCAGCACCACGCTGCGCTCCCCGGCCTCGTCGGCGATGTCCGCGTAGAGCGTGCGCATGCGCTCCAGCAGGTTCACGTGTTGACGACGCACCTCCTCGACGTTGCTCCCGGCGAGGTTCCCCGCGAGGCGCTCCGTCAGCTCCAGGTCCTGGGCCGCCAGCTCGAGGGCCTCCGGGCTGGTGGAGTACTCGCTGGCGCGCAGGGTGGCGCGGAGACGGGCGAGCTCGGCCCGCGCTCCCTCGGGGGCCCGGTCGAAGGCGGCGGAGATCTCCGCCAGCGCCCGCTCGGCGTCGCCCACGGCGACGAGGTGCTCCACCATGCGGGTCAAGCGCCCGAGATCCTCCGGCGCCCGCTGCACCGCGCGCCCGAGGGTGTCGGCCGCCTGGGAGGGATCCCCCAGCTCCTCGGCGTAGAGGCGCGCCGCCTCGTCGAGGCGCTCGAGGGCGACGTCGACCGGGCGGTGCTCCGCCTCCATCACCAGCATCTCGGCGAGGCGACCGTAGTCGCGCTCGTCACGCAGCCACTGCCGCAGCCGCGTCGCCAGCTCGTCGCTCGTGGGGCACACGCGGAAGCCGAGCTCCAGGGCCTTGCCCACCCCGTAGCCGTCGTCGAGCTCCCGCCGCAGATCCGCGAGGGCCAGGCTGAGCGCCTCGGCGGCGCTCGGCTCCTCCACCTGGATCAGGTTCTCCATGACGTCGGCGCGCTCCGTCGGGTCGTCCTCGTCGCCGAACAGCTCCAGGAGGCTGCGCAGCACCTCCCGGTTCTCGGAGGTCCAGGTCAGGGAAGCCGTGAGCACGCTGCGGGCCTCCTGCCGGTCTTCGGCCGCGAGCAAGCGCGCCAGGCGCAGCGCCGTCCGCGCCACCTCCGCGCCGTCGCCCCGATCCCGGGCGGCGCGGTGCAGGCTCTCCAGGAGCTCCTTCAGCTCGTCCCGGCGCCCGCTGCCGTCCAGCAGATCCGCGAGGAGGGTCTGCGCCTCTTCATCGCTGGGCGACTCCGCCAGGATGGCCCGCAGCTCCTGCTCCGCGGCTTCGGACTCGCCCCCTTCAATCATCAAACGCACACGTTCCATGCGGAGCAACGACAGCTCCTTGGGATCCGTGACGTGCTCCTGCAGGCGCCCCAGGCACTCCTTCTGCTCCGCGGTGCGCCCCGCGCGCCGATAGAGGGTCAGCAGGGGCCGCCAGACCCGTGCGTCCCCCGGCGCCACGTCGAGCAGCTTCTCGTAGGACGCGATGGCCGCCGCCACGTCCCCGAGGGGGCCCCCCGTGAGCTCGGCGAAGCGCAGCTCGAGCTGGTACTCCTCGCTGTCTCCCTCCAGCTCGGCGCCCTCCTCCGCGCGGCGCGCCGCGCAGCTGGCGATCGCCTCGCCGAGCAGCTCCGCCGCCCGCTGGAACAAGCCCGCGCGCCGCTGATTCTCGGCCAGATCCACGAGGGCCCAGCGCACCTCCGCCAGGGCCCCCGAGCGGCGGCCCACCTCGATGGTGCGCTCCAGCAGCGGGACGAGGCGATCCCCGTCGCCGACCTCCCGCGCCAGCTCCACGGCCCGCGTCAGGACGTCGAGGCCCACGTCGTCGAGCTCCGCCGCCAAGGACAGCGCCCACAGGAGCGTGGCGTCGTCCGCCGC
>JAAZAA010000207.1 GCA_012514535.1 Myxococcales bacterium | reverse complement strand
TCAAGCTCGGGTTTTGGCGAGGCTTTCGCGAGCACCGGAGCGGAACGTACGTGGGTACTTGAGCACCGGAGCGCAGCGGAAACGAAGCCAAAACCCGAGATCGGCGGGCGTCCTGGTCCGTTAAGATGCTGGCGATGGCCTCCCGCCCGGCTCCATCGGGGCTCGTGCCGGGCGGTGGACTCGAGCCTCGAGGCGCGTCAGTTCGACGCGTCGGAGGTGCCCGTGAGGGTCACCTTGGCGAGGGCCGCGTTCTCCAAAGCGTCGCGGAAGGCGTTGCAGTCGGCGAGCGTCGAGAAGGCGTTGGCGTTGATGGCGGGATCGGAGAGCGTCGCGTCCCCCATCGCGTACAAGGTGAACTCGTAGGTGTCGACGTTGGAGCCGCCGCCGAAGTTCGGACAGGGCCCCAAGTAGCCGTTGCGGATGTTGGGGGCTCCCTCCAGCGCCGTCTGCCAGTTTCCGGCGGGCATGCTGGTGGTGGTGACGGGCACGTTCCAGAAAGCGGAGTGGCAGCCCAGATAGTTGTCTTGGCCGTCCACCAGCGTGACGTCGATCATCGTCAGCGCGAAGCTCTGCGTCCCTTCGGGGAACCCGCTCCATTCGAGGGGGATGGCCAAGCCGAAGCCCTGGAGCCCCATTCCGCCGGCGCACGTATTCTCGTCCGGGAAGGCGCCCATGTCGGTGAGCGCGGTGCTGGTCAAGGTGAACTCATCACCGCCGGTGTCGCCGCCGCTGCCGTCACCGCCGCTCCCCTCGCCACCGCTGCCGTCGTCGCCGGTGCCACCCGTCGCGGCCCCACCGGTCGCCCCGCCCGTCCCACCGGGATCGGCACCGCCGCTCGCCGCCCCGCCGGTCGCCGCGCCACCCGTGGCGGCGTTGGTCCCGCCGGTGCTCGCGGTGTTGGAGTCCTCGCCGCCGTCATCGGAACAACCGCCGAGGGGCGCGAGCACGAGGAGGGCGCTTGCAGCAAAAAGAGGTCGTACGAGGGAGAGGGAGGACATGGGCTGTCTGCTTTCGTTCGATGGCGCCAACGGGGAGGCTTCGGGAGGGCTTCGATGACGCGCGGCCCCAGTCGAGCTCCGAGCTCACGAGCAGCCAGAGACGATGTTCCCCGCGTCCTTCGACGCCGGTCTTGCCATGGCTGAACCGCGAAAACCACCGCGGATCCTGCCTGAATTTGCCGAAAAACTTTGCAGCGCTGGCCAATGTGCCCATTCGCGAATTCTTCTGCCTGATACCGGAGGCGAACGGTAACTAACGATTCGCTCCCCGCGCGCGGGGCCGAGGATCCCGTCGAGCGGTGACAGGAGCTGGCACGCTGTCGAGACGGCACCCGCCAGGACGCCACCTATCGGGATGAACCCTGTACGGTCGCGTGCGGCGATTCGCGAGGACTCATGCGTAGGACGCATGAGTCGACCGATCCTCATGCATACTGTGCATACATCGATCTCGGCGGATGCAGGTGAGCGCACGACGCAATCGCGTGCCCCAGCGCCGCGCCCCGCCGCACGACGACGCAGTCGCTCTCATGCCGTCACCCTGCGTACGGCGACGCGTGGTGCGGCGACCATCCTGGTGATCGCGCGGGGGCGTAAGTTTTCACACCAGGGAGGAGGAAGCCCTCGTCTGCCGGAAAGATCCCGCTTCGCTAGCATCGTGGAATGATCGCCTCCGAACCGGCCCGTGGTGTCCCCCCTGCTCGTCCGCCGCGTCGTCGCTGGCGCGCGTTCGTGGGGCCCTCGTTCCGCGCGGTGGCCGGCGCGGTGGGCCTCGCGCTCCTGCTGACCCCCGCGAGGGCGCGCGCGGACAACCCCATCGTGCAACACGTCTACACGGCGGATCCAGCGCCCATGGTGCACGGCGACACGGTGTACCTCTGCGCGAGCCACGACGAGGACGAGACCCTCAACGGGTTCTTCACGATGAACGACTGGTTCGTGTTCTCGTCGAAGGACATGGTGAACTGGACCGATCACGGCACGCCCCTCAGCTGGGAGACGTTCTCCTGGGCCTCCGCGAACAAGTCCTGGGCACCCCACTGCGTCGAGCGCGACGGCAAGTTCTATTTCTACGTGCCCGTCTCCGACAAGATCGGGGTCGCCGTCGCGGACAGCCCGCTGGGTCCGTTCACGGACGCCATCGGCGCGCCGCTCCTCACGAATTACCAATACATCGATCCGACGGTCTTCATCGACGACGACGGCCAGGCCTACCTGTACTTCGGCAACCCGAAGCTCTGGTACGTGAAGTTGAACGAAGACATGATCTCGTTCTCCGGCGGCGTGCAGGAGGTCCCCCTCACCCCCGAGTCCTTCGGCCCCCGTCGCGGCGGGCCCACCGCGGATCGCCCCGCCGCCTACGAAGAAGGCCCCTGGTTCTACCGCCGCGACGACCTCTACTACCTGGTGTACCCCACCGGCGCGCTCCCCGAGCACATCGCGTACTCCACGAGCCCGGGGCCCACGGGTCCCTGGACGTACCGCGGCGAGATCATGAACAGCGTCTCCGGGCACGCGTTCACGAACCATCCCGGCGTGATCGACTTCCAGGGGCGCTCCTACTTTTTCTATCACACGCAGGAGCTGCCGGGGGGCAGCGGCTACAAGCGCTCCGTGGCCGTGGAGGAGTTCACGTACGGCGCCGACGGCTCCATCCCCACGATCTCGAAGACGTCCGCCGGCGTGACGGAGTCCGTCGCGCCGCTGATCCCCTACGTCCGCGTCGAAGGCGAGACGATGGCGTGGGGCCAGGGCGTCGAGGTCGAGGACTCCAGCGCAGGGGGGCGCGCGCTCTCCCATATCGAAGACGGCGACTTCATCAAGGTGAGGTCCGTCGACTTCCTCACCGGTGCGCTCTGGTTCGAGGCGAGCGTCGCGTCCGCGGGGGCAGGGGGCACCATCGAGCTGCGCGTGGACGCCGTGGATGGGCCGCTCCTGGGAGCCTGCGAGGTGAGCCCGACGGGCGGCTGGCAGAGCTGGACGAAGGTGACCTGCGACGTGAGCGAGGTCTCAGGCGTGCACGATCTCTACTTGGTCTTCACGGGCGGGGACGGCTACCTCTTCAACCTCGACTGGTATCGCTTCGAGCCGAAGGAGCCCTTGCCAGGAGGGAGCGGAGGCGCGAACGCAGGGGGCGCCCCGGCCGCGGGCGGTCTGGGAGGCATGACGGGGAGCGGCGCCGACGGGCCCGGCGAGGCCACTGGCGCCGGCCCGGGGAGCGGCGGAGCCGCAGCTCCGAGCACCGGCGGGGTGGCAGCCGACGAGGTCGCGCCCGCGAACGACGCGGGGTGCGCCTGTACGACCAGCGCCGGCCTTCGCAGAGGGGACGCTCCGTGGGCGCTCCTCGCGGCGGTCGGCATCGGAGCCTGGCGCACGCGTCGACGACGGGCGGCGTCTCCCGCCGTCTGACTCACGTCGTCTGACTCACGTCGTCTGACTCCCGCCGTCTGACTCACGTCGTCTGACCCACGTCGTCTGCATCGGGCGGCGTCGAGATCCGGCGGTCGGCGCTGGGGCGGTCGGCGCTGGGGCGGTGGCGCTGGATCCTGCGCCGCTTCAGATACGCCGACAAATCGGCGCGGCGCTCGTGCTTGATGAGAAAGAACTCACAAAGAGGTCCGATCAGGAACGCAGGACCGATCGGGCCCTTCTCCAGCACCTCGTCCACGTCGTCCGGCCCCGGCTCTTCGCCTTCCGGGTACTCCTGCTCGTCTCCGACCCCTTCGAGGGACGCGCACTTCGTCACCGAGAACGCGATGACCTCTTCGGCGTGCTCGGAAAACTGTCCGGAGCTCCTGTCGCGAGCAGCCAGAGGCTCCCAGGTAAGCCAGGAACACGCTCTTGAGGGTCACCGGGAAGCGGTCCTCGTAGGGGACGCCGATTGCCCTGGCGATGCCAAGGTCGCGTCGCTGTACCTTGCGTCCCGGACCATCTCGTCGACTTCTTCGAACATGGGTAGCTGCGGGGGGATCGGGGGCGCCTGCGGGGGGTGGGGTGAATCTTTCGGCGCGCGGAAGGTAGCCGTGACCCCCTGATACCGTTGCGCGGGATGTGGGCTTCCTGGCCGTCGCGTCCGGAGTGATCGCGAATGGGGACTGCGCGGTCGTCGGCGCGGAGCGACGTGGTCGTTCGACGTGGGAGGCGGTGGCTCAAATGCGCGCGAGGCGACCTCCTTTCGGGGGTCGCCTCGTGCTTCGTTCGAGCGAGAACGTTCGCCAGGCGTCGCGAGCGGGGCGAGGCTAGGAAGGAGGCGCGGAACCTACTCATCGTAGGGGAGCACCGACGACCGACGCATCGCCCCGCGCAGCAGCCGGGACATCGAGAACGTTC
>JAAZAA010000035.1 GCA_012514535.1 Myxococcales bacterium | reverse complement strand
ATATCGAACGAACCCTGAACGGTGAGTACGTGCGCTTCGAGATGCAAGTGCCCCACCGCAGCGGCCAGCTCCGCTGGGTGGACGCGCAGTACGTGCCCGATCGGGACGTCGACGGCAAAGTCGTCGGCATGTTCGTGCTCGGCCTCGACGTCTCCGAACGCAAGCGGGCGGAGGAGGCGCTCCGTGAAGAGACTCGCGTCGCCGAGACCTTGAACCGGGTGGGTCGAGCGCTGGGGGGCGAGCTGGATCCCGAGCGGATCGCGCAGCTCGTCGCCGACGAGGACACCGCCGTCACGGGCGCGGAGTTCGGCGCGTTCGTCTACGACCTCATCGACGAGCGTGGTGAACGCATGCTCTACGCGCTGTCCGGCGTCCCTCCGGAGGCCGCCGAGGGCTTCCCCCTCCCGGAGGGCACGACGCTCTTCGAGCAGACCTTCCCCCAGGAGACCGTGGTGTGCTGCGAGGACGCCACTCGGGATCGGAACCCTGACGCAGGCCCTTCCTACGCGCGGCAGCTCGCCAGGCACCTCTCCGCCACCAGCTACCTCGCCGTGCCGGTCGTCTCGCGGGACGGGCGCCCCCTGGGCAGCCTCTTCTTCGGCCACTCCCAGCCCGCCCGGTTCGGGGATCGCGCCGAGCGCGTCGTGGCCGGGATCGCGCGGCAGGCCTCCGTCGCCCTCGACAACGCCCACCTGTTCGCGCGGGCGGAGGAGGAGATCCGACAGCGCAAAGAGGTGGAGATCGCCCTGCGTCAACGGGAGGCGGAGCTGCGGGAAGCCGACACACGCAAAGACGAGTTCTTGGCGACCCTGGCGCACGAGCTGCGCAACCCGCTCGCCCCCATCGGGATGGCCGCGGGCATCCTCCGGCAGGTCCGGCGGGAGCCCGAGCGCGTGGACGAGGTGACCCGGACCATCGAGCGACAGGTGACGCAGCTCGTGCGCCTGATCGACGACCTGCTCGACGTGAGCCGCATCAGCCGCGGCAAGATCTCCCTGCGCCGGACGCCCCTCACCCTCCAGGAGGTCCTGACCCAGGCCCTCGACGGAGCGCGCCCCCTCTTCGACCGGCGGGGGATTCGGCTCCACGTGTCCACCCCCAGCGAGCCGGTCGTGCTCGACGCCGACGCCACCCGCCTGTTCCAGGTGATGGGCAACCTGCTGAGCAACGCGGGCAAGTACACGGACGCGGGAGGCGACGTGTACGTGTCCCTGGAGCGGTGCCCCGAGGAGGCCGTGCTCGTGGTGCGAGACTCGGGGATCGGCATCGCCCCCGAGAAGCTCCCCAGCTTGTTCCAGATGTTCAGCCAGGTGGAGGCGTCCCTGGACCGGGCGCAGGGGGGACTCGGCATCGGGCTGGCGTTGTCTCGCTCCCTGGTGGAGCTCCACGGCGGCACCATCGAGGCGCGCAGCGAGGGCCTCGGGCGCGGCAGTGAGTTCATCGTGAGGCTGCCCGTGGCGACCTCCGACGGCCCTGTCCAGCCGGAAGCGGCGGCGCCGCCGTCCGCCCCTCCCTCCGGGCGCCGCGTGCTCGTGGTCGACGACAACGAAGACGTCCGCGTCACCACGGCGAGCTTGCTCGAGCTCCAGGGTCACGAGGTCGCCTCTGCGGCCGATGGGGAGCAGGCGCTCGAGGTCGCCCACAGCTGGCGCCCCGAGGTCGTCCTGTTGGACATCGGGCTGCCCCGCATCGACGGCTACGAGGTGGCGCGCCGCATGCGCCGCGAATCCTGGGGTGAGGAGCTCTTCCTCGTGGCCATGACCGGCTGGGGACAGGACAAGGACCGGCAGCTCGCCTACGAGGCGGGGTTCGACGCGCACGTCACCAAACCCGCCGATCCCGTGCGCCTCGACGAGCTGCTCGGGACCACCGGCGTAGGGAGCTAGCGTAGGGAGCTCCGCCTCCTGACGCTCTGGGGAGCGCGCTGCCGCCGCCTCCTGGCGCCCTCGAAAGCGCGCTGCCCCCGCGCGGCGTGACTCTCGCGCCCCCTGGTTCCAAGATGGGTGGGTCCGGACCGCGGAGCTGCGGGCGGCAGAGCCACGGCGCCGCTGCGGCGCGGTGGAGGAGTCACGATTCATGACCGAAAAGCTGACCTTGAGCGACGAGGAGTGGCGCGCGCGCCTCACTCCCGAGGAGTACCGGGTGCTGCGTCAGCACGGCACCGAGCCGCCGGGGAGCGGCTGCCTCTTGATGACGAAGGAGCCGGGCACCTATGTCTGCGCCGGCTGCGGCAACCCCCTGTTCGAGTCCGGTGAGAAGTTCGAGTCGGGCACCGGGTGGCCCTCCTTCACGCGGCCCATCGCCCCCGACGCGCTCACCGAGTACGAGGATCGCTCCTACGGCATGCTGCGCACCGAGGTGCGCTGCGCCCGCTGCGACGGCCACCTGGGTCACGTCTTCCCGGACGGCCCCCCACCCACGGGCCTGCGCTACTGCATGAACTCGGTCGCGCTGAAGCACGTCCCCCGCTGAGCGCGGCGCGCCGTCACCGAACGTTCACGAGGCGTGGGGCGCTGGACGGACGGTGTCCCCGCCCCGGCGCCATGGAGCTCGCCCAGAGCTCGGAGAACAGGGAGAGAGCGAAGATGACGAGAAGCGGAGATCTGGAGTCCATCACCTTGGGCGGCGGGTGTTTCTGGTGCCTCGAGGCGGCGTTCGAGCAGCTGCGCGGCGTGTCCCGGGTGACCTCCGGGTACGCCGGCGGGCACGTCCCCCACCCGACGTACCGACAGGTGTGCGGCGGCGCCACGGGACACGCGGAGGTCGTCCAGGTGGACTTCGACCCACGGGAGCTGCCCCTGCGCGCGCTGCTCGAGGTGTTCTTCACCATCCACGATCCGACGACCCCCGACCGCCAGGGCGCGGACGTGGGACCGCAGTATCGCTCGATCGTCCTCCACCACTCGCCCGAGCAGAAGCGGATCGCCGAGGAGCTGATCGCCGAGCTCGACGGACAGAAGCTGTGGGACGCGCCCATCGTGACGGAGGTGAAGCCGCTCGACGTGTTCTACCCCGCCGAAGCCGAGCACGCGCAGTACTACCGGCGCCACCCGGAGCAGCCCTACTGCCAGGTGGTCATCGCCCCCAAGCTCGCGAAGCTGCGCAGCCGCCACGGCGAGCGCTTGAGGCAGCCGGCTCCCTGAAGCCCGCTCGCCGCGGCGCCGAAGGACGGACCCTGGTCAGGCCCCCACCTTCTCGCGACGACGTTCCTCCCAGGCGGCCCGATCCAGCCGGTACACGGCGCAGTCGTCGGCGCCGAACTGGCGTCGCTCGACGAAGCGAAAGCCGCAGCGTTCGTAGAAACGCCGGGCGCCCGCGTTGTCGAAGAGCGGATCCACGAGCACGCCGTCCACCTCCGGCACACCGAAGCAGCGCTCCAGCGCCAGCTCCATCATCCGCGTGCCGAACCCCTTGCCCAGATCCGACGCCTCCCCGATCCAGATGTCGAGGGCGCGGAGGTTCGGCGGACAGTCCCCCCAGTAGTGGGTCTCCTCCGCCGCGGGATCGATGATCTGCAAAAAGCCGATCGGACGCCCGTCGACCTCGGCGACGAGCTGCTCGCGCCACGGCGGGGTGCGGGCGAGCTCCCGCTCCCACTCCCAGTCGTCGTTGGGATCCGCGTCGATCACGTGGGGCTGGTCATCCCAACGGCGGAGCAGCTCGAGATCGGCGAGGTCGGCGGGGCGCAGCTGCATGGGGTCGCAGCATACCGCAGCACCGCGCCGCTCCGATCCAGGGAGTTCATCGGGAGTCAGCAATCGCGGCCCGTGAGCCGGTCCATCGACCCGACCCCGATCCGACCCACGCTGCCCGAAGTCACGGGCGACGCGCCCTGCCCCCTCCTCGTCGACGCCACGGAGGTGGGTTTGCTTCGACGGAGCGCCGACGACGACCGCCCCGGCGAGCGCCATCGCCCTCCCGGCGACGGCGACGAGCACGGGGAGCGGAATTCATGACAGTCGATGTCAACAATGACGGCGCCCCGTCGGGAAGCCACCGCGCAGGTGCGCAGGGCGAAATCGTGACCAATCGATGAATCAGGGCCCCCACGCCCGTCGAAAACCACCCCGCAGGCGCGCAGGGCGAAATCGTGACAGTCGATGTCAACAATGACGCCGGGGCGCCGGACCTTGCGCCGGACCTCAGGCGGTGACGTCGTGCCCGAGCGCCCGCGCGGTCGTCGCAGGGCCGCCGCGCTCGCACATGCGTTGCAGAGACTCGACGAGGCCCGGCTCGGGCTGCGCGGGCCAGACGGGGTGCAGGACCTGACCGTCCAGCCCCTGGCCGGAGCGCAGCTTGAGGGGGGGAAGCTCGGGCGACGGAGGGGCCGTCCGGAGCAGATCGGAGGATTCGACGAGCTGCGCTGGTTCGAGCATCACCCCCCCACGGGTATCCGAGCCGAGCCGGAGGGGCCAAGATTGCAGCCGCCCGACACTCAAGTTTTTACTTGACCGTCTCCGCGAGGCGCGGATACTCAAGTCCATGCTTGAGCATCACACGGCCGTCGACCGCGTCTTCCACGCCCTGGGGGATCCGGTCCGCCGGGCCCTGGTCGACCGCCTGAGTCGCGGGCCGGCCTCCGTCAGTGAGCTGGCCCGTCCCTTCGACCTGACGCTCGCCGCGGTGGTGCAGCACGTGCAGGTGCTCGAGCAGAGCGGCGTCATCCGCACGGAGAAGGTGGGGCGGGTGCGCACCTGTCGCCTGGAGCCCGAGGGGCTCGCCGCCGCGGAGAGCTGGATCGCCCAGCGACGTTCCCTGTGGGAGCGCCGTTTCGATCGTCTGGGTGCCCTCCTCGACGAAGAGGCCGACCACGACCGGTCCGCGCCGCGCCCCGCGCCCGCCCCGAAGAAACCGCGGCGCCAGTGAGGCTCCCCTCGGGAACCCGCTGGCCCCGTTCGCCCCAAGAAAGGACCCATCATGAGCCAACCATCCGTCCACCACGACTCGTTCACCATCGAACGCACCTTCGCGGCGACCCCCGAGCGGGTGTTCGCGGCCTTCGCCGATCCGGTCAAGAAGCGACGCTGGTTCGTCGAGGGCGAGGGCTGGACCGTCGACAGCTACGAGGCCGACTTTCGGGAAGGCGGCTTCGAACGCAGCCGGTTCCGCTTCAACGACGGCCCGGAGATGACGAACGAGACCTACTACCACGACATCATCCCCGGCCGGCGCATCATCAACAGCTACTCGATGACCTGGGGCGGCAAGCGCATCTCCGTGTCCCTCGCCACCGTCGACATCGAGCCCGACGGCGCCGGCAGCCGCGTGCGCTTCACGGAGCAAGCCGTCTTCTTCGAGGGCAGCGATGGCGTCGAAGGGCGGCGCCAAGGCTGGACGGAGCTCATCGGCAAGCTCGAGGAGGAGCTCACCACGCACCCGTGATCCCCCGCGCGCGGTCAAGGAAGCGAACACCTGCCAAGTGGGGCTGCAGGTCGACCGGGGCCTCGAAGCCCGTCACGGTGGCCTCACAGGTGGCTCCCTCCGCGGGGCTGGCGGCGTTCACCCCACGTCGGCGCCGCGGGGGCTCGCGTCGCAGGACGTGCGGAGGCCGCGCAGGGTGTCGCGGATCCGTGCGTACAGGGCCGGGTGGTTCTGGAGCTGGTGGTGCAGCACCCCGCCGTAGTGGCTGGTCTCGATGGGAAAGGAGTGCTCCTCCACGCAGGGGCCCGGGGCGCCGCCCTCCGACGCGCTCGCCCGTCCAGCGGACGATCCCGAAGCGGGCCCGGAAGCGCTCGGCACCTGGACGATCAGATCCCCCAGCAGCCTGCCCAGGGGATGGGCCGCGTCCACGGTGAAGGTGGCGGAGACGAAGGCGTACCGCACGTGCCTCAGAGGAGGGATCGAGCTCAGCCGTGGATCCCCCAGGGCGTCCGGATCTCGTCCGAGCCAGTCCTCGTCGACGAGGCAGCCGTGGCGCATGTCCTTGATGCCCGCGCTCCGCGCCCGGGCGATCCGCGCGGGGATGCGCGTGCCGGGCGCGTCGATGGCGCCCAGGAGAGCCGTGGCGAGGGCGCCCAGCTTCTCCAAGGGAGCCCCCTGGTGGGGTGAGCCGAGACAGAACACGTGGGTGACTGCGTCGACCCAGCGTCGCCGGCGGACGGACCGCGCCCCACCCACTCCAGCCCAGCCCACTCCAGCCCCGCCCACTCCGGGCGTGTCGCGCTCGCCGTCGGCGTAGTGGCAGGCGCTGCGCACGACCAGGCCGCCCATGCTGTGCCCGATGAGCACGATCTCCTCGATGGGCACGGGCCACAGCTCGTCGATCCGTTGGAGCTCCCGAGCCAGCTCGCGGCCGTTCTCGGAGACGTGTCGCCCCGTGTTGTAGCGCACCAGGAGCGGCGTGTAGCCGAGGTCTCGCTCGAGCAACGACGCGAAGCTCGCCTCGGGATCTCCGTGATAGGCGGCCCCCTCGAACCACCAGGACCACTCCGTCGCCCCGAGCCCGTGCACGAACACGGCGAGCTTGGGACCCGCGCCCTCGAGGAGCTCGCGACAGCGCTCCGGGTCTCCGGGGAGATAGCCTCCGCGATGGCGGAGCCGGAGCCCCATGCTCAGGGGGTTGTCCTGGCGGTGCAGGTGATCGCCCAGGACGCCGTTCAAGAGGCCCACGGCGCCGTCTACCAACCACGGCCAGGATCCGAGGACGTCCGAGCGCAGGGGCACCGGTTCCCCCTCACCATCGGATCCCCAGCCACCGCGCCCGAGGCCGTCGACGGTCCCTCCGCCGCCCTGCCCCATGCGACGCTGCACCTCGTCCAGCACGACGTCGCTCGAGTCCCGCACCACGCCGTTCACGGCGCGGATCACGCCGAGCACGAGATCGGTCCCCTCCCGCCGCACCTCGTCGACGCGCTGCGCCCCCTCCACCCAGCCCGGCGCCGTCAGAGCCTCGATGATCCCGACGATCCGCAACGCCGAGCGCGCCGACGACTCGTGGCCGTCCCGCACGAGCTCGGTCGTCCAGTCCACCGCCTCGTGCACCAGGCTCTTGAGCCCGCGGAGCCTCTGCATGGGCCAAGCATAATCCCCCCTCGGTCCGGCGCCCGCGCCCACCGAGGCCACCCCACTCGAGGACCACCGTCGATCGGCGTGCTACACCGCTCGTCACGGGGCGACCGCGCGCTCCGCGGCGATCCACGTCGCCGCCCCGAGGTTCCCGAAGATGACCCTGCGCCCAGAACTCCTCCGGCTCGTCGGCGACCTCGTCGCTCCCGGCCCCCGCCGCATCACCCTGGACGAGCTCGGCGACGCCATCGGAGCGGCGGCCATCACCGTCGAGGAGATCGACCTCGTGATCACGACCCTCGAAGAGCGTGGCGTCGCGGTCGGCGGCGACGCCCCCCTCCCCGCCACCACCCACCTCGGCACGGTGCTGCGGACCGCCCGCCAGCTCCGCGCCGAGCTCGGCCGCACTCCCTCCCCAGACGAAATCGCCGCGCGCTCCGCCCTCTCGGCGCAAGACGTCCGCATCGCCCTCTTCGCCGCCCAGATCCTCCAACGCTGAGCCGACATCACAAACAGATCACCCTCCCCATCGGCGAGCTCATCTCCCCCGAGGCCAACCCCAACGCCGCACCGCTCCCCCAGAGCTCGCCCCCCCCCGTCCCCAACGCCGCACCTCTTCCGCGCCCACCAGCTCCGCGCGGCGCCGCCAGCCGGGCGCGCCTTCCGGGGCGCCCCCGCGCGCGGCGTGCTTCGACGAGCTCGGCCCCCCACCAGCCCCCCACCACGTCCTTTCGTGAGAGGGGTCACGGCTACCCGAAACCAGTCCCCGGTTGCCCCCGCCCCCGCAGGCGCACCAGGCCTCCCCCCGCTGCGCGCACCGGCGCGCAAGCGCCGCCCCCCGCACGCGCCGCGCGCCGCTTGCGCGCCCCCCCTCGCCCGCTATGGATCCTGCGGCGATCGTCGCCACCGCCGACACCCGAGGAACCATGCGCGTCGAAATCTGGAGCGATCTCATCTGTCCCTGGTGTGGCCTCGGCCAGCACCGTCTGAACATGGCCCTCGAGCGCTTCGCCCACGGCGACGACGTCCAGGTGGTCCACCGCTCGTTCCTGCTCGACCCGCGCGCTCCCCTCGGCGAGACGGAGAGCGTGCGCAGCATGCTGCAGGCGAAGAAGGGCATGTCCGCGGCGCAGGTCGACGCGATCACCCGACACGTCGAGGAGCTCGCCCGCGCGGAGGGCCTGCAGCCGTACATCGTCGGAGACAACCAGGTCGGGGGCACCTCCCTCGCCCACGAGCTCGCCGCCTGGGCGACGGAGCAGGGCCAAGGCGGCGCCGCCTGGGCCCGCCTCTACCGCGCGTACTTCGGTGAGGCCCGCTCCATCTTCGACGTGCCCGCCCTCGTCGAGCTCGCCGAGGACCTCGAGCTGGATCCCGGAGCCGCCCGCGACGCCCTCACCTCCCGCCGCTACGCCGACCAGGTCCGGGCCGATCATCGGGAGGCCGTCGAGCTCGGCGCCACGGGGGTCCCGTTCATCGTCGTCGATCGCCGCTACGCCATCCCCGGCGCGCAGCCCACCGAGGCGATGCTGCGCACCCTCGAGGCCGCCTGGCGCGATCGCGCACCGGCGACCACGCCGACGGCCGCCGAGGGCGCGGTGTGTCGCCCCGACGGCTGCGACTAGAGCGACGCGCGGTCAGACGAGCCGCCCATCAGCCGCCCATCACGTCCCCGGCGGGCCTTCCTGGGCGCCCCGGGGTCCGGCGCCGCGGGCGACCTGCGGCCGCCCGCTCGGCGCCTCCCCGAGGACGACGACCTGCGACCAGCGCGCGCCGCTCACGTCTTCGAGCTCGATCCGATAGCTGCCGGCGGTGATCGGGCGCGTCGCCGTCGCCGTGGGGAGCGTCACCCGGGCCTGCGCTCCCAGGGGCACCACGAGCCCATGGGGCCCGGGCCGCACCTTCACGAGCCAGCGGTTCTCGATCTGCGAGGGCGGCAGCGCCGCCAGGGACGCCGCGGAGTGATGCAGCACGGGCGCGCCGTCCTCACCATGCACCCACAGGTTCACGAGGAAGGCCCCGTAGGTCTCCGGCCCCACGGCGCGCTCGATCGTCACCGCGAGCCGACCGTCGGCGGCGAGCTGGGCGCCGAGCACGTCGACCCGCGGGCGCACGGAGTCGTTGTGGAGCGTGCCCCAGAGTCCCCCGTGGAAGACCTGGTTCGTCGCCAGGGTCGCGCCGATGCTGATCGCCGCGAGCGCCCCGACGAGGGGGCGAGCGGGGCGCGGCTCCGGATCCGCGAGCAAGCGGAACCAGCGGGTGTCGGCGAGGTGCGGCCAACGGCGGGCGAGCCACGCGTCCAGGGAGAAGGGCCCCGCCCCGCCGAGCATCACCGTGGCGCCTCCGGCGATCCCCAACGACCCGATCTGCCACTCGTCGAGGCACGTGGGCCCGAGCCAGCCGGCCCCCGCGAGGATGCCCGCCGACAAGAGCAGGGTACCCAGCGCCGCGAGCCGGGTGCCCAACCCCAGCAACAACGCAAGCCCCGCGAGCGCCTCGACGATCGTGAAGGTCCAGAGGAAGGCGTGGAGGGCGCCCGGACGATCGAGCAAGGCGCCGATGAGGTCGCCCACCCCGAGGATGGCCCCGGGCATGAACTGATTGAACTTCTCTCCGACGTACCCGGGCGCGTCGGGGGTGAGCTTCGCCGCGTCCAGGACCACGCGGCGGTGGAACGCCGAGAAGAACATCCACCCGGTGACGAGCCGGATGGGCAAGAGCACCATCGCGCTGCCGCCCTTCACGACGTCACCTCCGCCTCCAGGTCGCGCCCGCTCGACACCCACTCGGGCACGCCGAACGGCAGGCGCTCGGCGGCGAAGCCCGCCCCGCGCAGCACCCGCGTGCCTTCTTCGGCGTTGGGGCAGTACTTGCCACGACAGTAGACGAGCAGGCGACGTCGCGCGGGCAGCCGATCCAGGCGCTCCGCGAGGTCCGCGAAGGGCAGCGAGGTGGCCCCCGGCAGATGACCGGCGTCGAACTCCGGGCGCGGTCGGAGATCGAGCAGCTTCGTTCGCCGCGAGCGCAGGGTCCGCTCGAGGTCCGCGGGGGTGAGCCCCGCGACGCTCTCGTCGTGGCGCAGCTCCTGCTCGAGGAGACGCAAGGCCGGCGAGAGCGCCTCGCCCGCGTCCCGGAGCGCCAGGTAGAGGCGCAGGCCCGGACCGCGATCGGCGCGCTGGTAGACGCGCTTGCCCACCTTCCGCGCGCTGACGAGCCCCACGCCGCGCAGCGCCTTCAGGTGCGCGGCGGTGTTCGCCTCGCTCTCCCCCAACAGCTCCGCGACCTCCTCGACGCAGAGGTCCCGCTGCAGCAGGAGGTTGAAGGCGCGGAGGCGCTTGGGACTCGACAGGGCTGCCGCGATGCGGGCTAGCTCGGCGTAGGTGGTGGCGCTGCTGCTCATGGCAAAACATCAAAACATTTATTTGAACGTTTGTCCAATCACGCCGAGCAGCGGGGCCTCTGGTGGGCCGAGCACGCACAGCGCCGCACCTGCCGCGACGACGCACGACACGAGCGTCGATGCGGCGACGACACCCTCGCCCTCCCCGCGCCGCCGGCGCGGCCCCCTCTCCACCCGATGGGGCGTTCCAGCACATCGAGGGGGGGGGTGCCTGCTCCGTCGCCTCCCCCCGACGGCGACGTCGGGCCCGCGGCGTCTCTGGATCCTGCGAGAGCGTCGAAGACGGCAGCGACGGACGTCCTCGCGACCCGCTGCGGTCCGCCTCAGCGCGCCTTGAACACGCGATAGAGATACACGAGCGCCGGCGCGAGGAGCAGGGCGCCCGCGCCCAGGGCCGGGAAGAACGCGCGCAGGACCTCGGGACGCGCGCCCGCGTCGCGGAGCGTGAGCCCCGGCAAGATCACGTGACCCGCCATCGCCAGGCCCCAGCCCACGAGCACGCAGACGACCTGGGCCGCCACGGCGACGCGGGCCACCCCGAACCTCCGCCGGACGAGGGCCAGGATGGCGGTGCCCGCGCAGAGCGCGGTGACGACCTGCAGCGCCCCGATCGAGGCGGATCCCGCCCAGCGCTCGAAGAAGACGGGGGCGTCCACCGCGGCGCGCCAGGTCGCCAGGGCGGCGACCAGCGCGGCCACGGCCTCACAGGCGAGCGCCCGCTCGCGGAAGTCTTCTCGGAGCTCGCCCGCGGTCTCCAGGGTCATGTACACGGCGGCGAGCAGCGCGAAGAGCACCGCCCCGAAGGCGCCCACCGCGACGGCGAAGGGCGTCGTCCACCCCGCCCAGAAGCCCGACCACACCACGCCGTCGCGCCAGTCGATGTCACCGGTGCCGAGGGCGGCGAGGGACATGCCCAGAAACAGCGGCGTCGCCGCGCTCGCCCAGGCGAAGGTGCGCCCCCAGGTCACGCGCTCCCGCTCGCCCCCGAGGCCGTAGGCGCGGAACACGAAGGCGGAGCCGCGCAGGACGATGCCGACCAACGCCAGGCTGAGGGGGACGTGCAGCGCGATGCCGATCGCCGAGAACGCCCGCGGGAACACCGTGAACAGCACGACGATCACGAAGATGAGCCAGACGTGGTTCGCCTCCCAGATGGGCGCCAGGGCGCGGGCGAGGGCCACGCGCTGCTGCTCCCTGCGGGGACCACTGGCGAGCAGATCCCAGATCCCCCCGCCGAGGTCGGCGCCCCCGGTGAGCACGTAGGCGATGAGCCCGACGCCCATCGTGATCCACGCCGCCTCGACCGCGGTCACGGCCGCTCCTCCGCGGCCGCCTCAGCGCGGGCGGGCTCCCCCTCCGGCGACACCTGGAAGACGTGCGCCTTCAGCATCGCCACCACGACCACGCCGAGCACGAGGTACAGGAGCGTGAAGGCCGTCATCGGCACGATCAGCCCCGGCATGGGGGTCACGGCGTCCGCCGTCTTCATGAACCCCCGCACGATCCACGGCTGTCGTCCGACCTCCGTGACCACCCAGCCCGCCTCCAGGGCGATGAGCCCGAGGGGCGCGACCAGCATCGCAGCACCCAGAAACCTCCGGTCCACCCAGCTCGCCGCGCGCCGGCGACGCCACCACAGGGTGGCCCCCCAGAGCACGAAGAGGAGCATCACCACCCCGCAGGCGACCATCACCTGGAACGCCACGTGCACGATGGGGACGGGCGGCCAGAGCTCCTCCGGAAACTCTTCGAGGCCCAGCACCGTGCCCGCGGGATCGCCCGTGGCCAGGACACTGAGCAGCTGCGGGACCTCGATGGCGAAGTGGATCTCTCGGGTGCCGACGTCCGGCCACCCGCCGAGGATCAACGGCGCCCCCGCCTGAGTCTCGAAGAGAGCCTCCGCCGCGGCGAGCTTCGTCGGCTGATGGCTCGCCAGGTGCTTCGCCGCGAAATCCCCCGACACCACCTGCAGGGGCGTACCGACGAGCGCGGCGAGGAACACGATGCCGAAGGCGCGCTGGTGGAAGCGACTGCCCGGCTCCTGGCGCAGCCCCCACGCGTGAATCCCCAGGACGATGAACGCGACGCTGGTGTAGGCCGCCAGCACCATGTGCGTGGCCTGCGTCGGAAACGCCGGGCTGAAGAACGCCGCCCACACGTTCACGTCGACGATCTCGCCGTCCTCGAGGCGAAAGCCGGTGGGCGTGTTCATCCAGCTGTTGACCGCGGTCACGAACACACCGCTCACCACGCCGCTGATCGCCACCGCCACGCCGCTGAGCAGGTGGACGCGCGGCGCCACCCGATCCCAGCCGTACAGATACACGCCGAGGAAGATCGCTTCGAGGAAGAACGCGAAGCCCTCGAGGCTGAAGGGGAGACCGACGAGCGGCCCCGCGTGCTCCATGAAGCGCGGCCAGAGCAGCCCCAGCTCGAAGCTCAGCACCGTCCCGGACACCGCCCCGACCGCAAAGAGGATCGCCGTGCCCTTCGCCCAGCGCTGGGCGAGCTCGCGATAGACGGCGTCGCCCGTCCGCAGATGACGCCACTCGGCCACCACCATGAACAAGGGCATGGCCATGCCCGCCACCGCGAACAGGATGTGAAACCCCAGGGAGATGGCCATCTGACTGCGGGCGGCGAGCAGGTCGGTCACGATCCCTCCATCGAGGCTCGAGGACGGCCACACCACCCGACGGACCGGACGGCTCTCGAACGACTCACTTGTCCGATCGGGTGGGGCATGTCAGACGCCCCCCATGGACGTCGCATCTGCCGCCTTGGTGAACCTCGGTCGACGGCTCCAGGAGGAAGGGTATCGATTCGTGACGGTCACGCCCGAGACCCACCGGCGCGTGCTGCAGCGAGACAGCCAGCGGGGCCGAGGTCGAGCACGGAGCCTGCGGGACGTCTTCGGCTGGAACAAACCCTTCGCGCCCGCCCTGCTGCCCCGGGACATGCTGCGCTTCCTCGAAGCGGCCGAGCTCTACACGAGAGAGCGCGACCTGCTGCGGGCCCGCGTGCGCTTCTCGACCGTCGCCCTCCCGGGTTCCCCTCCCCGGCTCTTCGCCCACTCGGGCTTCCCGACGACGGAGGCCGACGCGGTCTTCTTCGGGCCCGACACGTACCGCTACTGCGCCCTGCTCGAGCGCGCGGCGGGACGTTTCCGGCACGTCGTCGACGTGGGCTGCGGGAGCGGCGTCGGCGGGGCGCTGCTCGCGGGACGGAGCGCCGGTGACGAGCCGACGCGGATCGTGCTCGCGGACGTGAACCGACGCGCCCTGTGGTTCGCGCGCGTCAACGCGGAGATCGCGGGGATCGACGCGGAGATCGTGCAGAGCGACGTGCTGGCGAACGTCGAGGGCGAGGTGGATCTGGTGATCTCGAACCCGCCCTACCTGCGCGACGACGCCGCGCGCGTCTATCGGGAGGGCGGCGGCGCCTACGGCGAAGGGCTGGCCGTTCGGATCCTCCGTGAGGCCCTCGCGCGCCTGGCGCCCGGCGGGCGACTGCTGCTCTACACGGGGGCGGCGGTGGTCGCCGGAGAGGATCGATTCTACGACGCCGCGCGGCCGCTGCTGGAAGCCGCCGGGGCCCGCTACGACTACACGGAGCTGGATCCGGACGTGTTCGGGGAAGAGCTCGACCGGCCGACCTACGCCTCCGTGGAGCGTCTGGCCGCCGTCGCGTTGCACGCCCAGGTGCGGTGATCCAAGGTGCTCACATCTTGACGACGAACGCACGAAGCGCCCGCGCGCTTCGCAATACGAAGCAGTCGCAGGGGCAACGGGGGGACCGGGGGGCCGCGGGCGCGTCTCCGGAGGTCTTGCATCGCGCGCTGAGCGACTTCAACCGCTTGCGCCTGCAGCCGACGGGGACACCGGGCGGTTGGGAGGAGCGCCTACGCCGCGAGTATCAGATGCGGCTCGTGGAGGGCAGCTTCGTGGAGGCAGAGCGCACCGCGCTGCGGGGTCGGCTCACGGCGGTCCCCTCGGATCCCGACGCCTTCGTCGCCTGGTTCGAGGCGCTCTCGGACCGCGGCCCCGGGCAGAACGATCCGCTCTTTCCGTGGCTCGCGGGCGCCGCGTCCCTCGCGGACATGCGCTGGTTCCTGGAGCAAGAGATCGCCGGTGAAGCGGGCTTCGAGGATCTCGTCGCGCTCACCCAGCTCAAGCTGCCCACCCGGCCGAAGCTGGAGCTCGCGCGCAACTACTGGGACGAGATGGGGCAAGGCCACGCGGGGGGCATGCACGGCCCGATGCTCGAGCACCTGGCGGCGACCCTCGAGCTCGACGCCCGGGGCGAGGTGGTCTGGGAGAGCCTGGCCCTCGGCAACCTGATGTTGGCGCTCGCCATGAACCGCCACTACACGTACCAGGCCATCGGCGCCCTCGGCGCGATCGAGCTGACCGCCCCCGGCCGCGCCGAGCACGTGAACGCGGGGCTGAAGCGCCTCGGCGTGAACGGGGAAGCCCGCCGCTATTTCGCTCTCCACGCCACCCTCGACGTGCGTCACTCCATCGCCTGGAACCGCGAGGTGCTGCGCCCGCTGGTCGCCGCCGACCCGGCCTGCGCTCCCCTCATCGCCGAAGGGGCGCTCCTGCGGCTGCGGGCGGGCGCGCGCTGCTTCGAGCGGTACCGCGCCGAGCTCTGGCCTCGCTCCTCGAGCGCTCAGCGGTCGTAGGTGTACAGCTCGACCCAGTCGTACACCGCGGAGGCGCCGGCGGTCTCGTCCTTCACGGGTCCCGCCCAGCCCACGGACGACGACGCCCAGATCGTGAGCAAGACGTTCTGAGGCAAGGTCATCCGATCGATGGACTTGGTCCAGGTGCGGAGCAGCTCCCCGTCGACGAAGAAGAACGCACCCTCCGGAGTCCACTCGATCGTGTACTCGTGGAAGTCCTCGCTGGGATCGAAGCCGAGGTCGACGAGCAGCGGGTCCTGGGTGGGGCTCACGGAGGTGGTCACGGGCGGGGTCGTGGGGGGCCCCGTGTAGACCATCGCGTTGAACTGGATGTTCTGGGGGTCCTTGCCCAGGCACTCGATGTCGAGCTCGTTCCAGTCGTCCGCGGGCCAGGGTGTGTAGATGGTGACGAGGGACGAGATCACCGCCGAACCCTTCGCCAGCTTCGCGCGAGCGCGCACGCGCCCGTAGGTGAGGGTGTCCCGGGAGCGGACCTCCGCGCCCAGGAAGGGCTTCGTGGCGCCGGTGTCGTCGACCGTGCCCTCCGGCGCCGGGAGCAGGCGGAGGGTCATGTGGCCGTCCTCGACGGACACCGTGTCTGCGGAGAACAGCGCCAGGTTCGTGTCCCAGGAGTGCGTCATCAACTGCCAGCGGCTCGTGTCGAGGTCGTCGAAGTCGTCCCGGAACAGGAGCGTGAAATGTTCGTCGGTGCCGGGAACGACGTGGGGAGCGCCTCCCCCGCCGCCGCTTCCGTCGCCTCCGCCGCTTCCGTCGCCTCCGCCGCTTCCGTCGCCTCCGCCGCT
>JAAZAA010000206.1 GCA_012514535.1 Myxococcales bacterium | reverse complement strand
CGGTTCCCGTGCGCGCCACCGTCGAGACCCTGAGCGGGCTCTCCGCCCACGCGGACCGACTGGAGCTCCTGCGCTGGCTACGGGCCATTCCGTCACCGCGCCGCATAGCGCTCCACCATGGAGAGCCGGAGGCGCAGCTGGGCTTTCAACGGTGGGCGGGCGCGCTGATGGCGGGCAAATAGCGAAGAAGACGCGTGATTCGACCGAGAAGAGCCGCGCCACCCTCCGCAAACTCGGCTTCTTCAAACGCCGCACCTCCGGCCCGGACGAAGAGCCCATCGAAGTCGCGGACCTTGGAGAGCCCAGCGCGACGGAGCCCGACACCGATGAGCTCGATGGACAGCCGGAGGCGCGGCAGTTGGCGGAGCCGGTGACGGAGTGAGAAGAGGGAGACCTTCTCGAGCACCTGCGCCCGTTCGAGACATTGGTCTGCCTCGCCATCCCATAGAGGTCGGCGGTGAGAGTCGATGGGAGGTCCGCGTCAGCCCCTCGAGGCTCCACGCCGTCACGCACGACCAGCACGTCGGGCCTCACCTCTTCCAGAATACTTTGCGCGACGCCCGAGAGACGGGCCCTGTGCTCACTGGGGTCCGTGCTCACTGGATGATGAGCGTGTTGGTGCCGCGCAGGGCAGCGCGAATCGTGAGCCACACTTGGCCGCGATCCGGGTCGGGGGACGCGAAGTAGCCTGCGTCCTCCGCGAGACTCTGGCCGTTCAAGGTGACGACGCTAGGCTGCTCGATGCCTTGTACGACGAAGACCGGATTTTCGAGCAGCTCTGTATCGATCGAAAGCTCGACCAGGCCGCCCGCCGCCCGCAGATTGAAGGTGGCGTAGCGTGGGTCGAAGCCGGGTAGGGTGAGCGGTACGCTGTCGGTACGCCCCACACCGCCGGGTAGTTCGGTGACGAGCTCGCCGACGCTCGGCTCGAGCGTCGTCTGCTGGATGGCTTCGACTTCGCTGACTTGAGCTTCGGTGGGCGTCTCGGAAAACTGCCCGAGTACCATGAAAACGGAGTAGCTCTGGTAGGGGTGACCGACGGCGAGATCTTGGTCTCCGTAGGTGACATACTGGTCCGCGCGCCCGGTGCCAGCGTCGGAGAGCCCGCCCAGAGCGCCATAGTTCGTGCCCCAGGCCAAGCGATGGGAGCGGGTCGGCATGTCCAGGCAGCTGGGGTCGTAGAAGCAGAGCTCGTACTGATTGATTTGGTAGGTCCAGTTCCAGTCGGGGGTCATCACTGTCGACTGTCCGTCGACCCATGATTGATCGTCGGAAGT
Organism: Myxococcales bacterium; assembly: GCA_012514535.1. GTDB lineage: Bacteria > Myxococcota_A > Polyangia > Polyangiales > Polyangiaceae > NIC37A-2. Next base: position 2,227 of record JAAZAA010000206.1, on the reverse strand, counting down.
TTTCCCCCAGTTATCGTAGAACCAGTAGCCGCCCGCGTCGTGCTGGGCGTAGGTTTCGGTTTGCACCGCGCCCATTTCGGCGTCGGTTTCCGTTGCCCAGGCGTGTACGTAGGGCACGGTGTTGAGCTCCGTGTAATCCCAAGAGCTGTTCGCCGTGAGGGGCGCGGAGGTCGTTCGGAACTTGCGCCGGTCGCCCCAGCCGACGCCAGAAATCACGGCGTCCGAGCCATCGCCGTCCCAGGCCAAGTCGCCATAGTGCGTACGGATGTCGGCGACGAGCGCGCCGGCCGGTATGTCCGTCATGTCGTAGGTCGTCGCCAGCACCGGGTTCGTCCGACCGGTGGCGAAGAACCAATGCTGGGTGACGGGTACATCGTGCCCGGCGATCCTCGGCGTGGATTCGTACTCGTAGATCGTGTGGTGTTTGCCGATGAAGACGGCGCCGAATCGTCCAGGCAAGTCCTGGCCGATCGTCGCTGTCTGACCGTAGTGGTTGACGGTGTAGCCCCAGCCCCTATGGCCCGCGGCGCCCGTGCCAGTGATGACTCGAGGAGAGCCACCAAAATCGTAGGTTACTCGGCGCACGTAGCCGCCGCCAACCCGCACGAGCGCCGCGCTGCGCGGCTTGCACTCGGCGTCCCGCCAGCGCACCTCGTCCGAGCTCGCTCCAGCGATGAACTGTTCGGTCTCGAGCACCAGAGCAGGGCAGGGATCGGCGGGGACGCCGCCGGACGTTCCGCCGGAGCCTTGCCCGGCGCCAGCCGCGCCGCCGCTCGCGCTTCCATCGGGATTGCTAGCACCGCCGCTCGTCTGATTGCCGTTGCCGGTCGAGCCGGCCACATTGCTTGCTTCGGCTCGAGACCCTGATGAACAGGCGAAGGTGCTTGCTGTCAGAGCGAGGAGGAGGAGCCCTAGTCGAAACGGGTGATTGTCTTGCCAGGGACTTCCCCGTGAGGGCACGAGCACCCTGGACCCTCGCGGAGTTCGAGGCGCAAGTTGCGTGCTTTCGTGGTGAGTCGCCATGGATCCCTGGATGGTACGCACGTCGTCCCCACGCGAGCAACGAGCGTATCCCGGGGGAGGGCAACGATCGGGCAGGTCGAGGGAGAAGCCGCGGGCTCGGATCAAAGCGGATTCTCCGCGTCAGGAATCGCTACCACGCGTCCGCGTCCCACTCGAGCGCGAGCCGAGACCACGACAGCGCGTGCAGGGTCCGCCCCCGCTCCGGTGACGACCAGATCGTCCAGCCGGTCGCCGGCGACCTCCTCGATGACGCGCAGCGCAGGCGCGCGAGCGCCATCGCCCGGGTCGCCATCAAGAGCCGCGCCACCCTCCGCAAGCTCGGCTTCTTCAAGCGCCGGACCTCCGGCTCCGAGGACGAGCCCATCGAAGTCGCGGACCTGGGAGAGCCCAGCGCGCCGGAGCCGGATACGGCCGAGCTCGATGGACAGCCGGAGGGCGGCAGCTGGCGGAGGCGGCGACGGAGTGACGGCGTGACGGAGTGACGGGAGACACCGAGCGCGTCGGGTAGCGGCGAACGCGCTCGGTGTCGCCCGGGCGCCGCTTGGTGCAGGATTGTGGACGATGCGTGTCGTTGGCTTCGCTGTCCTGATTGCCTTCGCGGCGCCGCTGATCGGTCTCGGAGCCTACCTGGTCACCGTGCCCTTGCTGGTCACCGTCGATCCGGTGACACGGATTCCGCACGAGCCGTGGTGGTATGGCGGCTCGTGCTTGTATCTCGCGCTCGCGCTCGTGAGCACGGCGGTCGGGTATGCGTTCGTCGCGCCGAAGAGCCGTTCCGCAGGGGAAGGCTTGGTGGTGGGGGCGCTCGCCGGGACGTCGCTATGCGCCGCGTGGGTGGCCACGCAAATGCATCGAGGGATACCGCTCGGCGACCTGCTGCACTGGAGCATCCCGCTCCTGATCGTCATGGCGGCGGTATGCGTGGCCATCGGTGTCCGCGCCGCCAAGGGGCGACGGCGGCGAACCGGATGAGATGTCGACGGCTCGAATCGGATGTCCTGCAGAGCGCCGCCGATCCCGCCTTCGGCGTATGCCCCGCCATAACCGTACGACATCTGGGCTCTCCATCAGGTTTGGTGGAAGGGCGGGGTGGTGTGAGCGGGCTGCAGCGTGAGGCCTGAGCAGCAGAGATGGATCAGCGCGATAAGGGCTGAGGCAGAATGAAGGCCGTAGGACCGTCGCGTGATAGTGCGCACCTTGCCAT
>JAAZAA010000205.1 GCA_012514535.1 Myxococcales bacterium | reverse complement strand
GCGCCTCGAGCGGCTCGGTTGTCGCGAAGTCCGAGCGTACGACGAGCAAGTGCCCGGACGCGCGTCGCGTCGGGTCCACTCGTTCGCCCTCGAGCGAGGAGATCTACCGCGGGTGGCTCGTGCGTTGCAATCCCGGAGTGGCCGTGCGCCGGGTGAGAGAGCAGGGCGAAACGGGTGAACGGAGGGTTCTTCGGGGACGAACCCAGGGCGCGTCCCCGATTGAACACGGAGCATCAGAGGGGCGGGGGATCGTTGCAGCTGGCCTCGCCGTCCGTCTCGGCGCAGCCGTAGGTGCAGTTGCTCGAGTAGAAGTCGAGGTTGAGGGCGTCGCAGGTCAGGATGTAGTCCCCGTCGCACTTGGTCTCGCCCGGAGTGCACTCGTATACGGCGCAGCCTCGCTGCGGATAATTCGGAGCGCACGCGGTGCCCTCGCCGCAGGTCGTGGTCTGCAGCTTCAGCGGGACGTAGGGGGGGAGGCCGCTGCACTGGACGAGCGTCTCGTGGGGTGACTCGTCCTCGGGGAGGCCGCAGGCGCGCACCCCTGTCGGAGACTCGAAGAAGGCGAAGGGCATGGACGCGAAGCTCACCTCGAGCGCCTCGGCGCAGGGATCCTTGACGCAGGACGCCACCGCCCCCGGGGAGAGCGTAGGAGGCTGCGGGGAAGGGGGGATCATCCCCGCGTCACCGCTGCTCTCGAAGAAGATCATCGTGTTGAACCACCAGTTCTGGACCTCCGACTGGTACTGCGCCGTCGCGGCCGGATCGAGGCCCGAGTAGCCGCACAGCTCGTCGCTGGCGCAGGGCTCGACGGTCCACTCCCGCCCATCCTTGCAAGACCAAACGACGCTGAAGTTGGGGGGCGCGCCCGCGAACAGCATGGAGGTCAGGTCGTGCGTCGTCGTGTCGCAGCGGGTCTCTCCCACGGTGCACTCGCCGACGCAGGCGCCGTCGCTGCACGCGGTCTTCGACGGGCACTTCTGCTCCTCCCACTCACCGTCGTTGCAGATCTCTCGGGTCTTTCCGTCGGCGCAGCGAGCCTCTCCGTCCGAGCAGGGGGGCGTGGGCTCGGGGATGGTGACGCAGGCGCCGTCCTCGCAGCGCTGGCCCGGCTGACAAGCGGCGGGGACCCACTGCCTGCCGTCCCCGCTACAGGTCCGGTAGGCGTGCTCGCCGACGCACTCCGTCGCGTCGGGCTCACACTGACCTACACAGGCGCCCTCCTGGCAGATTTCCCCCTGAGCGCACGAGAACTGGACGCCCTTCGTGCTGCCTTCGGCGCACACGACGCCGGAGCTCGAGCCGTTACAGTAGCTCTGTCCCGGTTCGGCGCAGGTGACGTTGTTGTTGTCTACTTGGATGGTGTCTCCGTCACCGCAGCCCATGAACAGGCACGTGGCGGCGACGGCCGGCGCAATCAAAGACAAGACATGACGCGTGATCTTCATGAGACTCCCGAGAGTGGTACGAGGAACGAACACCGCATCGTCGACGAGGCCAGGCGGTGAACCGACCCAGGATAGGGAATCGTTCGGTCAGGATCTAGTTGCTAGTTCGCGTGTCGGCGCGCTTTCGACATGCGCATGCTGTCCTACAGTAGCGGTTGGAGTCTCACGTGGTCCCTGATCTCAGTCGCATCACTTTGCTTCTTGCTCAAGGAGGGGCGGGGGCGCGTGCGCGGATCCTCGAGACGCTGCGCCAGCACGAAGGCGCCTCCTTCGAGGACCTGCGGAGCGCTCAGCTGCGGCACCTGGTGCAGTGGTTTCCCGCGATCGCCCGGGGTATCCCCGCGTACCGGGAGCGGCTCGCCTCCGTGCTCCGCAAGGGGGCTGCTCTGACCTGGGAGGACGTTCTCGAGCTACCGCTGCTCACCCGCAGCGAGCTCCAAGAGCGCGGCGAGGAGTTCGAGTGTCGCGAGCCGCCTCCCGCCTTCCGGGTCGTGTCGCGGACGAGCACGTCGGGCTCCACCGGGAGGCCGCTGATGACGCCCGGCAGTCGCGCGAGCGGAGACTGGGCGAGCGTGCTGCGGCTTCGGTTCTTGTCGTGGCAAGGGTTTGATCCGGACGCCACGTGCGCGTTCATCACCGGGCCTACGCCGCCCGGGCAGGCCGATCCTCCCGAGGGCGCGGTGGCGGGGCGGTGGGCAGAGCCCCTGGGGCGAGGCCTCGGGCTGACGCTCGATCTCAAGGCGGACACTCACGAGCAGCTGACATGGATCGAGCGTAAACGCCCCGCGTACCTGGTGACGTATCCCTCCAACCTGCTCGCGCTGTTGAAGGCGAGCGAGGGGCGGGGGGAGCGCTTCTCGTTCCTCCGGGCGGTGGCGTTGTCGTCCGAGCCGGTCTCCCAGGAGCTGGTCGAGCTGTGCCGGCGTTCCTGGGGCGCGCGCTGTCTGGCGACCTACAGCGCCAACGAGGTGGGCTTCCTCGCCACGCAGGTGCCCGATGAGGACGGCTACCTGGTGCAGTCGGAGAACGCGATCGTCGAGGTGCTGCGGGACGATGGCTCCCCCTGTGAGCCCGGTGAGGTCGGGCGCGTCGTCGTGACCACGCTCCACGATCTGCTGCGTCCCCTCGTGCGCTACGAGGTGGGGGACTACGCAGAGGTGGGGCCGATCCCCGAGCAGACGGGCGATCGCCCGCGCCGAGGCTTTCCGCGGCTGCGTCGGATCGTGGGGCGTGAGCGGACGATGATTCGTCTGCCCGATGGCCGCCGCATCTGGCCGTTCTTCGAGTTCGCTCCGCTCATCGAGATGGGCGCGTTGGCCCAGTGGCAGCTCGTCCAGCGCCGCGATGGGTCGCTCCTCGTGCGGCTGGTGGCGAAGCGCACCCTGAGCGAGGACGAGGAGGCGCGGATCCGCGGCGTCGTCGAAGAGGCGCTGCCCGGGCTGCGTCCGGAGCTGAGCTACGTCCCGTCGATCGAACGCACCGCCCGCGGCAAGTACCTCGAGGTCGTGTCGGAGCGCGACGCGGACGTGGAGTGACGGCCGGCGTGTGGCCGTTGGGAGCGGTCGCGGATCGCGGCGCCCGTTGACGACGCGCGTTGACATCGATCAACGCACGCGGGGTGCCCTTTGAGGCATGCTCCGGCTCCCCGGAAGGTCGCTCGACCCAGTGGGCCGTTGCGCTGTGATGACGTGCATTACACCTGGGTTGTGCAGGTGC
>JAAZAA010000204.1 GCA_012514535.1 Myxococcales bacterium | reverse complement strand
TGCTCCCGTTGAGGACTGCGACGTGTACGGAGCCGGTCAGCGTGAGCAAGCACGCCGGGGACGATTCGTTCGAGTCGGGCGTCATCCCAGCTCAGGTCGATGTGCACGACCCGATACTTACGTGGAGCTTTGTGCTCCACCTCGAAACGGTACGGGGGCTTGCCGCGGCTTTTCGCAGAGACCCATGCGAGCACCGGAGCAATCGTATCGGTGACCCAATCGGAGTCTTGATGAACGAAAAGGTCGTCCAGGGAGTAAGCGATGATTGAGGAGCTCATCGAGGGAACCAACCCTCGTCAGGGTAGCCAGTTGGGTCGGTAGGGCAAGACGCGACAGGCAGCGTCGTCGTGGAGCTTTTCCTCCGCTTCAGCGAGAAGTTCGACCTCCACGAGCAGCCTTCAGGCGAGAGGTGATGAGAGCTCGAGCGTCTTCCCAGTCGACGAGCTCGGCCGTTCCATCGGCAACGGCCTGGGCGCGTCGGTCGAGCTCGGCACGCCAAGCCGCCTCGGCGCCAGGCTCGGGTTCCTGGTCGTGCAGGCTTTCCAGGAGCACGTGGGCTAGCTCCGCACGCTCGTTCGGAGGAAGCGCTAGGAGCCCTGCGCGCAACTTGTCCGCCTGCATGGGGGCATTCTAGCTCCCCTGGGTCGGATTGGCATCTGTGGTCAGGATTGCTGCTCGGGGGGCCCTGGGGCGGATCTGGGGCGCCTGCGGGGGCGGGGTGAATCTCGCGTCTGGCTTGGGGTAGCTGTGACCCCTCCGAGAGGGAGATCAGAGGGGGACGGAGGTCACTGCGCGGCTTGCTCGTCGGTGCTCTAGGGCTGCTCCCCCTGTGCGCCCAGCCGCGTCCGTTGGAGCGCCGCGCAGTTCGTGCCCATGGCCTGGGTCTCGGTGACCCGCAGCGCTCAACGGCCGGGAGAAATCTGTGAGCACACGAACCTGGGTCGAGGGCGCGGAGGGGGCTCAATCCTTGCTGACGAGCGCGCGCACGTTGACGCCCTCGTTGCTGTGCCGAAACTGGACTTCGTCCACGTCGCCCTCTGCCGTGAGGTACAGGTTGATCACCCGGCCGCTGTCGTCCGAGTCGTAGCTCACCTGAATTCGGCGATCGTGATCTTGGTTGGTGCGGTCATAACAGGTCGCGATGTCCGCTCCCGAGAACGCGATGCCTTCGTCGAAGTCGATGCCAAAGTCGTCGGCGACCACGATGGTTCCCCTTTGGTGGTCGTTCGTCGTCGCCCCGCGGTGCTCGTTGTCCGTTGGATCGCCGGTGACGGTGTAGGTGCCCGTCACGGAGGCGAGGATGTCGCAAGAGGCGGGGGCCTCGGGGTCCGTCATCCCACCTCCGGCTCCCGCGTCGCCTTCCTCGGCGTCGCCACAACCGATCAGGGTGGAGCTCAGGGCCGCCAGGGCCGCGAGGCGCAGCAAGCGAGTACGCAGAAAACTCATCTTTCCTCCAAGGGTTGGAGCCCGCAGGGGACGGGCACCTTCCAGTATGAGCAAGGCGGCC
>JAAZAA010000203.1 GCA_012514535.1 Myxococcales bacterium | reverse complement strand
GTCTCCGAGCCCGTGATCCCGTTGGAGATGCCGCCGTCCAGGGTGCTGTGCTGCGCCTTGTGGCTGCAGTACGCGGGCGGATGATTGCGCCCGGTGCCCTGCAAGAACGACATGTCGAGGGGGTTCTTGCCCAGGATCCAGTCGATCTGATCGATGGCGTAGGTGACCTGCTCGCGCGAGGCCTTGCCCGGGCAGCCGTCGGCGGACGCCACCGCTCGCCCCCCGAGGAGCGCCGCCGTCGCCAGGGAGCCGAGGCGCGCGCTCTCCCCCTGCCACCAGTACCCCGTCTCGTTGTCATGGGGGATGAAGAAGCTCGTGCGCACCCCGCCGCCCGTGTTCACGTGCTGGCGCGCATACCCGTAGGGGTTGGTGACCTCGGAGGTCACGTCCAGGAGGTAGTCCAGGTGACGCTCCACCGTGTCGAGCGCGTTCCGTCGCTCCTCCGCGTCCGTCTCCACCTCGGCGTAGCGCACCAGAGCCACCACGGGCAGCCCCGCGTCGGCGGCGTGCCAGAAGGGCCGCGAGCCATCGTCGGCGATGAAGTAGCCCGCGCTGTGGAGGCGGCTCCGCAACGCGCTGGCCCGCGACCGGGCCGCCGTGAGGTACTCGTCCTTCTGCGTGGCCGCGAACAGCTCGGAGGCAGCCATCAACGCCGTGTAGTCGTCGATGACGTTCTCCTTGCCGTCGTCGCAGTAGCTGGTGTTGTGCTGCTGGAGATGGGCGAAGCCGCGCTCGGCCGCGGCCAGGTACTCCCCCGCGGAGAAGGATCCCGACGCGCTCCAGGACGCTATCCGCGCCAGCGCGGCGATGCTCATGCCGCCGCCCTCACGAAATGCGGCCTGGTACTCCCACAGCTTCGTCCCCTCCGAATCTCGAAAGGCGCAGATGCTCCGTTGGTCCAGCTCGCCCGTCCAGGTGTCGAACACGTTGATGTAGAAGTACCCGTCGGGATCGAGCACGCGGACCAGGTAGTCGGCGCCCCACAGCGCCTCCTCCTGCACCTGGGACTTGAGCCCCTTGGCCGCGAGGAGCTCTCCCGCTTCGTCGTGCACCCACGCGAGCGCCCACGCCGTGAGGGGGATCTGCTGGGGGTTCATGAAGTTCGCGTAGGACAGGTGCGACAGGTACTTGGAGATGTCCCCCGAGGCGTCGTACCAGCCGCCGCGCACGTCATAGGAACCTCCGCTGTCCTCCTTGGGGATCGCGGCGTCCGCGGCCCACACGTCCGCCTCGTCCGCGCGGGAGCCGTTGAAGAACCCGAGGACGTCCGTGAACGTCGCGTCGAAATGGATGCGCGCGCCGATCCGGAACTCCTCCGATGTCTGCCCGTTGACGAGGAGCTGGAACGTGCCGTCCTCCCGCAGCGTCGTGAAATCCGCGACGTAGTGCTGCTGCGAGCTGCCCCATGCGTCGAAGGATCCGAGGGAGGTCAGCTCCCCCTCGTAGCGCACGCTCTGATCGCTCGCGCGGATGATCTGGAACGAGCTGAGGCTCCCGCTCGCCGCCACCACCGCTCGCTTCGTGCCCTCCGCGGCGTAGCCGAGGTGGTTGGTCCGCAGGGTCACCTCGATCGAGTCGTCCCCCTGAAGCTGCGCGGTGGCCCCCTCGGGGGCGGCGCTGACCTCCTCGTCCGCGGGCTTCGCGCATTCGCCCGCGGGCGTGTCGTTCTGCGCTCCTCCGGTCGACGAGCCGTTCCCTGGGTCGCCGGGGACGTTCATCTCACCTCCACTGGCGCTGCAGTTGCCCGTACAGGAGCCCTGCAGATCCTCCTTCTTTCCACAAGCGACCGCGACGATGCCCACGAGGGCAAGAGAAGCGAAGAGACGGCTAGTCATCGAAAGGCTACGCATATGCGGCGATGCTAGCGCTCCCGGGTCATGGGTCGAGGAACCGCGCCTTTCCGCGTGTTCGCCCGCTTTCATCGGGTGTCGGCGGCGACCAACAGGCGTTCGTGAGTGATGCGCTCGCGGCAACACCGTACTTTTCCCCTGTCGCTGCCTTGCGCCGCGATGCGCTCGCCTCGGACTTTGACAGCCTCGCGAGACGACCTCGTCGACACGTCGCCTCCGTCGCTGGCTCGACGTGCTCTCTGCGGCGGCGACCACCTGCGTGGAGCGCCGCGGCATCGACGATGCGCGACAGGTCCGGACAGCGCCCCTTCCGAAGGCGCTCGACCCCTCACTCCCTCAGGGGCCGCAGGGCGGAGGGCACGGTCGACGCAACAGGCAGCCGCGGAGAGCGCAGCGCCTCAGAGGGCCGCGTCCAGCGCAGGGGCCCGTGACGGCGACGCCTCCGAGCGGTGCGCCGCCTCGAGGAACGCGACGACGCTGTCCTCGTCGTTGGTCCCGATGACGTGATCGGCCACGGCGCGCACGGGCTCCACCGCATTGGCGACGGCCACGGCGACGTCCGCGTGCTCGAGCATGAGCAGATCGTTGACGTTGTCGCCGAAGGCCACGAGCTCCGCGCTGGGCGCGTGGGCTTCCCGGAGGCGCCGCATCGCGATGTGCTTGCTCGCCGCCGCGTGGTGGATCGTGAGCCACCAGTTGCCCGGGCTGTACTCGTTCTCGTAGCAGAACAGCTGCAGCTGCTCGCCGTAGGTTTCCGCCAGCTCGTCGCGGAGGGCCTCGACCCGCGGGCGGTCGGGGGCCATCACCGTGAGGCTCACCACCTGCTCGGCGAGGGTGTCGCGCAAGCGCGCGGTGCGGCGGAGGCGTGGGTCACCCGCCGCGCGTCGCCGCGCCTCGTACCAGACCATGCCCGCGTTCACGAGCTCGTCGTAGTGCAGGCAGTCCTCTCGACCGTCGTAGCTGCACACGAAGGGGCGCAGGCCCGTCCGCGTGATGCGGTCGAACACCTCTTCCCCGAGCGCCCGCCCCAGCGCGTACACCTCGAGGTGGCGGCCGGTGCGGTAGTCCGTGAGGAACGCCCCGTTGAACTCGATGATGGGCAGCGTGAACTCGAGGTCGCCGAACAGCTTCCGAATCGAGAAATGACTGCGCGCGCTCGCCACCGTGAACGGCAGCCCCTCCTGGAGCAGCTCCTCGAGGCCCTGGCGGGTGCGCTCGCTCACCTCCCCCGCCGAGTTGAGCAGGGTTCCGTCGAGGTCCGAGAGGTAGAGCCGGTGCATGGATCGAAGTGCCTTCCTTTCCGTCCGGGGGTTCGAGGCGCTGGCGGCGCGGGGCGGAGCAAGGCGCGCAAGTGTACTCATGGCCCGTCGGAGCGCCACGAACACCTCGTCTCCGATGGTGCGCGCCTGCCCGCTTCGGGCTAAATAGCCGGCCATGCAAGGTTTTCGCAGCCGCACCTCGACCCATGGGCGCAACATGGCCGGCGCCCGCGCCCTGTGGCGCGCCACCGGGATGGACGACTCGGACTTCGGCAAGCCGATCGTCGCCATCGCCAACAGCTTCACCCAGTTCGTCCCCGGCCACGTGCACCTGCACGACGTGGGACAGCGGGTCAAGAAGGTCATCGACCAGCACGGCGGCTGGGGGGTCGAGTTCAACACCATCGCCGTCGACGACGGCATCGCGATGGGACACGACGGCATGCTGTACTCGCTGCCGAGCCGCGAGCTCATCGCGGACAGCGTCGAGTACATGGTGAACGCCCACTGCGCGGACGCGCTCGTGTGCATCTCGAACTGCGACAAGATCACGCCCGGCATGATGCTCGCCGCGATGCGCTTGAACGTGCCGACGATCTTCGTCTCGGGTGGCCCCATGGAGGCGGGCGTCACCGAGGGGACCCAGGACCGCGACGGCAAGCCTTTGGTGCGCAAGCTGGACCTCATCGATCCCATGATCGCCGCCGGAGACGACGCGGTGAGCGACGGAGAGCTCCTCGCTCTCGAGCGCTCCGCCTGTCCGACCTGCGGCTCCTGCTCCGGCATGTTCACGGCCAACAGCATGAACTGCCTCAACGAGGCCCTCGGCCTCGCGCTGCCCGGCAACGGCACCATCCTGGCCACCCACGCCACCCGCTGGGAGCTGTTCGAGGCCGCCGCGAAGCGCATCGTCGAGATGGCCAAGGAGTACTACCTCGAGGGCAACGAGCGGGTCCTGCCCCGCGGCGTCGCGACCTTCGAGGCCTTCGAGAACGCCATGACGCTCGACATCGCCATGGGCGGCTCGACGAACACGGTCCTCCACTTGCTCGCCGTCGCCCAGGAGGCGGGCGTCGACTTCACGATGAGCGACATCGATCGCCTGTCGCGGGTCGTCCCCAACATCTGCAAGGTCGCGCCGGCCACACAGAAGTATCACATCGAAGACGTGCATCGGGCCGGCGGCATCTTCACGATCCTGGGCGCCCTCGATCGCGCTGGCTTGATCCGACGCGACGTGCCCACCGTCCATGGCCCGTCCCTCGGCGCGGCCATCGACGAGAACGACATCCGACGCCCCACGGCCACGGCCGCCGCCAAGCAGCGAGCGCTCGCCGCCCCCGGTGGCGTGCGCACGAACGTCGCCTTCAGCCAGGACAAGTACTACCCGGACGCGGATCTCGACGGCGAGACCGGCTGCATCCGCGAGAAGCAGCACGCCTACAGCCAGGACGGCGGGCTCGCGGTCCTCTACGGGAACATCGCCGAGGACGGCTGCATCGTGAAGACGGCGGGCGTCGACGAGTCGATCCTCGTCTTCAAGGGCCGCGCGCGCGTCTTCCACTCCCAGGACGCGGCCTGCGAGGCGATCCTGGCGGACCGCATCCAGCCCGGAGACGTCGTCGTGATCGTCTACGAGGGCCCCAAGGGCGGCCCGGGCATGCAGGAGATGCTCTATCCGACGTCCTTCCTGAAGAGCAAGAACCTGGGCAAGGCCTGCGCGCTCCTCACCGACGGCCGCTTCAGCGGCGGCACCAGCGGGCTCAGCATCGGTCATGCCTCCCCCGAGGCGGCCGAAGGAGGAGCCATCGGCCTGGTCGAGGAAGGCGACACGATCGAGATCGACATCCCCGAGCGTCGCATCCACCTCGCCGTGGACGACGCGACGTTGGCGGCGCGGCGCGCGGCCATGGAAGCGAAGGGCAAGGACGCCTGGAAGCCTGCTCGCGAGCGGGTCGTGTCCCAGGCCCTCCGCGCTTACGCGGCGATGACCACGAGCGCCGCTCGGGGCGCCGTGCGCGACGTGAGCCAGATCGAGAAGAAGTGACGGCCACCCAGTGACCGAAGCCATCGTCGTCGTCCTGGTCTCGGTCGCGGCCGGCACCGTGCTGGGTCTGATGCCAGGGCGACGCGCTGGCCTCCTCGGACCCATCCGCACCTTCGCTCTCACCGCGGCCCTGGGCGTCGTTTGTTTCCACCTCTTCCCGGAGGCCTTCCACGCCCTGGGCGGCTGGGCGATCGCGGGGGTGTTGTTGGGCCTCCTGGGGCCTCACTGGCTCGGTCGACTCGGCGCGCTGGCCTGGCGGGCTCGGCTCGATGGGGCTGGGCGCGACGGCGATCGAGCCTCCGATCTGACCCTCGAGGCGAGCTACTTCGGGCTGCTCCTGCACCACCTCGGCGACGGCGTGGCCCTCGGCGCCTACACGGGAGAGCTCCACGCGGGCCACTCCCATGGGGACATCATGGCCGCGATCACGGCCCACGCGGTGCCCGTGGTGGCGATCATGGTGCTCGCCTTCGACTCCGTGCAGGGGCGCGGCTCCGCCCTCTTCCGCGCCTTCGGGCTGGCGCTCGCGAGCATCGCGGGCATCTACTTCGCCAACTCCATCCCCACCGCCTTCGCGGAGACCTGGGGCGGCTGGATCACCGCGGTGGTCTCGGGGCTCCTCGTGCACGTCGTCACCCACGATCTGCTCGCCCAGAGCCCCACCACCCCGCGCGCCCGCACCCTCGACGTGGTCGTGGCGGCGGCCGGGTTCGCGACGAGCCTCATCGGCGGCAGTGGGCACCACCACGAAGACACGCCCGAGACGCAGGCGCACATCGCCGACGCCCTGCTGGCGCTCGCCCTGGACACGGCGCCCCTGCTGTTGCTGGGCCTCGCCCTCGGAGCGTTGCTCCAAGCTTTCGGCGCGAGACTTCCAGGGGCTCCGCCGGGCTCTCGGGGGGTGGCTCGTGGGGTGGGGGGGGACGCACTCCGCGGCGCGTTGCTCGGCGCCCCCCGGGCGCTGCCGTCCCAGCGCGTGCTGCCCCTCTCCGAAGCGCTCCACCGACGCGGCGCGGCCCCCGCGCTCGTCGCAGGGTTCCTGCTGGCCGCGCCCGAGCTCGGCATCGAGACCTTCGTGCTCAGCGCCCATTTCCTCGGCTGGCCCCTGGCCGGGGTGCGCCTCGGCGCCGCGCTGCTGGTCGCCTTCGTCGCCGCCCTCGTCGTCGGTGCCCTCGCCCCACACCCGTCCCCCGTGGATCCCGACGGCGCCGAACGCCCCCTCGTGGACGGCGCGAGCGCAACGGGTGCTCTGGGCGCGCGGTTCTTGCGCGGGTTCGACACGCTCCTCCATCAGCTGGGTGCCTGGATGGTCCTCGGGGTCGTGGCCGCGGCGTTCGTGCAGG
>JAAZAA010000202.1 GCA_012514535.1 Myxococcales bacterium | reverse complement strand
TGGAGTGGAAGGCTCGCTGGTCGTGGTTGGCGATGTCCACGAGCTGACCATCCCACAGGACCATCTGCGGCTCTGTCTGTTGGAAGTCGACGCCGTGTTCGAGCACCAACGAGGACAACACGTGCTTGACGAACTCGCCCCGCATGTCCGGAGAGCCCCACGTGGTCCGAAAGCCCACGTGGTTCCAGGCCTCCGCGGGGGTGTTGTAGTGGTAGTTGTGGAACGCGACCCAGGCGTCCCCGTACGGCACCCCGTTGTGCGGGGCGGAGTCCTCGATCGCCGTATAGACGCCGAAGTCGTCCGTGGTGCGTGACAACCCACACAACGACCCGGCCTGGGCGAAGGCGTCCCCCCCGTACAGCGTCCCGAGGGCTGCGAGGAGGCCGAGTCCCTTTTTGTATGCTTGCTGAAGCTTCGATCGGTTCATGTGCTTGTCCTCCGCGATTTCAAGGCTGTGCCGGCTGTACCAGGTCGGGGTGCTTGGTGGTGAACTCTTCCAAGCGCTCGTCGAACGTCTTGCCCGAGTCGAGGTCACGATTCTCGAACCGGTCGACGAACCACTGCTCTTCCGGGCGGGCCGCGGCGCGCGCGATGTCTCGCGCCCCGTTCCCCTGCCGGAACGTGTACGTTCGAATGGCCTGGGCCCGCACCACCTGGGCCTCGTGCTGGTCCGCGAGCTCGAGGAGCTTGGCGTCCGCCGCAGGGGTGAACAGGTAGCCGATGCCATGCACCGCCTTGATCTGATATCCGAGGAGCCGGCCCCGCTCGGGGTTCTCGCCGTGTCCCTCGGAAGGTGGGGGCAGAGGCTCGGCGAGGACACTCACGAACAGGTCGTAGCCAGCGTCGGTGCGAATCTCGCCCAGCACGCTCAGGACCATCAGCGCTTCCATCGCGTCGCTGTCCCGCACCGCGTTGAAGCGGTTCACCAGAGCAGCGCCGAGGGTCTCGTCCCCGTGCACCGCGAAGGTCCGCTCGAGCGCCTTCGGGATCTCCGCCACCCTCGCTCGGAGGATCCAGTCCATGAAGGCATCGACACGTTCCTCGGCGGGCCCGGATCCAGTCAACGGGGGCGCGGGTCCCGTCGACGTCGGCACGACGAGCTCAGGGACCTCACACTCTGCTCCCGTCCAACCCGCCTCGCAATCGCAGGTAATCCCCCCTTCCGTGCCGCCCGCGACGCAGGTGCCGTGGCCAGAACACAGCGCCTTTGGGTTGCACGCCGCCTGACAGGAGGTGGACTCGATCTGCACCACCTCTCCCACCGGCACCTCATCGGGTGCCGGAAGAGCACCCACGGACAGACATTCGTCGGGATCGATCCCCGCGACCTCCAGGACGGCGCGAGGCAGCCGATAGTGCACCTGCGCGCGGGCATCTACCTCGATCTCCTTGGCCGCGAAGTAGCCCGAGTGCCCTCCTTCGACGTGCCGCAGCACGATCGACCCGCGAGGGGCCAACAGCGCGCCGTCGTAGGAGCTCTCCACGAACACGGGCTCGTTCCCCAGCGCGGCGATCAGCAGGTTCGGCCGGTCTGCAGTGGTCGTGTGGACGGATCCCCGGAAGTGTACCCGGTTCGCGTAGACAGCGACCGCACCTCCACTCTGATCGAGTTCGAGCACGCCCTGCGAGTCCAGCTCCAGGCCCTGATCGAAGTAGTAGCTTCCGCTCGTGAGTTTCAGGGTGGCGTCCCGGGCGGTACGCGCCGACGCGTATCGCCCTGGCGGGAGCACACTCGTCTGACCGGGCTCCAGATGCACTGCCGCCCCGCTGACCTCGGGATAGGTCACCTGCCAGCCGAGCTTCACCTCCGGCTCGAAGACGGGGTCGAAGTCGTACTGCCCATCGAGCGTCACGTCGTGCCCCGTGGACAGCTCCGCCGCGTGGATCGTGCCGCCCACGTGCGTTCCGTCCCTCAGGTCCAGCGGGCCGCGACTCCATACGTCGTTCAGAGCTGCGCCGGGTTCCACACGGAACAGGTCATTGCCTAGGGCCACGACGGGAGCACCGTCGCCGTCGGCCGGGTCGATCACCGCGTCGGCGCCGATCTTCATGCGCTCCGACGCCACGAGAACGGGCGCGAAGGGGACCACGGTCGCAGGGACCCGAAGCTCGATCGAGTACGTCTGCTCCTGGTGCTGTGAGATTCGAGCCCGTGGCACGGGCTCGTCGGGCCTGCCCGAATCACAGGCAACCCCGAGGGCTGCGAGGCCGAGACTCGTGAGCCCGATGATCGAGCCGAGCCGCATGAACGCCCTATTTCTCATTTCGTTGTTCCTTTCTCTGACGACTTCAGCCCGCGTCCGGGGCGCCGCACGGCTCGCGGAAGACAAAGGTCCGTCTACCCGCCATCGCTGGTCGGCGTGTCCCACTCGGAGGTCGCCCAACTCTTACTTATCGGTCACGGAGAGCGCGGCGTTGCAGAAATCGACGAGGGCTCATCGCGGTCGTCGTCTGTCCACCCAAATGCGGCGATCCCCACTGGCCGCCGCTGTCAACAAAGGTCAGGTGCGCCTCCTGGCGGCATGCGGGAGCCGAAGGGGGGAACTGCTCCCATGGGCGGAGCGCACCTGACCCCTACTTATCGGTCACGGAGCGCGTGGCGTTGCAGAAATCGACAGCCGGCGGGAGCCGCACCTGTCATCCGAGGGGCTCACCCCTGGGGCCCGTCAGCCTATCCTGCAAACCACCGAGGACGCGGGTCCCGCGGAGCGCGTGGCGACGCCGCTGCGCGTGACGCAGACCCTTTGGCCGTGCCCATCGGACCGACACACAGATAGAGTCGGGAGCCATGCCGCTCTACCAAGTCCCAGCCACACGAGCTCAGCGCGTCGCACAGCTGCTGGAGGGAACCCGGTACTCGCTCGTCGGGTCGCTCGGCGCGGGCGCCATGGGCGAGGTCTTCGTCATCCTCGACGAACTCCTTCTGAAGCGGTTCGCGCTCAAGCTCGTGCACGAGCACCTCATCGAGCAGCGCGGGGTCGTGGAGCGCTTGCACCTGGAGGCCTGCGCGTTGGCGCAGCTCCGGCATCCCCACGTGGTCGAGCTCGTCGACTTCTGGGTGACCGACGGGACACCATGCCTGGTCTTGGAGCTCCTCGAAGGAACCTCTCTCGCCGAAGAGCTCCGGCGCGTCCGCCGCCTCCCCGTGGAGCAGGCGGTGCGCATCGGCTGCGAGGCGCTGTCCGGCCTGGCGGCTGCCCACGTTGCGGGGATCGTGCACCGGGACGTCAAGCCAGAGAACCTGTTCCTGGATACGTCGTCCGCCCTCGACCCCGCGGAGCCGACGGTAAAAATTCTGGATTTCGGTGTCGCGCGCGTCCTCGAACCTCCGCCCGACCTCCCCAGGATAGGCACCAGCACGGGGAGCCTCGTCGGCTCGATCCGCTACATGAGCCCCGAAGCTCATCGCGCAGAGGAGCTCGATCACCGCACGGACACCTTCTCGATGGGCGTCGTCCTGTACGAAATGCTCGTCGGGGAAGGCCCTTTCGACTACGAGCGGCAGCGGCTCGAGCCGCCGTCCCGACGTCTCGGCGCCGTGATCCCGCGGGAGCTCGACGCGATCCTCGCGCAAGCCCTCCGATTCGAGCGTGAGCAGCGCTATCCTTCCGCGCAGGAGTTTCTCGCCGACCTCATGACCTTACGTCCCCGGAACACCACGCGCGCCGCGTGGTAGCAGGCCAGGAGCCGCTCATGACCGCACCCACCGCATCGAAGGCCCCGAGAGACGAACACCTCGATCTCTTCTGCACGCGGATCGGGGAGAGCTCTGCTGATCAGAGCCCTGCTGGTCCGCTCTGGGAGGTCACGGTGGCGCCGGGCTGGGTGCCCCCTCTGCTCGCCCCATTTTTCGATCAGCACGGCGAGACGGCGCCCATGCTCCTGGACCTCGAGGACCTGGACCATTTCATGAAGTCACGGGGAGCCAGCTACGAGAAGCGCATCTCCACCCTCGGCGACGTCCAACTCTCCGCGCGGGGGAGCGCCGCTCACGAGCTTGTCCGTTGGCTCGCTACGGCGTTCTCCAGCGGCGTACGCCGCCCCCGATCCTAAGGGAGGTCGTCCTCCGCGAGCGCCCTCAGCCGCACGGATAGCCGCGTGATGGCTCGCGCGTGCGTCCGGCTCACCCAGGATTTGCTCATGTTCAGCGCCCCCGCGATCTGCCCGAAATCCTGGCGTTCGAAATAGAACCGACGGATCACCTCGGCCTGGGCGGGCCGGAGGCAACCCACGGCGGCGCGCACCGCCGCCCGGAGCTCTGCATGTTCATAGGCCTCCTCAGGGGTGACCTGCGCCTCCACGATGTCTGTCTGGCCCGCGGCCAACTGCACCGCCTGCGCGAGCACCATCGACGCGAGGTGGTCATCGACCACCGCCTCGGCGGCGACCTCGGGCTCACGAGCGCGCTCTGACATGCGCCGCTCTGACATGCGCCGCTCCGCCAAGCCCTCGCTGACGAGATGTGCAGCTTCGACAGCGACGAGCCGCTCGTAGGCGCGGCGGGGCACCGCCGCCGTGCGCCGGAGATGATCGATCATCGCCCCTCGCACGCGATAACCAGCGAAGCCCTTGAAGGGAACGGAGCTGTCCGGGTCGTAGCGCCGCGCCGCCTCCCACAACCCTTCGCGGCCCGCGCTCACGAGCTCGTCGAGATCCACGCGCCACCGCAACGCGCGGATCATTTGCTTGGCGGAGACCTCCACGAGGTAGAGGTGCTCGTGAAAGCGCTCGAGCACCCCGGGTGCGTCCGCTGCGTGGAGGCGCTGCATCAATCGGATCCCGGTGGGAACTCACGCCCGGCGGCGCGCCCGACGTACTCGAGGATCACTGGGTCCACCAGGGCCTGCGCCAGCAGCACTTCGCGCAACATCTCTCGATGTTCGTCACCGATGAGGCGTCCGTAGCGCTGCATGGCTCGCTCGATCCGTTCGTCGAGATACTGCTCCAGCGTGCACTCACCCCGCCGCAGCCGCTGAAGCGCCTCGCTGCCCACGGCGCGGGTGCGAGCCGCAGGATCTCGAGGCCGCGCCGACATGGCGCGACTGTACCCAAAGAGGATGGCTTTCACACCTACGACGCGCGCTGGAGCTCAGGGCGTCGTCCGACCACCGGGCCAGTCTTCGCGCCCGTGACTGGTCACTTCACCGTGACGGACGCCCTCATTGCCCGACACCACGAGCGCGAATGCGCCCACCGCCCCGCGCCACGTCCCTCGCCAGCGGCGTCTGCGACGAAGCCGGGGCTCAGTCCTCCTGGAGGCCCTTCCCGGCGAGGATCTTCGGGATGCTCTTCTCGATGCGGGCGGTGCGCGTCCGCGATTGCTTCGCGCTGGAGAAGTGGAGGACGTAGCCTCGTCGGCGCCCCGGGGTCAGCGCCTCGAAGGCCTTCGCGAGCTTGCGGTCCTTCTTCAGGATCTGGGTCAGCTCCTCCGGGAGCTCGAGCTCGTCCTTCGCCTTGAACTCGACCTCGCGCCCCTCCTTCTCCACCGCGATCGCCTGGGTCACGTAGGACTTCAGCACCTTCTTCGTCACCTGGGCTTCGCTGGTGAACTCCAGGCGCAGGGCCGACTGGGTGTTCTCCCCCTGGCTCCGCAGCAGCCCGTGGGTGTCCTCGAGGAGGGCGCCCTTGAAGAACATCAGAGCGCAGTGCGCCTTGAAGGGCTGGATGATGGCGATGTTCTTCCCCTCGAACATGAAGCACGGCTTGCCCCACTTCAGCCCTTCGTCGAGGCCCAGATCGAGCAGGATCGAGCGGAGCTTCTGGATCTCACCGCGCCAGGTCTTGGCGCGGCTCACGAACGCATCGACCTTCGGATCCGGCGTCCCCATGCTGCCTCGCTCACAGCCCCCAGGCGCACCGCAGGAAGCGCTCGTCGCAGGACTCGCCCGCGCGGGCGTCTTCGAAGCACGTGGTGACGTGCTCCGGGTTACGCGCCGCCTTCATGCCCCACCAGCACGTGTCGAGGCCCAGGCTCGAGCACGTCTCCCGCAGGTCGTCGCAGGCGCGCGATGCGTCGTCGGGCTCGCAGGCGGGCGGTCGCGTCAGGCAGCCGCGGACCTGCGCCTCGTGATTCGCGGCGCACGCGTCCTCCACCAGGTCCCGCAAGCAGTAGAGGATGGGCCGCACCTCGTTCAGGGAGACGTCGGACTCGGCTTCGCAGAGACGCCGCAGCGCTGGCACGTCTCCCGGCCCGCCGCCCATGCCGCCCTGGCCGCCTTCGCCGCAGGTGGCGGGGAGCGTCTCCGCGACGGGGCCGCCATCGGGGAACGTGCTCGTCCCCAACCACTCGGGACACTCGGAGACGTACACGAAGCCGCCCGAGCCCGTGAGCGTCGGATCACACTCCTGATTGCGGTCTCCGGCAGAGCCTCCCTCGCCCGGCGGGTTGCCTCCGCTCCCTCCCGTTCCCCCCGGCGAGGAGTCGTCATCGTCACCACATCCGACGAACACCAGACCTCCGAGGAGCAACGACGCGACTACACCAGAGAAGGAGAAGAGGCCTTGACGCGACATGGTCCGGGCATTGTGCAGGCTCCTCTCCGCGTCCGCCACAGTGTTCGTCGTCCTCCTTCGCGATCACCGTCTCATTGATGCGTAACCCGAAGACCATCGAGTGCTCGGGCCCATCGTCTGCGTCCTTTTTATTCAAGGGCCGCGCGCGTGGCACAATCCGGCACATCATCACTTCCAGAGCCTTCGACCGGCCTGCGACCTGCACCGTCCGCAGCCCCTTCGCCCCTCTGGCTCTCTCATCCCCGATACGTTAGGCGCGGGCGCCGCCCGTCGAGCTCGGGTTTCGAGGAGATCGGCGGGCGCCCTGGTCCGTCGAGATACCGGCGATGCTGGCTCCCCTCACGACGAGACCGTCGCGGAGAGAGCCTTCTCCGCGAGCTCGGTGAGCTGACGAAACTCCTCCTTGGGGCTGAACTCGACGAGCACCGTGCCGGCCTCCGTCTCCATCGTGTGGCCCGGCGCCATGTAGTAGAGTTCGCCCGGCTCCACGACGTCGTCGTGATCCGGGTAGTGCACCGTGAGTCGCCCCGCCAGGAGGTAGCCCCAGTGCGGACAGGGGCACAGCCCCTCCGGCAACCCCTTCAGCAGCTCCCGGTCGTCGAAGTGCGAGAGGTACGTCTCGTAGCCGACCCGCATCTCCCCCCACTCCGCCTCCCTCCAGAGGGCTATCTCCGACGCGAGGGTCGTCGCGAGCTCGGACAAGGCCGCGTGCTCTCCCTGTGTCTTCATCGTCGCTCCTCCCTGCGGGAGCCGCGGAGCAACGCGTGCTCGGCGCTGGCCCGGCAATGACCCGGCGACTGCCCGGCGCCGACCTCGGGACAGCCCCACGACCCCGCTCCCTCGAAGAAAGTATGTCGCACTGGACGACCACGGGCACCCGTGGCGTGGAGCGTCGACCCGCGTGCGGCTTTTCGGCTGGTACGAGCTCCCACGAAGCCGTGACGCGAGCGACGCGCTGCGACGAGCTCGCCATCCGCGCAGCTGCGCTCAGCGCCGGTGGACATTTGCGCGGCACGCGGAATTCCAAGCGTACGGTGATCAGAACGTCACCCTCTGGGAATGGGAATCGTCGCGAACCACGGAGCGCAGCGAAGCTCGCCCCATGGGTTCTGCATGAGCGCTCCATGAGTTTCGTCCGGCGCGAGCCCCCGAGTGACAGCCACACAATGAGCAAACGAGTCATTTCCATCGCCGCCTCGCTCCTCCCCGTCATCGCGACCCTGTTCGTCGCGGGCTGCAGTGGCGACGACGCCGACACCGGCCCTTCGGGGGGCGGTTCCGTGACGACCGGTGGCGGACCGTCGAGCGGCGGCGTACCCGGCATGGATCCCATGCCCGGCGGCGGGACCACCTTCGGCACCGGCGGAGACACGGCGAGCGGCGGCATCAACGGGACCGGCGCGGCGGACGGCTCTGGAGGTGAGACGGGAGACGACTTCGACTGCGTCCTCCCGGACCTCCCCGAGGCCGGCGATCTGCCCGATCTCGGGATGAAGCTCCCCGACCCGTTCACGTTCTACGACGGAACGAAGGTCACCACCCGCGCCCAGTGGGAGTGCCGCCGCAAGGAGATCCTGGCGATGGCGGCGAAGTACCTCTATGGGCCCGTCCCCGGCGAACCCGACGAGGTCACCGGCACCGTGAGCGGCGGCACGGTGAACATCGACGTCACCGTCGGCTCCAAGACGGAGAGCTTCACGGCGAACATCAGCGGCAACGGCGACGTCATCGCCGTGAGGCTCGAGAACTCCGGGATGGCCCCTCAGGGCAGCAAGAGCCTGTCCTTCGGCAGCGGCAACGAAGCCAAGATCGGCAACCTCTTCGGCATCTCCGGGATCAACGCCAACATCGCTCGAGGGTGGATGATCGATCGGGTGATGGACGTCCTCGAGGCCAACCCGGGCAGCGGCCACGACCCGACCAAGATCATGGTGACCGGCTGCTCGGGGTGCGGCAAAGGCGCCTTCCTCGCGGGCGTCTTCAGCCGCGTGCCCCTCACCGTCATCGTCGAATCCGGCGGCGGCGGCGCGACCAGCTGGCGCATGACCCAGTGGTTCCGTTCGGGCCAGGGCAACTGGAACTGCGGGGACCTGCCCCAAGGCATCGGCAACCTGGAAAACAACGGCATCTGCGGTCCCTGGGTGAGCGACGCGGCGCAGCCCTTCCGCAACAACCCGGCGTTGGTCAACCACCTGCCCTTCGATCAGCACCTGCTCATCGCGACGATCGCCCCTCGCTACCTGGTGCACTTCACCAACAACAACGGGGCGGGCTCCTGGTGTCACCTCGCGGGCACGAGCGAAGCGCTCGCGGCGTGGGCGGCGTACCCGGTCTACGAAGCCCTCGGCGTTCCCGAGCGGATGTCCTTCGAGGTCTACGACGGGGGACACTGCTCGACCGCGGACACCGGCATCGCCGCGGCGATGTTCGACAGGGTCTTCAACGGCAACATGAGCGCGGCCACGGGCGGCGTGCGCATCCAGGACGGCCGCGTCCAGCAACCCGTCAGCCAGTGGCCCAGCACCTGGATCGACTGGGACATGGACACCGTCCTGCAGTAAGCGGCTCACGTTCATCGCGCCCACGATGGTTTCGTGGGGTGGTCACGGCTACCCACCCCACGACCCTCGGCCACTCAGCCCCCGCAGGCGCCGCCCGTCAAGCTCGGCCGCTCCCCTGATAGCCAGCGGCGAGGCTTTCGCGAGCACCGGAGCGGAGCCGGAGTGCACGAAGTCCAGCTCGCTGGACGAAGTGCACGGAGGCCTACGGCCCTCGCCTCTGGCGAGGGAGCGCCGCAGGCGCAGTGAACGTACGT
>JAAZAA010000201.1 GCA_012514535.1 Myxococcales bacterium | reverse complement strand
TCTCTCTCGCACCGCGTCCGTCGGCTACGTCACGAAGATGGGACGTCCGATGGCAACCAGCCAAGACTTCGTGAACTGGATTTGCACGGAGGCGTTGAACCCCGACTACCTCATGTACGCCTACCTGGCGGAAGGCGACGCACTTCGCCGTTTCGGAAAGGGGTCCACTCATACAACGATCTATTTCCCCGAGGTGAAAGCGTTCCATGTGGCTCTGCCTCCCATCGCTGAACAAGCAGAGATCGTTCGCCTCGTTAAGGAGCGCCTCACGGTCGTCGAGACCTTGGGGCGAATGCTGGACAACGTGACTTCCTCGTTGGAAACCCTCGACTCCGCCATCCTCGCCAAAGCCTTCCGCGGGGAGCTCGTACCGCAGGATCCGAACGACGAGCCCGCCTCCGTGCTCCTCGAGCGCATCGCCGCAGAGCGCGTGACCGCAGAATCGAACGGGAAGAAGCCCCGCTCCAAGCGAGCCAAGTAGGCCCAGGGCCGCGCCCTCGTGGTGGGCTCCGTCTGCCCGTCCGGTCATCACCCACCCCATCGCGTCTCCCCCGATCGGCTATACTCCGTCTTCGTGAGCCCGCACTCCTGTGCTGCCTTGCCGGCCAGCTCGCCTGCGCGACGCAGGCGGGCGAAGACGGGGCAGAGGCCCCCGCCTGGAGCGGCGGCCTCGAGGGATCGCGGTGCGGTTCGCGCCAACGCGGGCGCGGGGACCGCGCTCGTCACTTCACAGTCTTCTTCACAAGTTGCGCCCGGCGCACTATGGTTTGGGCATGGATGCCGACGCGCCCATGTCCAACGGAGGAGACACGACCCGTGACGCCGCAGACCCCGCTCGTAGGGCCTCCCCCAGCTGAGGTGCCTCTGGTCACGCCGCCGCTCGTGCGCGTGATCGCCCAGGTGCGCTTCCCGGTCATCGCGTCGGTCGAGAAGCGTGAGTTCATCGCCCCGTTTCAGGAGGCCATCCGGAGAGACTATCCCGTCCTGCGGCCCGAACAGAGCCGGAGCGTCGTGCTTGGCCCCGACGGGGTCCGCGACGCGCGGGCTACGACGGCGTGGCGCTTTCACGACGTGGAATCTGCCTTTTGGGTGACGCTCGCCCCCGAGTTCCTGGCGCTCGAGACGAGCCGCTACACCAGCCGCGATGACTTCCTGGCGCGCTTCCGCAGCGTGCTCCTCGCCCTCGAAGAGCACATCGACCCGAAGGTGATCGACCGGCTGGGCGTCCGCTACATCGATCGGGTCACCGGTGCGAACCTCGCCGACCTCCCTGCGCTGGTGCGTCCAGAGGTGAGCGGAATCCTCTCGACCGCCCTCGCGGAGCTCGTGCGGCACGCGCTCTCGGAGCACGTGTTCGTCCTGCCAGAGAAGGCGGGGCTGGTGATGGCTCGGTGGGGTCTGGTCCCCGAACGAGCCACCGTGGACCCGGCGGCAGTCGAACCCATCGAGGAGCCGAGCTGGCTGCTCGACGTCGACGCCTTTCAGGGAGCCACACGCGACTTGGACGTCGACGCCACGGTCGCGCAGGCGCGGAGCTTCGCCGAGCGGATCTACAGCATCTTCCGGTGGGCGGTCACCGACGAGTTCCTGCGGCGCTACGGAGGCCAGCCATGAACCTCCAGACCATCGACACCAACGCGCCTCTCTACAAGCTCACCACGTCGGCATCGACCTTCGGGCGAGAGCGGCTCCCCCGCTTGTCGGTGATCGTCGTCAGCGGTGCGCTCTCCGTGTCGAGCACGTCCTCGGCGGAGCCCAACCGCGTTTGGGAGGCGCCCTACGTCCACGAGTACGACGCGACCGCGAGCGGCGAGGGCTGGATCGAGCCCGAACGCCGAGGCGCCGAGCAGCAAGAGGCCACGCGGGAGGCCGTCTCGGAGCTGCGGCGCATCTCGGGCCTGACCTGGGCGCAGCTTGGACAGCTCTTCGCGGTCTCCCGCCGGAGCGTTCACTTCTGGGCGAGCGGCAAACCCCTCAACGCGGAGAACGAGTCGCGCCTCCTCCAGGTGCTCGACATCGTCCGAACCGCGGATCGGGGCGACGCGCGCTCCACACGCTCGGCGCTCCTCGACGTGCACGATGGAACTTCGGTTTTCGACCTGCTCGTGGAGGAGCGGTTCGACGAGGCGCGCGCGCGGCTGGGCATCGGCGCAGGGCGTCCTCGCCCCGTGCTCGGGGAGCTCAGCGCCGAGGCGAAGGCTGCACGTGCGCCGCTTCGCCCGGAGGAGCTGGTCGAGGCGCAGCACGACCGCGTGCATCGGGACCCTGGGCGCGCACGCGCCGCCCGCACCGTGAGGAACTCGCGGCGTGGAACCACTTGATGCCGATGGCTGCGCTCGAGTCGACGCTGCGCTCCGGAGTTGGCGGCAGGGCGACTGCGTCGTCGGCGAGCAGTGGTTCGTGTTCCGCACGGATCCTGAACGACCGCTGACGCCGGACGGCGCGAGCGCGGCTACGGAGGGCGTCGACACAGCGGAGTCCAAGGTCTTCGGCTTCATGGTGCTCACGCAGACGTGCGACCTCGTGAGGAAGTCCAGCGAGCGGCCCTTCGTCGAGGTGTGCCCCCTCGTCGAGGTCGACGAGG
>JAAZAA010000034.1 GCA_012514535.1 Myxococcales bacterium | reverse complement strand
GCGCTCTCCGTCACCGCGGTCACCACCCCGGCCCGCTTGGCGCTGACCCCCTCCCCTGGCGTCGTGATGCGCATGCTCGGGATCGACAACAGGAAGCACCCCACGACGCACACGCCGAGCACGCCGTACATCGTGCGCCGCGCGCCCCAACGATCGGACATCCAGCCGCCGAGCGCGCGCACGACCCCCGAAGGGAAGCTGAACACCGCCGCCAACAGCCCCGCCGTCGCGAGGGACGTCCCGAACACGGTCGTGTAGTAGGGCACGAGCCACTGGGCGAGGGCGACGAAGCACCCGAAGACGAGGAAGTAGTACAGCCCGAAGCGCCAGACGCGCGCCGAGCGGAGCACCGTGAGTTGCTCTCGCAGCGCGACACCGCTCCTCGCCTCTCGGGGCGGCGTCCCCGCCAAGAGCGCGAAGGCCAGAGCCACGATGACCATCAGCGCCGCGTACACGAGCGGCACCGCGCGCCACCCCTCCGGATCGGCGCCGCCCGCCGTGAAGACCTCGAGCATCCAGGGCGTCAGCAGGGTCGCGACGGCAGAGCCCGCGTTCCCGGCGCCGAAGATGCCCAGCGCCGTGCCTTGGCGCTCCTTGGGGAACCAGGCGCTCGTGTAGGCGACACCGACGGCGAAGCTCGTGCCCGCCACGCCGAAGCCGAGAGAGCCCACCAAGAAGCCCCAGAAGCCCTGCGCCCGGCTGAGCAGGAAGGCGCCCAGGGCCGCCGCCAGCAGGACCGCGCTGAAGACCTTGCGTCCCCCATAGCGGTCCGAGAGCAGCCCTACGGGCAAGCGCAAGATCGAGCCGGTGAGGACCGGGACCCCGAGGAGCCAGCCGATCTCCACCTCGTCGAAGGAGAAGGTGCCTTGCTCCGACAGGTAGGTCACCAGCACCCCGTTCTGCATCCAGAGGGCGAAACAAGCCGTGAAGGCGAGCGTGGAGAGACCCAGCGCGCCGTAGGCTCGTCGTTGGCTGCTGCTACTCATCACCGACGAGGGTGCGGCGCGCGATGTTTCTGATCGGTGAGCGGGTGGTGTTTTCTCGATGAAACGCCGCCGCGCGCAGGCTCACTCTCCGCGCCTGCCGCCATGTCGCGCCCGGCTCGGCGCCGTTTCTCCGTAGTTTCTCCGGCCCGCGCGCGTTGCGGACTCATTTCCGGCGCGGCCGGCCGTATCGCTTCCGTTTCCGTCCCGAGTCGGGAGGCGGACGGCGGGGGGCGGACGCGATGTTTCGTGCAATCGTCGGCGTCGCCGCCCCTCGACGGCGGGCCCCGGATCCATGGGGCTCGTGGGCTCAGCCGCCGTCGCGCGCCTCGGCGCCGCCCGCGAGATCCGCGAGGGGCAGGATCCTGAGGGAGAGCTCGCCGGCGAGGGGGCCCGGGGCGCTGCGCAGCGAGCCGCAGGGGACGCCGTTCACCAGCACCTGATCGTGTCGCACGCTGAGGACGTGCTCGACGCGATCGCCGCTCAGGAGCTCGAGGCGCCCATCGCGCAGACGGACGGGCAGGGGTTCGTCGAGGCGGGGGCTCAGGAGCCGCCCCTCTTCGTCCCAGCGCACGAGGAGCCCCGCGGGAGGAGCATGGAAGCAGCCGCCCTCGTCGAGGCGTCCGACGGACGCGGCGGCGTCGCCCCTCTCTTCTTCCGCGCCGGTCGTGGGTGCGCCCTCGCCGACGACCTCGACGATGAGGGAGCCCGCGGGGGTCAGGGTGAGGCGCAGGGGGAACCACTGGGCCTCGTACCCGGCGGGGCAGCCGCTGAGGCAGGAGAGCGGCCCGTAGTCGATGACCTCTTCATCGACGCGGTGCTCCCGCTCGTCCTCGAAGACATGATCGCGTCGACAGCGGAGGGCGCCTCGCATCTCCACGACGAGGGGCTCGGCGGGCAACCTCAGCACCTGGCTCCGACACTCCGCGGTCCCCCAGGCGGCTTTCGCGGGAGCGCCGCCGGATGCCCCGCAACCGGGCGTGGTCCCCACCACGGCGAGCATCCCTCCGCCGAGCAACGCCACCAGGGCGCCGCGCGCTCGCAGCGACGCCAGCGCGGACGGTGGCTGGAGAGACCGAGACCTCCCGGACATCGCGCGCGAAGGTGCCACGGCCGCCCCGAGGACGCCATCCGAGGCGCTCCTGGCCGCGTCAGGTCAACCCGGGCAGCGGCCCCGTCGCTCCGGACGGGTCCCCGAAGGACTCCAGATCTTCGGCCCCCATGGCGTGGGCGATCGACACGAGGAGCTGATTGTTGTCCCTGCGGTTGGCGCTGAAATCGAGGGACCGCCCCGTACGCACCTTGCCGCCAGCGCTGCCCGCGAGCACGTAGGGCATCAGGGTCAGATCGTGCGTGGTGGACTCACCGATCTCCGACGCGAAGAACACCAAGGTGTTGTCGAGGAGCGTGCCGTCCCCCTCCGCATAGGAGTCGAGCTTGCCCAGGAAGTAGGCGAGCTGCTCCGCGTACCAGGTCTGGATCCGGTTGTACGCCTCGTAGTTCGTGCCGCTCTGGGAGAAGTCGTGGGAGATGGCGTGGTGGTTGCCATTGATGGAGAGGAACTGAAACAGGTGCTCGCTCTCCGCGTAGGACCACTGCAGCGTGATGATGCGCGTCTGATCGCAGGCGAGCGCCGCGGCGGCCAGATCCATCTGGAGCTGCCCGGCTTCGAGGTACTGGTTGTCGACGGCGAGATCGACGTCCACCAGCGTGGGCGCGGCGCAGTCGTCGACCGCGCCCGCGCCGCTCCCGGTCTCGCCCACCATCCGGGACTCGATGGCTCGCACGGCCGCCAGGTGCGCCTCCAGCTTGATCCGATCCTCCGCGCCCACGATCTGCATGAGCCGGTTCGTCTCGGCCATCGTCAGATCGAAGACGCTCTTGCGCTGGGCCCAGAGACGCTCGAGAGCCGGGTCGACCCCGCCCTCCCCCTGTGAACTGCCCACGACGTTGCCGAACAGCGCCGAGAACACCTCCTTGGGATCCTCCCGCGGCGGCAACGGCTGGTTCGAGCCGCTGTAGGCGATGCGTGCCCGCACCTCCGTGTCGCGAACGTGGACCCCCAGCTGCAAGCTCGGGAACGTGGTCGGCGGCGCGAGACGCTCGGCGAGGTACTGGTCGATGGATTGACCGCTCCCCCAGCCGGAGGTGGTGTTCCCGAAGCTCACGAACTCCGTGCCAGGGTTCAGGGGGCGCGCGGTGAGCATGCCGCCGGTACCGCGGGCGTGCTCCGACCCGAGCGTCCCACCCAGGGCCCCGTTCTGCAGGGAATCGTTGAGGCGGATCCCCCGCAAGAACGTCAGCTTGTCCTTGAAGGGTTCGAGGGGCGCGGCGAGCGGTCCGAGCTGGAAGTCCGTCTCGGTGCCCGTGGGCCAGAACAGCTGATTGCGGGTGCCGTTGGGGATGAAGAAGACGACCAACCTGCGGGGCACGTCGGTCTGCCCGACCGCGCGCCGGGCATCGAGGAGCGGGATGGCCGCGGTGGCGGCGAGGCCGCCCCGGAGCAGATTACGTCTCGTGAACCTGAGGGGATTCATCGGTGACCTCGTCCGAATCACGGCTGGATGGGGGGGCGATGGAGGAACGCGTCGGTCTGGGTGATGGCGACGACGAGCTCCTGGAGGTCGCCGCCGGAGGCGTCGAAGGCCTGCTGCAAGGTGCCGAGGGAGCACGCGTCCTCCCGTTCGGCCTCCAGGCGCCCCGACGCGAAACGAAACCACTGCGTCGCCACGCAGTCGCGCACCGTCGAGCTCTGCGCCAGCTTCTCCGCGAGCTCTCGCACGCCGTGAAACTCTCCGGCGAGCGCCGCGTCCGTCGTGTTGACGACCTCGCCGGTGACGTCGATCGTCTGCGCCCCCTCCGTCAAGCGATGACGGCCGATGGCGTCGAAGGACTCGAAGGCGAGCCCGATGGGATCCATCAGCTGGTGGCAGTTGTAGCAGCCCCCACCCGCGTCGAGGTGCGTCGCCGCGCGGTCACGCGCGGTGAGGCCGGCACCGACGTCGGGGGGCGAAATGTCCGCGTCCGGTGGCGGTGGCGGCGGCGGTTGGCAGAGCAGCATGCTGCGCACGAACTTCCCGCGCAGCACCGGTGACGTCTGGTCCGGGTGTCCCTGCACCGACAAAAACCCCGCCTGCGTCAGCAAGCCCGCGCGCCCTTGCTCGGGGGGCAGGTCGACCCGCTGCAGCGCGCCGCTTCCGCCCAGCGGGACGCTGACGCCGTAGATCGGCGCGAGGGACTCGTTCACGAACCCGATGGGCGCGGTGAGCAAGCTCGTCAGGGTGTGATCCCCCTCCCACATCACGTGATCCACGAAGGCGGACAGCTCCGCGGCCATCGCCGCCCGCGCCTCGGTGGTGAACTCGGGGAAGAGCGCGGCGTCCTTGGTGGTGATGTCCAGACGACGCGCGCCCGTCCACTGGCTCACGAAGTTGGAGACCGCCACCCGCGCCTTCGGAGACGTCAACATCTGCCGCGCTCGCGTCGCGATCTGCTCCTTGCTGCCGAGCTCGCCCCGCTCGGCGGCGTCCAACAGCTCGTCGTCGGGCCCCGACGCCCAGATCAGATAGGACAGGCGCGTGGCGATCTCGAACTGGCTCAAGGGGACCAGAGCCCCGTCGCTGGCCTCCGCGCCGCCGGGACTCGTCGTCTCGAGCCGGTAGAGGAAGCTCGGCGACTGCAGCGCCGCGCGGATCATCACCTCGATGCCCTCCTCGTGGCTGCCCCCAGTGCGCCCGACGGCGTAGGCGGTCATCAACAGCTGCTCGTCGCCGTCGGTGACGGCGCGACGAAAGGCACGCCGCCCGAAGCTCCGCGCGAACTGTCGAGCGCACGCCTCCTCGCCGGTGCTGGGCGCGTCGCAGCCCGTGAGCGCCGGAAGATCCGCGACGGCTGCCGCGGCGAGCTTCTCCGCCACGAGCACGTACTTCTCCGCATGCAAGGACGACACCGTGAGCACCGCCGCGTTGTTGTCGAAGCCATTGGTGACCTCGTCGGCGGGCAGCTCCGAGGCCGCGCTGGGATCCACCTGGAGGAGGTCCCGCACGCTGTTGGCGTACTCGAAGCGTGTGAGTCGTCGCAGGGGCGTCCGAGGCACCTGCGCCGTCGGGCACGCGTCCACCCCCGCAGCGCCGCGCTCCGTCTCGTTCTCGCCGCCCGGCGCGCCCTCGTCGACGGAGCACGCGATCCCCAGGACCAACCCGAGGGCAGGCCCACACCATAGAATTCGCCGCATTCCAGGGAGCTCCATCTTCCGAGCCGTCCGTCCGAGCCGAAACCGTGAGCCGAACTCGAAATCCCGACCTCGACCCGCGCTAGCTGGTCCAGCGCGCTCCCCAATCGGTCCACATTTTTATCTCACCCGATCATTCCAACCACCTCGCTCCCCCGTCGCTCACCTCCCCCCCAGTTCCATCCGCTCGCCTCACTCACTTTCCCCGCTTCCGACCACGCACCACGAGCTCCACACAACGCCCCTCCGGCAGCACCAAGCCCCCAGCAAATAGCCACCGCCACCAGCAGCAAGCGCACACATCCCACTCCCCCGTCGCCGGCAGCGAATCACACGAATCACTCACCAGGCCAGGCGACGCCGCGCACCAACGCTTGCCCCCCAGTCAACCACACAAACCACTCAGCGCTGCGCGCTGCACCGCACCACCACCCACCACTCAAAACACATCCCAGAAAATGGTCCGGACGCCCCAAACCTCAGGAACTTTTTTTCTCTCGACCCAGCACGGCGCTCTCCGGCCGCTCCCGCGGACCAGCCCTGTCCGTCCGCCGGAGTCCGGCGCCGTCCACCGTGTCCGGCGCCGTCCACCGTGTCCGGCGCCGTCCACCGAGTAGCCGTCCACCGGACGGCACAGCCACACCGAGCCGCCGCCTCCGCCGCACAGCCCCGCCGAGCGGCCCCGTCACATCACGCGGGCGTCACGCCGCCAGATCGCCGCCGCACTTCCAACACGCTTCGAAGTTGCCCGGGTTGGTGTCACCGCAGCGAGGGCAGACCACGTCCGGCAGCTCCGGGGCGCTCAAAGCGTCCTCCATTTCACGGATACAGAGCTCCGCGGCGGTGACGTCGCGCTCTTCGAGCACACACACCGTCGGGCGGATGGACAAGGGGAGCATCCCGAGGGCCCCCTGCAGAAAGGTGTTCGTCACGGCGCCCGGAATCCCCCTGTCACCGAGGCGCTGCAGCAACAGCTCCGCCTCGATCAAGTCGCGTGCTTGGTAGACGGGGAACATCCTTCAGTATAGCACGCCGACGCGGCGACTTCCGCGCACCGATTTCCGGACCCGCCGCGCCCTCGTCTCGAGCTCACGTCGACGTCACCCGCCCAGGTGCAGGCCGATGAAGGGCCCCACGAAGAACTCGGGGCCATCGAAGAGAGCCACGTCTCCCAAAGCCCCCGCGAAGGCCGCCGCTTCCTGCCCCACCGAGCTCAGATCGGGGGTGACCGTGACGCGATCGACGAGCTCGACCCAACCCATGATGCCCAGGGTGAAGGTGCCCGCCACCGCGCCCACGTCGGCACGCACGATCGGCGCCGCGTAGCGGACGGCGTCTCCATCGACGCTGCTCACGTTCGTGTACACATGGCGGAGCATGGCGCCGCCGCCCGCCCCTGCGCTGAAGCGCACGGCCTTGGGTTTCGTCTTGAAGCGCAGTCCGCCGCCGAGCCCGGCCCCCAATCTTCCGATGTGCATCTGGGAGGCGTAGTCCGGGAGGGGCACCGGCGGCTGACCCGAGACGTCCGCCTCCGTCCAGTCCCCCGCTCCGAGCGCGAAGAGGTCGAAGCCCAGCACCCCCCAGAGCACCTCCAGACGCACGTCCACCGTGAAGCCCATGGGGCGGCTCGCGGAGCACCCCGGCTGCCACTCGTGCTCCGCGGTCGAGAGGGTCGGGCAGGTGGTGGCCCACTCGTGGCTGGGCGCCGTACCGAAGGCAGGTCCCGCGGTGAGCACCAGCGAGATCCCGGACGTCTTCTTGGGGGTCGGATAGCCTCCGACGGAGCCGCCCGCCGTCGACGAGCCGGAGTACGGGGACGCGGCGGCGACCTGAGGCAACAGAAGCATCGATGCGCCGAGCGCGAGAATGCAGCGAAGCACCACAGGGGAGTATCACGCGAGGGGCTGGCCACGGTCAAACCGGCCCGCGTCCAAAGGACGCAGGCGCGCCGGCCGCGAGCTCCGCCCCCTCGGCGTCGATCTCGTTCAACGTGGTCGCGGGGGCGACCTTGGCCTCTTGGGGAGCCCCACCGCAGGAGCGCCACCGCCCTGATAAGCCCTCCTCGGACACCCCTCGGAAGCCAAAGTTCCCGGGGTCGGGGCGCGATGCGCATTCCTCGGCGACGACCGGACTTCGAGGAACGAATCGCTCACGGCGCTGTCGATGAGGACATACACGTCCGCGCCCGGGAGCCCCGCTCCCTGGGAGGACGCCCGTCGACCCCACCACCGTCGCGCCCCGACGCGTGGCTCGCTCGAGCTGCGTCGATCGGGTCGTGATCCGAGAGGAAGCGCCCATGATCCACACCATCACCTCATCGAACGAAAACGTGACCTCCCCGCACGTCGTCGGCGCGGTCCACGACCCTCCGCGTCTCTCCGCTCCGAGCTCCTACGCCCTCGTGCCCGCCGGACCCGAGGTGCCCGCCGCCGAGGTGGAGCTGCCAAACGTCGACGCCATCGAGGTGCTGGTTCTCTGGGGCACGAACGTGCTCCACGTCGCCCACCGGGCGATCACGCAGGGCTTCTTCGTGGGGGACGCCAGCGGGGCGGAGCCCTGCGACTTCGTCCTTCCTCCGGACGTGCTCGGGACCCCGCGCCTGCCCCTCGTGTTGGGCAGCGGCGCCGGTCCCGACGGCGTGGAAGCGCCGGCGCGGCTCGTTTTGCCTCCGGGCGCGACGGGCTCACTGGAGCGCCCCGACGCGCCCTCCCTCGATCTGTCGGCGGCCCTAGCCCAGGGGCGCGCCGCCGACCTCTACGGCGGCTGCGTGGAGGTCCCGCTGCCGGCTGGCGCGCGAGCCCGCGTGGAGCTCGGCGGCCTCGTGTTCCAGATCGCCACGGTCAAGGCGGGCAGGCCCACCAAGAAGAGCATCGGCGCGGTCCTCGACTTCGACGTCGCCGCGTACTTCGGCCTGTCGCTGCTGTCCCTCGGCGGGCTGATCACTGCGCTCGCCTACTTCGCGCCGCCCCTGTCCCTCGACGACGACGAAACCATCTCCAAGGAGCGCTTCTTGCTCCTGCAGCAGTATCTCAGCGCCGCCGCGGAGAGACAGCAGGAGGACCGTCCCCAAGAGGTCGCCCCGGCGGAGAGCGCCACCCCCGAAGGCGGCACCGGCACGCAAGCGGTGGGTGAGTCCGGCGCGTTGGGCAAGGCCACCGCTCCCGCCGCCAACCGCTCCTACGCGCTGCGAGGCCCCGAGGACGAGACGGACCTGCGGCTCGCTCGCGCCGCCGCGCGCGAGGAAGCGCGAAGTTTCGGCATGATCGGCATGCTCCAGAGCAGCGCCGGCGACCCCGCCGCACCGACGGCTCCCTGGGGCGGCGACACGGCCCTGGGCAACGCTGACCTCAGCGCCCAAGGCAACATGTGGGGAGATGATATCGGTGATGCGTTTGGGAGCGGTGGGCTCGGGCTCACGGGCAACGGCGACGGGGGCGGCGGACGGGGCGCCGGCATCGGTCTGGGCGACATCGGCACCTTGGGGCATGGTCGGGGGCTCGGGCCCGGCCAAGGTTTCGGTCCCTACGGCTTCGGACAGAGCGTGGGCCGTCGCGCCGCCCACACGCACGTGGCCTCGGCACCGCGCATCCGTCCTTCCAACACGACGGTGAGCGGCCGCTTGCCTCCCGAGGTCATCCAGCGGGTGGTGCGCCAGAACTTCGGCCGTTTCCGGATGTGTTACGAGCGGGGCCTCACCCGCAACCCCAACCTCGAGGGTCGCGTCGCCGTGCGCTTCGTGATCGGCAGGGACGGCGCCGTCTCGAACGCGGGCAACGGGGGCTCCGACCTCGCGGACACCACCGTCACCAGCTGCGTGCTCTCGGCCTTCTACGGCCTGAGCTTCCCACCACCCGACGGCGGCGTCGTCACCGTCACCTATCCGCTGCTGTTCACCCCCGGTTGAGCGCTGGTGGTCACGCCAGATCCGCGAGCCCGCCCGACCCGGGCTCGCGGTTGCCGATCCCGTCGACGTCGAGGCCCATCAGCCGCGCCACGCTGACGAGCAGGCGCGCGTGCTGCTGTCCGTCGTACTGTAGATAGCGGCCGGTCGTGAGCCCACCCCGGGCTCCGCCAGCCAGCACGAAGGGCACCCGCGTCATCCGATGGGCCGTCGTCCCGAGCTCGCGGCCCCAGACGACGAGGGTGTTGTCGAGGAGCGTGCCGTCCCCCTCGTCGACCGAATCGAGCTTCTCCAGGAGATACAGCACCTGCTCTGCGTACCAGGCGTCGATCTCCTGCAGCTCACGGCGCCGGTCCTGGCCATCGTGGGACATGTTGTGGTGGTCGCTGGTGTGCCCGAGCCAGGTGTGGAGCACGTGGCTGAAGGCGTAGCTGAGCTGCAAGCTGAGCACGCGCGTCACGTCGCAGGACAGCGCCGCCACGGCGATGTCCATCATGTGCCGGATCTCCGCGGGGAAGTCGCCGCCTCGCCCGCTCGTCGCTCCCGGCGCCTCCGGAAGGGTGCAGTTGGCGTTCGGCGAGAGGGGCGGCGAGCCCCCGAGCCTGCGCTCCAGATCGAGGAGCCCCTCGAGATGCGCGTCGAGCTTGTAGCCATCCTCCTTGCCGATGCGGCGCCGGATGCGCGCCAGGTCATCCTTCAGCAAGTCGACGAGGGCCTGCTGCTCGAGCTGGCGGCGCTGCCGAGCGGGATCGTCGGCGACGTCCGGGGTCGATGGGTCGACCCCGGCGAGCAAGCGCTCGAAGGCCGCCCGCGGGTTTGTCTCGGGGTGCAGGGGCGCGTTGTCGCCGGCGTAGATCATGCGGTTCAAGCTGGTGGGGTTCAGGCACTGCACTCCCAGCTCCACCGTGCGGTACGGCGTCTGTTGCTGCGGATCATCGAGAGCGACCTGGTACGGGCAATCGGGGCCGAAGGCCCGGGCGACGATCTGATCGATCGAGGGGCCGCTCCCCCACCCCGTGCGGTTGCCGTTCCCACCGTCGAAGTCCGCGCCCGGTGAGGGCCCGTGGAGGGTCGACGCGGTCCACAAGCCCGCCATCCCGAAGGCGTGGTTCTCCCCAGCGCCGCCCGCCGTCATCGTCAGGCCCCAGGGGATCACCAGCTTGGACTTGAGGGGGTCGAGGGGCCGATGGATCGAGTGCAGCGTGAAGTCTCGCTCGGTCCCCTGGGGTCGCCAGTCAATGGCGGTGTTGTAGTCGAGGGCTGGTGCGCCGTCGGGCGTGAACAACAACAGCAGGCGCTTGGGCCGCAGATCCTCCTGACCCGAGGCGTTGAGCAGCGGGACGAGAGGCCCGAGCCCAAGCCCGAGCCCGAGGCCCTGGAGCATGCGACGGCGGGAAACTCCGAATCGGTGGCTCGGCTTCATCTTCAGTTCTCCTCGGCGGTGGCGCGCACGTGGCGGAAGGCGTCGCTCAGCGCGACCTGGGTCAACAGCGCGCGGATGTCTCCCCCGGAGCTCTGCAGGCGCTCCTGCAAGGAATGGATCGAACACACGTCGTTCTGGCTCTCGACGCGGCCCAGGGCGAACCGAAACCACTGCCGAGACACGCACTCGGCCACTTCGGAGGAGCTCGCCAGCTTACGGGTGAGCTCGATGGCTCCGTCGAAGGAACCCGCCAGATCCTCCCGGACGCCGATGAGCTCCCCGGTAGCGTCCACCGGGCCGAGGCCGTCGATGGTGCGGTAGGCGCCGATCGCGTCGTAGTGCTCGAAGGCGAGCCCGGGGGGATCGATGAGTTTGTGACAACTCGCGCAAGACGGATCGGCGACGTGCTGCGCGAAGCGCTCGCGGGTGGAGTCGACCTCCGTCGGCGTCGGCGGCGCGCCGTCCACGTTCGCTGGGGGCGGCGGGATCGGCTGACACAGGACATTCTCACGGACGATCATGCCGCGGTGCACCGGCGAGCTCTGGTCGCCGTGGGCGTGCTTCGCGAGGAAGCCCGCCAGGGTGAGGATGCCCGAGCGCTGGGTCGAGTCGAGGGGTACGGGATCCCCCGGAGACGCGCCCGGTGGCCGCTGCACGCCGTAGAGCCGCTCGAGGCGCTCGCCGGGGAAGCCGAAGCTGGCGGTGAGCAGCGTCTCGAGGCGCCCGTCTCCCTCCCGCACGACGTACTCCGCGAACCGGGCCGTCTCTTCGATCATCTCCTCCACCAGAGCCTCGTCGAAGTCCGGATACACGTTCGGGTCCTTGCTCACGTCCACGAGGGAGGTGAGCCCGAGCCATTGCATGTGGAACGACGCGATCGTCGTGGCGGCGCGAGGGTGGGCGAGGAGGCGCTGCACCTGTTGCGCCACGATCCCTTCGTCGGCGAGGGCGCCGCTCGCGGCGAGCTCGAAGAGCTCCACGTCGGGGAGCGTATTCCAGAGGAAGTACGAGAGCCGCGCGGCGAGGCCGAAGGGCGTGATGGGAACGGGGAGGGCGCTCGGCGTGCCCGCCTCCCCCACCTCCACGTGATAGAGGAACGACGGCGACTGCAGCATCGCCTCGATCACCAAACGAAACCCGTTCGCGGCGCCCATGTCTCGGGAACCGAGCTCGTAGAGGCGCACCAGGGCGTCCACCTCCTCTGCCTCCAGGGGGCGTCGATAGGCCCGCTCGCCGAAGGTCTCCACGAAGGTCTCGGCGCAGCTCAGGTCGGCGGCGGCGGCGAGATCGCACGGGACGATCTCCGCCATGCGGGGCTCCACCGCACGGGCGACGCGCGCCGCGAGCTCCTGCGCTTGCTGCACCTGCAGGGAGGTCACCGGCGCGATGGCGTTGCTGTAGAAGGGGCCCATGCGCTCGTCGGGAGAGAGCGTGCGCTCCGCCTCCGCCTCGACGCCGAACAAGTCCCGGATGGTGTTGTCCACCTGCTGGCGTGTGAGCCGTCGCAGCTTGGTGAGTCCCGCGTCGAACCCGGCGGCGCTGCCGCAGTCCTCGATCCGCGGTCCTTCACCCGTGGTCCCACCGCTGGCAGCTCCGCCTCCGGGCCGCGCGGCACCCTCCGCACCGAGCTCCCCGGTGCATCCCTGACCGAGCACGAGGCTCGAAAACACCAACGGCACCGCGAGGCCGCGGCCGGTCTGGATCCTACGCATCATTTTTCGCTCCTCGCTGGCGGTCGCGCGCTCACCGCGCACGCCTTCCCATGGGTGCGAAGAGCGAGATCCTTCATGTGCAGCGGCAGCGTCGTCGACGTTCACTCGACGACGTTCACTCGACG
>JAAZAA010000200.1 GCA_012514535.1 Myxococcales bacterium | reverse complement strand
CGGAGACGGAGCTCGAAGCCCTCTGGCTCTATCTCAAGTCCCTGCCGGCCCTCCCGCAGGGGAGCTGACGAGACGGGGCTCCGGGACGAGGGAAACCGGCTCGGGGCCCCCCATGGCTTCACTCGAGCTCCGATGTTCGGTGCTTGAGGAGGGCGGAAGCGCGCTCCCGCGAGCGCGGCCGACTACGAAGAGCGACACGGCCCCCGCTGTAGGCCGGCGCCGTGTCCCCTCCTATGTCCCGCCTGCCATCCTTGCTAACGTACCCGCCGCTCGCGGCTCGGCGCCTCGCCGAACCGCGGCGCTGATCGTCGATGTCTTCGCGTCTCACCTCACCGCAGTTGGACGAAATCCTCGCGCTGCAAGCCTCCGTCGCGTGGGCGGGCGAGAGCGCGGGGGAACCCCGGCGCCTCGGCTGGTGGAAGTCGGATCTGGTCGATTGGGAAGGGGGAGGGGACCTCCTCGCGCGCCTCGTGCCCCGCACGGCGCCCTGGGCGCGGCTGGTGTTGGTTCGGCAGGCGGCGCGGCGTGTGGACGAGGACGCCCGTGAAAAGCTCGGCCAGGGGGATCGGGTGTGGACCTTGTTCCGCTTCGGATTCGTCGTGGACGAGCAGCTCGAGGATCGGCTCGCCCAGCACCGAGCGGCGGGCACGGAGCCGGCGCAGGTCCTCGGAGAGCACTACGTCGTGGAGAAGCCCTGGGACGCCTCCGAGTTCGCTCGGCGCCTCGAGTCCCTGGGACGACCGAGCGTGGAGATCGTTCCGGGGGGCCGGAAGCTTCGGACGCGGACGAGCTCGCCCGTGGAGGCCGCGCGGCTGCTCGCTGCGGCTCTGGCCCCGCTCGGAGCAGAGTACTCGTTGCCCTATCTGGAGGTGGCGCCATCTTGAGCGTCGCTCCAGAGGTGCGGCGGAGCTCGATGGTCAGGTCGCGTCCGGCGGAGGTCACTGCGGTGCATACTCGGCTGATGCGGTGCACCCTGGCCGTCGACGATTGCGCGACCTATTGGCAGAAGGCCGACCTGGCGGTGTCGCCGTCGGAGCGGGCGAAAGTGGCCTTCGAGCGGCGGTGGTTCGGGACGAAGAGCGAGGCGCGGCTCCGCACGATCATGACGGACATGTTGGAGCGCTTCGACGCGTTTCCCGAGGCCTTCGAGCTGCTTCGACGCTTGGGGGCGGTCCCCGTGCGGCTCCGCCCGTGGATCTGTCACATTCACACGCAGCTCGCCGACCCGATCTATCGTCGCTTCACCGGGGAGCTCCTCCCGACGCGGCGTGAGCAGGGGTACGACGCCGTGGACCGCACGATCGTGGCTCGCTGGCTCGAGGAGCTCGAGCCCGGGCGGTGGGGCGCGGCGAGCCGCACCAAGTTCGCTTCCAACCTGCTGACGACGGCGGCGGAGGCGGGCCTGGTCGCCGGGCGGCGCGATCCCAGGAAGCTCGCGCTGCCTGCGCCGCCGGACGTGATGCTCGGCTACGCTCTCTACCTGCTGCGGGGTGTGTCCTTCGAGGGATCGTTGACGGACAACCCTTACGTGCGCTCCCTGGGGCCGACGCCAGAGACGTTTCGCGCCTTCGCGCCCCGCATCCCTGGCGTGCACTACGCCGAGCTCGGCGGTGTCGGGGAGCTCGGGTTCGACAGCGCCGACCTGTTGAGCTGGGGCTTGGCGACGATCGGGGGCCCGTCGTGACCGCGTATCAGCATCCCTCCGCGCTCACGCGCGCCATCGCGGATCTTCGCCGCGATCTGCTCGGCGACGACGGGCCGCAGATCAGCACCGTCCGCAACTACAACTTCGCCATCTTGCCCTACGATCCGGAGGAGGAGTTCGAGCTGCGCGAGCGCGTCGACCGCCTCTCCGAGGACCTGCGTCAAGCTGGCTGGAACACCGCCACGGTACCCCTGCATGCGCTGCTGCTCCGGCGGCTCGAGGCGCAGGGGGAGGACTTCCTGACGGCGATGATCGAGCGAGAGAAGCGCCTCTGGAGCAAGGGCGCCGATCCAGGGCGGGGGTTGCGGACCCTCAAGGAGCGCGTGGTCTCCCTCATCGAGGGCCCCGACGGCCTCGCCCAGGACGTGATCGGCGAGATCCACCGCGTCCTCGACGAGGACGGGAATCGAACCGTCATCTTCCTCGGGCGCGCGGGCGCCCTGTACCCGTTCTTTCGCACCTCGGCGCTCCTCAAGCACGTCGCGGGTCACACGCGCAACGCGCCCGTGGTGCTGCTCTACCCTGGCAAGGTCGTGGGCGACACGGGCCTGTCCTTCATGGGCGTGCTGCCCCCCGACCGCGACTACCGGCCCCGCATCTACCGGTGAACCCCACGCTCCGTAAACCATGACGTTGATCGGCGATCTCTTCGAAAAAGATGTCACGCGGACGATCCCTCCGGTCGTCTACTTCCACGAGCAGGACCCGGCGGCCCTGCAGCGCGAGGTGGAGGAGTACATCATCACCGGCGGGTACCCGAAGGGGCACCCCCGGGCGACCGAGGACGGCATCCACGAACAGTTCCTGCGGCTGCTACGGGGTATGCGCAGCGCTCTCGATCGCCAAGAGGGCACAGATCTGCCGGCAGCGTGGATCTCGGGGTTCTATGGTTCGGGTAAGTCCAGCTTCGCGAAGCTCCTGGGGCTCGCCCTCGATGGGCGGCGGCTCCCCGACGGGCGCTCGCTGGCCGAAGCGCTGATCGCTCAGGATCACTCCCCCGACGCCGCCGACCTCCGCCTCGCCTGGGAGCAGCTCGTCTCCGGCTTGCAGCCCGTCGCGGTCGTCTTCGACGTGGGGGGCAAAGCGCGCGACGACGAACACATCCACACGGTCATCGTGCGCCAGGTGCAGGAGCGGCTCGGCTACTCGAGCACGAGCCAGCTGGTGGCGGAGTACGAGCTCAAGCTCGAGCTCGAGGGGCTCTACGACCGCTTCATGGACGAGGTGCCCCGGGTGCACGGCAAGCCTTGGGGAGAGCTCAAGGACAGCCAGCTCGTCGAAGATCACTTCTCGGCGGTGATGCACGCCCTGCGCCCGGAGCTCTACCAGGACCCCATGTCCTGGGTGGACAGCCGCAGCGGCTCCGCCTTCGCGGGCAAACGCTCCGCCGATGAGTCGGTGCTGGCCATCCAGCAGATGCTCGACCGGCGCCTGCCGGGGCGGACGCTCTTCATCGTCGTGGACGAGGTGAGCCAATACGTCCACGACAACCAGGACCGCATGTTGGCCCTGCAGACCTTCGTGTCGGCCCTGGGTCAGCGCATGAAGGGCGGCGCCTGGCTCCTCGCCACGGGGCAGCAGAAGCTCGAGGAGGGCACCGGAGTGGCGCCGTCCATCGTGAAGCTCAAGGATCGCTTCCCGCCGGCGCTCCGCGTCCACCTGGGCGTCGCGAACATCCGCGAGGTGGTGCACAAGCGCCTGCTGCGGAAGCGGAAGCTGAAGGAGTCGGAGCTGCGGGAGCTGTTCGAGCGGTACCGCTCGGAGCTCGCCCTGTATGCGTACGAGGGCGACTCCATCTCCCTGGACGACTTCGTCGAGGTGTACCCGCTCCTGCCGGGCCACGTCCCGCTGCTCCTCGACATCACCACGGGCCTCCGCGCCCGCTCGACCCGCACTCAAGGCGACTCTCACGCGATCCGCGGGCTGCTCCAGCTCCTCGGGGATCTGTTCCGGGAGAAGAAGCTCGCCACCTATGAGATGGGGCACCTCGTCACCATCGACCTCATCTTCGACGTGCTCCACAGCGCGCTGCCCAGCGACGTGCAGGCCACCCTGCTGCGGGGCTTGGAGTTCTGCAAGCGACAGCAGGAGGGGGAGTTCATGGCCCGCGTGGTGAAGGCGGTGGCCATGCTGGAGCTCGTGCAGGACCACCAGAAGACGTCCGCGGAGCTCGTCGCCCGCTGCCTGTACGACCGCCTCGGCGCGCCCCCTCTCCAGAGAGCCGTGCAGGAGGCTCTGGACGCGCTCGTGGGGGAGAGTGTCCTCGGGTACTCGGAGAAGACGGGCTACAAGATCGAGAGCACCGCGGGGCAAGAGTGGCAGAACGAGCGCGATCGCTACGTGCCCACGGCGGAGCAGAAGTCCGAGAAGGTCCGCCAGGTCTTGCGGGACCTGATGGGGGAGGTGGGGCGTGTGCCGCTCGAGGGCATGGAGATCCCGTGGCTCGCCCTCTACTCCGACGATTTGAATGCCCGGGACGTCCACATCAAGGACGAGCGCAAGTACACGGTGGCGACGGTGGACTTCCAGTTCACGCGCAGCGGGCGCGCCGATGAGTGGGTTCCCCGGAGCGACTCGCAGGCCTATCGCGATCGGATCGTGTGGGTGGTGGGCGACGTGGAGCAGCCGAGCCACGCGGCCCTCAAGCTTATCCGCTCCGAGCGCATGACGGAGAGCTACGGGAAGCGGCAGAGCTCGATCGGCGACGAGAAGACCCGCTTGCTCATGGAGGAGCGCAACCGCCAGGACGTCGCGCGCGCCGAGCTCGTCGAGGCGGTGAAGGCCGCGTTCTTGTCGGGGGATCTCTACTTCCGCGGGCGGCAGGTGAGCGCCCGGGACATGGGGGCCACCTTCGCCGCGGCCTTGTCCGCCTTCGGCAACCGCGTCGCCCGGGAGCTCTATCCGCACCCCACGACGTTCTCGGTGACGGAGAAGGACATCGTCTACTTGTTCGACAACGCAGACCTCTCGGCGCCGCCGCCGGTGCTCGGGCAGGATCGCCTGGGCCTGCTCGCCCTCGACGCGGGGCGCTACGAGGTCACCTGCAACGGCCGGGTGCCCGCGGACGTGCTCGCCTACGTGAAGGACAATGGGGCCGTCACGGGATCGACGTTGCTGGCGCACTTTGGGAGGCCGCCCCACGGCGTCCCCACGGACGTGATCCGCGCCACGGTGATCGGGCTGCTGCGCGGCCGCAAGCTGCGCGTCGATTTGCCGGGCCTCGGGCAGCTCACCAGCGTGCGGGACGAGGGCGCGCGGGAGCTCCTCAAGGAGGGGGCCTTCCGCAAGGCAGAGCTGCAGCCCGCTGGCACGGATCCCATCGGCCCTCGCGATCGCGTCGCGGTCTGCACCTTCTTCCGAGATCTGCTGCACAAGGACGTCGCGCGGGACAACGACGCCATCATGGACGCGGTCGTCGTCCATTTCGCCAGCGTTCGCGAGCGCCTCACGGAGCTGGGCAACCGCTTCCGCAAGCTGCCCTCGCGGGTCGCCTATCCCGAGACGCTCACCAAACTGGAGAGGGCCCTCGAGCGCTGCCGCAAGGATCGCAAGGTGGAGCCCACGGTGGCGGCGGTGGTGCGCTCCCTCGGCGTGCTCAGGGACGGAGTGACGCTGCTGTCGATGATGGAGGGGGAGCTCAACGACCAAACCATCTCGATGCTCACGAGCGCGGCGAACGTCCTCGACATCCACTGGCCGAGCCTCCAAGCGCTGGGCCCCACGGACGAGATGCGCGCCGCCGCCGAGGCGATCGAAGCGCACCTCGCGACGGACCGAGCCTGGACCGCCGTCATGGAGCTCTCGGCGCCCGTCGAGCTCCTCCGCGGCGCCTACCGAGCGGAGCGCAAGAGCGTCCTCGACGCCCACGCCAAGCGGCTGGAGGCGGCCCTCGAGGCCCTCAAGCGTCGGCCCGGCTTCGAGCGGCTCGATCCGGATCAGCGTCACGAGGTTCTGCGGCACCTCCGGGACGGCGCGGCGGCGAACACCTCGGAGGACGCCGTAGCGCCGCCCCTCGAGACGTTGGCGGTGTACCTCGACACCAAGCGGCGTGATGGCGAAGCGAAGGCCCTCCGCCAGCTCGACGCGCTGCTGACGGACAAGGGCGAGAAGCCAACCGTCGAGGTGAGCGCTCGTGTCGCTGGTCGGGAAGTGGCTGACGAAGGGGACTTGGAGCGGCTCCTCACGGAGCTCCGCGATCGCATCCTCCACGAGCTCCGCGCCGGTCATCGCGTGCGGCTGAAGTGAACAGCACCTCGCGGCCGTGGACCTCGATGAAGCCCCGCCCGAGATCCCAGCGCATGCGACTGGCGGGCGGGGCGACGCGGATGCGCCCGCCGTGGACGCCCTCGAGGTGGCACCAGGTGCACAGGGAGGTGAGGTTCTCGTCGTCTTCCCCGCCGCCGGCCGAGCGAAACTTCAGGTGATGAGGTTGCACGTCGTGGCGCTCACAGACGGGTGAGGAGCACTTGAAGGCGTCGCGCCGGTAGATGTGGGCATACTTCACGTCGGTGAGCGTCGTGGGCGCCCACACGGCGAGGAAGTGCCGGCACAGGAACTCGAAGAAATCGCCCGCGTGGTGCCGTCGAAAGAGCCGCTCGAGGCAGCGATACTCCACCAGGGTGTCCCGCTCGAGCCGGAGGCGGAGACGTATGGGGCCTTTGCGACACACCCCTGGCTCGCGACGGACATCCGGCTCTCCGAGGTCGGGCAGAAATGCCCCCCGAAAAATCTCCCGAAGCTCCCCCCTGAGATCGAGCCACGCCCGCTGGGCGATCCGAGCGCTGCCGTGGCTGTCTTCCGTGAGCGCGCCCTCTGTGAGCACGGCGCCCGTGAGCACGGCGCCCGACTTCACGCGGCCTTGGAGGGCCAAGAGGCGCCGCATGGTTTCTTCGGAGGGGGGCAGGGCGGGGACGCCCCACTGCTGGGCGGCGAGCTCCGCCGCTTGCACCTCTTCGCGCAGGTGCTTGAAGGTGCGCGCCCGAGCCCGCTCGAGCCACTGCCGTTCGATCACGTCGCGCTCCGTCTTGATCCGGAGGAGGAGGGCGGCGGCCTCCAGCCCGACCTCTCCGTGCCACAGGGCGGCCTCCAGGGCGGGGAACTCGCCGAGCTTGCGCGCGATCGAGCGCTTCAGCTTCCACTGGCTGAAACCGAGCCCCATGCGCTCGCGGACATAGTGGCTCTCGCTGGCGAAGCCGAGGTGACGCCAGGCCTCTGCCTTCTGGAGCCACACGGCGAGGCGCCCGAGCTCGAGATCGCGGCGCACGAGGCTCTTCATGAGATCGCGGGCCCTGCCGTCGAGGGCCCTGCCGTCGAGAGCCCTGCCGTCGAGAGCCCTGCCGTCGAGAGCCCTGCCGTCGAGAGCCGTGGAGGTCGTCGGTCCTCGCTGACGGACATCCGGCTCCCCGCCGACATCGCCGCACTTCAGGCCGTCCGTGTGCAGCGCCAGGTGCAGCGCCTGCCGCGTTGCGTCGCAGCGGCGCTCCGACTCTTCTCTCCAAGCGGCGCGCTGCTGCAAGTAGCGGCCCCAGCGCTCCAGGGTCTCCGTGC
This sequence comes from Myxococcales bacterium, assembly GCA_012514535.1. Classification (GTDB taxonomy): domain Bacteria; phylum Myxococcota_A; class Polyangia; order Polyangiales; family Polyangiaceae; genus NIC37A-2. Next base: position 736 of record JAAZAA010000200.1, on the reverse strand, counting down.
TCGCCACCTCGCCCGCTTCGAGCTCCGTACGAGCTTCCGCCAGGAGAGCGAGGAGGAAGTTCTCCGTGGATCGAGCTCGTCCTCCACAATCGCTCACGCTCCGCTCGTAGACCTGCCGAGCGCACTCGAACCACCAGGCGCGTTCGGCGTCCATCGTCATCGTGAGCACGTGCGTCGGGAGGCGTCGCAGGTAAGGATGCGTCGCGGCGATCGCCGCGGGGCGATTCGCGTGGGGAGCCGCGCTGGCGGAGCCGTCCTCCGAGCGCGCGTGTGCCGCTTCGGGTGCGGTCGCGCTCTCCGTCGGTGGGACCGTGTCGTCGCCGAACGACGAAGGAGCGCCGCTCTCGACGTCGCGAACCGCCGCCCGCAGCTCGCGCACCGTGAGAACCTGCGCGCGCGCGATCCAAGCTCTCTCGGCCTCCTCGAGCACGCCGGGCGCGAGGACCGCCTCCGCGGAGCTCGACGCACGGAGCGCTCGAAGCACGACCTCTGCCGCGCTCCACGTCACCTCGCCGGAGAGCACACAGCGCCTCAGGGCACGCCACCGACCCAGATCGCGCGCGACCCGCACCACGTCGCGAGCCCAGCTCGCGCTGCGGCCACAGCGCTCCTGCACGTAGGCACCCAGGGAAGAGAACCCGAGCTCGAGGTGCGCCCCGCGCTCGGCCACAGCCCCCAGAGCCTCGCCCAGCTGCACCAGCGTCGCGCCCACCCCGCGGGCAAGCTCCGCCGCCCT
>JAAZAA010000199.1 GCA_012514535.1 Myxococcales bacterium | reverse complement strand
GGGCTCGGTGTCCTCGACCGTCGGCTCGGGTTGCGCGGTGGGCTCAGCCGGGGCGGGTGCAGGAGCTCGTCTCGCCGAGCCGCACGAGGTCGCGAGGACGCCAAGCAACGTGACCGCGGCGAGCCCCGCGAGCCTGACGTAGATGCGTGCGTTCGACCAAGGATGCACGGAACGAGTATAGTGCGGGCCCAGGGAGCGATGGAATGGATCGTCAAGAAGTCATCAGGCGCAGTCGAGCCTTTCTGGACCTTTACGTGCGCGGCGGGAGGGCGGCTCTGAGCGGGACGTCAGCGGAGTTCTTCGCGAACCTGCCGGAGGCTCAGAGGGTACGGCTCGCCGGGTTCCCTGGGATTCGGAGACGTCGACCAGCAGTGTTGTCGCAACCGAACCCGCTCATTGCCCCGGGGAACGACGGCCTCGTGGAGGTCGAACCGGTCGCGCTCACGGGCAGCGAGTTTTCGGTGCGCCCCACGCTCGCAGAGCTGCGCGTTGAAGCCGTGGGCAAGGTTGGAAGTATTTCGGAATCCCACGTCTCGTTCGAGGACCTCGTAGGTCACTGGGTCGGCGCGGCGGAAAATGGTGACCCGCCAAAGGAGGGTGACGCCTTTCTCGATCTATGCGCCCTGGAGGCGGTGGTCGTTGGTGACGGGACCGATATCGATGTCACCTTCGTGTGGTGCCACGACTATCCAGCGAGCGAGCTCGCCGACATGCTCCCCGGTGGTGGTTCGGCCTCCTCCCGCGCGCGCCCGCTCACCAACTTCAATCAGCCGGGCCTGTGTGCTCTGGAGTGCATGGAGCGACTCGAGCAGTTCCTTGGTGGAGAAGTCGTACAGCAGCACGGCTTCACTCACGAAGTACTCCTGACGAGGTTTGAGGAGCTTCCCTCAGCGATTCGAGACCTCGCGGGGAGCGCTCTCTAGGTGGCTGACTGGTGGCTGATCAAAGGTGGACGGGCGGCCAGGAGCTGTTGGCTGTGTCGCAGGAAAAGAGACCGATCGGTCTCTTTTCCTGGGAGCACGAAGCGCCCGCTGTGCGGGCGGCTCTAGGAGCAGGGCGGCTCTACTAGACCCCGGTGATGGGCGGAGACGCCGGTTCCGCCGGGGAGACTGCGAGCGTTCGTTCGCCCGGCGCCGCGTACGTCTCAGACGCTCATCGGGTCGCGCGCTACTCGGTGGCTCCCGCTGGGGGGGCCAGCGGGGATGAAACCGCTGCCCTGGATGGTCTCGCGGACGTAGTAGGGGCGCTTGTCTTGGGATTCGTGATAGGTCCGTGAGACGACGTCGGCGACGAGCCCGAGGGACAGGAGCTGTACGCCGACGACGATGAGGAGCACGCCCAGGAGGAGGAGCGGGCGTCCGCCGAGCTCCTTTCCGAACCAGAGCTTCTCGAAGGCGAGCCAGGCGCAGATCGCCACGCCGATGAAGCTGCTGATGAAACCCGCGAGGCCGAAGACCTGCATCGGGCGCGTGAGGTACTGCTGCATGAAGCGCACGGTGATGAGGTCGAGCACCACTCGCAGGGTGCGGCCGATCCCGTACTTGCTCGTGCCGAACTGCCGGGCGCGATGGTTGACCTTCATCTCGATGACGCGCACCCCCACCCAGTTGGCTACCGCGGGGATGAAGCGGTGCATCTCGCCGTAGAGGCGGAGCTCCTTGGCCACCTCGCGGGTCATCGCCTTCAGGGTGCAGCCGTAGTCGTGCAGGCGCACCTTGGTGATCGTGCTGATCAGCTGGTTCGCGACCATCGAGGGGAGTCGTCGGCTGAGGAAGGGATCCTTGCGCTCCGCGCGCCAGCCAGCGACGAGGTCGTAACCCGCATCGAGCTGAGCGAGCAGCGCCGGGATGTCCCTGGGATCGTTCTGTAGATCCGCGTCCATCAAGACGAGGCGTGCTCCGCGCGACGCGTCGATGCCCGCCTGGAGCGCGGCGGTCTGGCCGAAGTTCCGCCGGAAACGGAGCACCGTCAGCATCCCGTCCAGCTCGGCGGCGTTGCGCAGCAGATCGAAGCTGCGGTCGGTGGAGCCGTCGTCCACGAGGATCAGCTCGTAGGTGAGCCCCTGATCGTCGAGAGCCTCATGGACCTCTCGGATCAGGTGCGGGAGGCTCTCCTCCTCGTTGTGCACGGGGACCACCACCGAGAGATCCAGCTGGGCGGGCTGATCGAGCTCGGAGTTGGATGATGCTGAGATGCCAGGGGGTTTCACTGGAAGCCTCGGGGAGGAATCCTCGCACGCGCCGGCGGGCGACGCCGCCCGCCTCGTGGTTACTGCGCGAAAGCCGGAAATTCGGCGGGCGAGCGCCCGCAGGACGTGGAGGGGCGCCTCATTCGTCGTCTGCGGCCGCGTCGTCCGTGACCGTGTCGGGTTCGTTCGTTTGGGGTTTCATCGCGTCAGCGGCCGTGTCGTCCGCGTCGTCGGTGTCCTTGCTCGCCTGGTCCTTGTCGCCGGCTTCCTCGGCCTTGTCGACCTGCTTCTTCTTGCGGGACTTCGGCTTGCGCTTGACCAGACCCCATTCGTCCAGCACCGCCTGGTTGCCGGACGTCTCGTGCCCCTTCTTGAAGAGCACGAACTCGCCGACCCGTTGGAGGACGCCGTACTCGCCCCGCTCGAGGGCTGCCTGGAGCACGACCCGCGTCCGATCCAGCCGGAGCTCGCTCTTGCGGGCGATCAGGTAGTCCGCGCCGTGTGTGCCGCGGCGCATGGAGTAGAAGAGCCGCCGGTCCGAGACGTGGGCGCCGATGCGCTCCGTCGCCGTGACGGAGGCCTTCGGCGGCAGGTGGGAGATGAGCGCGCGCAGATCGGCGTAGCGCTGACGCTCCTCGTCGCTGAAGGTGAAGCTGATGGTGTGGTAGCCGGAGCGGAAGCTCTTCTCGCGTGCCGCGAACGCGCCGTAGTTGAAGCTCAGCGTCAGGCTGGCGAGGGCCACCGCGACGAGCGCCGCCTGGGCGCGCTGCCGCCCGAAGTCGGCGCGCTTGGCCACCTCCGCGAGGAAGATCACGACGGCCACGAACAAGAACGGCGCCCAGTACATCACGTACTGGAAGGTGAACATGATCGGCGGGTCGTAGTCGGTGACCAGCAGCGTGATGATCGCGCCCGGGATGAACGCCGCCCAGAGGTACCAACGTCGGGCCGGGACGAACATCACCGGGACGAGCAGGTGGAGCAGATAGTAGACCTTCTTCTCCACGATGACGTGGGTCAGGGTGTAGTAGGGGTTGCTGACCAACGTCTTCAGGACGCTGCGGAAGCCCCTCTCCCCGGGGGACCAGAGGTCCTCGTACATGTTCGGGAACCACCAGTCGCCCGCCTCTTCCATGAGATAGAAGCGGAGGAAGACGAACCACGAGGTGGCGATCGCCGCCATGATGGCGCCAGCGCGCGGGCGATGCCCCGAGAGCAGCAAGAAGACCCCGAGGACGGCGAGGCCCGGGGGAGTGTCCTCCCGCATGATGAGCGTGCAGAAGAACGCGACGGCACAGATCTTCCAGCGACGCGCGTCGGCTGCCCAGATCGTGGTGAGCAGGAACACGGACGCGATGGGCACCTCCTTCATTTCGTAGAAGTTGGCGCTGTGCATCGGGTAGTAGAGCAGATAGCAGAGGGCGATGACCGCGGCGGTCCATTCGGGGAGGCGGCGGCGCGCGAACAAGAAGAGCGGCAGCGCGCCGAGCCCGAGGGCGAAGGACTGGATCACCAGCAGCGTCTCTGCCCGCGGCACGAGGGCGTAGATGGGCAGGAAGAGATAGAGCCCGAGCTTGACGTGGTTGGCGAAGTACTTGATCGGGTTCTCGGGGAAGATGACGGTGCTCTGGTTGAAGACCCCCTCTAGCCCGCCGTGGATCAAGTTGTTGTTGATGCCGAGATCGAAGATCGCGGTGCCCAGCTTGTGGTGCCACCGGATCGTGTAGAAGCTCATGAAGAGGCCGTACCCGAGGCAGGCGCAGGCGATGAGGACGGTCCATCCGTGCCGGGCGAGCCAGGGTCGGGTGCGCTTCTGCAGATCCTCGCGGAGGAGGCGGAGCGCCTCACCGGCGGGGGCGGGAACATTGCGCAGGGACTGGAAGATCAGCACCTCGCAGACGAGGCCGGTGAGGAGGACCGCTGGCAGGAGCTCTTCGTGACGGCTCTTCCAGGCGTCCGCGTGGAAGAACAGCGGGAGCGCCGGGAGCAAGATCAGAGGGGAGAGGAACCAGAGCCAACGCTCGAGCTCGGCGAGCGCGGGGGCGCCCAGCCGAGCACGCCACGCGAGGGCGCCGGCGATCGCGGCGCCGAGCCCCGCCCCGCCGAAGATCGTCCCGAGGAAGAGCATGCGCGTGGGCATGGGGAGCGCGTTCTTGGTGAGGTACTCGGTCAGCCACGGCGCGAAGAAAGACAGCTGAACCCAAGCGACCAGCGCCAGCCCCAGCAGAGCGGCGAGGCCCACGGAGCGAGCGGCGCGACCCCACGGCTCGTCGAGGGGCGACAGGGTCTCCGAGGAGGCACCTTCCTGGCCAGAGGGCGCTTGCTCCTCGGGGCCAGGCCCGAGGCGGGGCGAGGCCGTCGGTGCCGACTCGACGGGAGGGCTCTCCTCGGGCCCGGAGTCGGGGTTCGGCGCTGGGGTAAGCTGAGTCATGTTGGGGGCCACCGTTTAGCACGGTAGGTGGGCGGAGAGGGAATGGGTAGCGGGGCGTGCGCTAGCGGATTAGGTTCCCGGCGCGATGATTACCCCTCATTTTTCGCCTCCCCGCTCCGGTCCCCGGACGACGGTGCTCGGGCTAGTGCAGATGAGCTCCTCCCCGGAGAAGGCCAAGAACGTGGACAAGGCCCTGCAGGGCATCGGCGACGCGGCGGCCCGCGGCGCGGAGATCGTGTGCCTGCAGGAGCTCTTCGCGTCCCCCTACTTCTGCCAGGACGAGGACGCCGCTGCCTTCGAGCTGGCGGAGCCCCTCGACGGGCCGACGGTGCAGGCCGTGGCGAAGGCCGCGCGGGAGCGCGCGGTGACGGTGATCGCCTCCGTCTTCGAGCGGCGCGCGCCGGGCGTGTACCACAACAGCATCGTGGTGCTGGGACCCACGGGGGAGCAGCTCGGGGTGTATCGGAAGATGCACATCCCCGACGACCCGCAGTTCATGGAGAAGTATTATTTTACACCAGGCGACCTGGGGTTCCAGACGGTGAACACCCCCCGCGCCGCGGTCGGGCCCCTCATCTGCTGGGACCAGTGGTACCCGGAGGCAGCGCGGCTCACGGCGCTGCGCGGCGCGGAGGTCCTCGTCTACCCGACGGCGATCGGCTGGCTCCCCGAGGAGAAGGCGGAGCACGGCGCCGCTCAGCTCGACGCCTGGCAGACCGTGCAGCGAGGCCACGCCATCGCGAACGGCGTCTTCGTGGTCGCGGTCAACCGCGTCGGCATCGAGGGCCCGCCGGAGCGGTGCATCGAGTTCTGGGGCCACTCCTTCGTGTGTGATCCCTTCGGCCGCGTCATCGCCGAGGCAGGCACCGGCGAAGAGGTGCTCATCGCCGAGTGCGACCTGAGCGGGATCGAGGAGGTCCGACAGACCTGGCCCTTCCTCCGGGATCGTCGGATCGACGCCTACGACGGATTGGACAAGCGATGGCTGGCCGACTCCTGAAGCAGGTGCCCGCCGGCTACCGGATGCCCGCCGAGTGGGAGCCCCACGCGGCGACGTGGCTCGCTTATCCCCACCACCGCACGGACTGGCCCGGCAAGTTGAGCGCCATCCCGTTGGTGTTCGCGGAGATGGCTCGCCTGTTGACCGAGGGAGAGCGCGTGCGGCTCCTGGTCGCGGACGCGGCGGAGCGCTCCCGGGCCGAGCGCGTCTTCGAGCGCGCTGGCGTCCGCATGGATCGCGTGGATCTGGTGCTCGCGCCGACCAACCGCTCCTGGACGCGGGACTACGCGCCGCTGTTCGTGAAGAAGGGCAGGGCGCGCGGGGGCGCCGCTGGACGAACACCCGCGGCGGCGGGACCGCTGCGCCACCCGGCGGGCAGCCTCGTGGCGGTGAAGTTCCGCTTCGATGGCTGGGCGCGTTACCGGGATCATCACCTGGACGACGCGGCGGGTGTCCGGATCGCGCGGGGCTTCGCGTCGGAGTACGTGCTGCCTCGGCTCCCGGATGGACGCGCCGCGGTGCTCGAGGGGGGATCCATCGACGTCGACGGGCAGGGCACGCTGCTCACGACCGAGGAGTGCCTCCTCACGTCCCCGCGCAGCCGCAACCGGGGGCTGGGCCGCGAAGGGACGGAGCAGCTCCTCGCGGAGACCCTCGGGGTGCGGCAGGTGATCTGGCTACCCAACGGGGTCGCCGGAGACGACACCTCCGGGCACGTGGACGATTTCGCCCGCTTCGTCGGGCCGGGACGCGTCGTCGTGTGCGACGAGCCCGATCGTCGTGACGTCAACCACGCGCCGCTGCGGGCCGCGCAGAAGGTGCTGCAGTCGGCTCGGGACGCGCGGGGGCGCGCGCTCGACGTGATCCAGTTGCCGATGCCTCGGCCCGTCACCTACGGCGGGGTGAGGCTCCCGGCGAGCTACGCGAACTTCTACATCGGGAACGCGGCGGTGCTCGTGCCTCTGTTCAACGATCCGCGGGATCGGGACGCCCTGAACATCCTCTCGGAGTGCTTCCCGAAGCGGCCCGTCGTGGGCGTGTACGCCCGGGACCTGGTGTTGGGGTTGGGGACGCTCCACTGCTCTACCATGCAGGAGCCGCTCTGAAGCGCCGCCCATCGGGCCCCTCGTGACGAGCCGGGACCGATGGGCGAGCTCTCCTGACCCACCGATCGCTGCTCGCGCCTCGCGCGAGCAGCGCCCCGCTCTGCGCGCCCTCATGGCACCGCCGTGAGCGCCCTCCGCGAGCGGGCTCCGCGAGCGTGAGCCGAGAGCGGGCGGTCCATCCGGGGGAGGCAGCTCCCGTGGCTCAGCGCGGGGCAGCGGCGCAAGTCCGGGGCCGGCCGTCCGCACCGCCAGGTGCGGGCTCCATCGTCTTGGTGCCTGCGACGGCGACGAAACGCGGGCACCTGAGGGGACGAGATGGGTCAGGCGCGGCTGTGGGGGTGGGTGTTGGTCGTGGGGCTTGGCTCCGTGGGGGCGGGCGCGGCCGGAGCGTGCGTCGGGCGCCCCGACGACGACCTCGTCGTGGGCGCTGGCGGGAACGACCCCACGGGACCGAATCCAGGGTGGGGTGGCTCCTCGGGCGGCGTCGAGGGTGTCGGAGGTGTCACGGGCGGGGGAGGGGGCGTCGAACCCGACCCGTCGAGCGGCGGCCGTGGCGAGGAGCCCCTGGTCGCGAGCGGAGGGACGAGCGCGAGCGGCGGGAGCGGCTCCCAAAACTCGGGTGGGGGAAGCTCCGGGGGCACGGGTGGGCGGCCCCAACCTCCCCATCCTCCGAGACCTCCTGACCCTCCGAAGCCCCCGGAACCCCCGGAACAGGAGTGCCGCGGGAACGCCGAGTGCGGCAGCTGGCGCTGCTCCGACGGCGGTTGCGTGCCCTGTTGGCGCGACGAGCACTGCGCGGGGCACCCCCGCGGGTCCCGCTGCAGCGAGGGAGAGTGTGTTCAATGCACGACGTCCGACCAGTGCGGCTCGTCCGTCTGCCGCGACGGTCGCTGTGCCTCGTGCGGTGACGACGCCGACTGCGCGCACCATCCGGCCGGAGAGCTCTGCGTCGAGGGGCGCTGTCGTGCGTGCGGCGAGTCGCGCGACTGCAACGGGCGGGTCTGCGCGGACGGGAGCTGCGAGGACTGCGCCTCACACGAGGCGTGCAGCGATCACGAGCGGGGGAACCGCTGCACGTCCACCGGGGAGTGTGGTCGTTGCGACGGACCCCACCACTGCGAAGAGCACCCGGCGGGCAACCTGTGCGTGGGGGGGAGCTGCGTCCCGTGTGCGGACGATGGAGCCTGCGCCCAGCACCGGGAGGGCAACGTGTGCGATGGAGGACGTTGTCGTGCGTGCCGCTCTCCGGCGGACTGCTCCGATCACGCGATGGGGCCGCTGTGTTGGTCGGGCCGCTGTCGCCCCCTCGGGCTCGGCGGCGACGAGTGAGCGCCGCCTGCCCTCCGCCCGCGCCCGTCGCCCTTCAGTTGTTCGAGCGCACCGGACGGTAGGGGTGCAGGAACGCAGCCAGGCCCTGGGCATTGCGGGTCTGCAAGAAGACGGTCCCGTTGCCCGTGAAGTTGCACACGAGCCCTTCGCCGCTGAAGAACAGGCCCTTGAAGCCGCCGAAGGGGCGCACCTTGAAATCGACGCCGTCCGTGAAGCCCACCACGTGCCCCGTGTCCACGGTGTAGCCGGCGGGCCCGACGTGCACCTCGTGGATGGCGCCGTAGCTCGCGTAGAACACGGTGCCCGGACCGACCAGCTTCAGCATGAACAGGCCGACGCCGCCGAAGAACGACTTGACCCCAGCCCACTTGCTGTCGAGCACGAGCTCGTCGCCGACGTGAGCGACGTACGCGCCGCTCTGCAGGAAGAAGACCTCCCCCGGGGCGAGCTGACGCGCGCGCATGTCGCCCTCCGAGGGCGGGGCGAAGAAGACCCGCTGCCCCGCGGCGCGGGAGGTGTACGTGTTCTGGAACAGGGACTCGCCGCCGAGCAGCTTGCGCTTGGCCGCCGCGAGGACGCCGCCGCGCATGCTCGTCTGCAGGTCGATCTCGGTGTCCATCGCCACCATCGCGCCGCTCTCGCTGACGATCTTCTCGCCCGCGTCGAGGGTGACGCTGAGCAGGGCAAAGTCGGGAGAATCGATGATTTCGTAGTGCATGGCTTCAGCCCCGTGGCGGGAGTTTCGAGCCGACGTTCTTGCCGAACTCGCTTGGGTTACGGCTCTGGACGTAGAGGGTGCCGCGCCCCTCGACCCGCAAAACCAGGCCCTCACCGCTTAGATAGCTGGCGATCCAGCCGGCGGACGCCTTGGAGATCGAGTAGCGAATGCCGCTGGTGAAGGCGACGAGGTGGCCCGTATCCACGATCATCGTCCCGTCGAGATCGATCTTCTCGATGGCGCCGAAGGCGTTGACGAGCACGGGGCCGCTGCCGCTCGCCTCCAAGAAGAACAGGCTCTCCCCGCTGAAGAACCCCTTGAAGCCCTGGAACTGCGTGTCGAGACGTACGGAGTCCGGCGAGGCGACGTAGCTCGACCCCTGGATGAGCAGGTTCTCCGACGGGTCGAGCTCGTGGACCACCATGCTGCCGCAGAGGTTGGGGGCGAAGGTGACGTGGGCCCCGGGCGCGTGCGCCGTGAACAGGTTCGTGAAGAACGACTCGCCGCCGAGCACGGCGCGCTTCAGGCCGCCGAAGATGCCGCCGCCTGCGCCGCGGGCCGTGGTGGAGGTCTGAATGTCGCTCGTCATGCTCACCATGGCCGAGGCCTCGGCGCGCACGGACTCACCTGGGTTCAGGTGGGCGGTCGCCAGGGAGTGAGCCGGGAGATAGGAGATCTCGAAATGCATCGGGGGCTTCGTGGATGGGGAGGTGTGGATCGGGAGGAGGTGGAGCGGGTCAAGCGGGGAGCATCGGGCTGAGCCAGCCGACGAGGCTGCTCAGGTTGCGGGACTGCACGTACACGGTGCCTCGTCCCTGGAACTCGCAGACGAGCCCCTCTCCCGAGAAGAAGAACGACTTCAGCCCGCCGACGCCGCGCACCTTGAAGTCGAGCGTGCCGTCGAACGCGACGATGTGCCCTGTGTCGACCACGAACCGACCGTCCACCGGGATCTCGATGACCCCCCCGTAGGAGTTCACCCAGAGGTCACCCTCGCCGCTGCACTCGAGCAGGACGAGGCCTTCGCCGCCGAGCAGCGTGCGGAGCCCTCCGAAGCGCACCTTCGTGTCCACGGTGCCCGTGTTCGCCAGGTAGCTCCCCGTCTGCACGAAGAGCTTCTGAGAACCGGTGAGCCGCTTGTGGACGATGTGCCCGCTCAAGGACGGCGCGAGCACGACCTCGCCCCCTTGAGGGCCCTGGAAGCGGTTGACGAAGAACGTCTCTCCACCCAGGACCTTCCGGAGAAAGGCCACGAGCATGTTCCAGATCAAGCGGAACACACCGGGCCGGTAGCCCGCGTTGATGTGCGTGGTCATCTCCAGCTCGGGCGTGCGACGCACCATGGCGCCAGCCTCGGCTTGGATGCTCTCTCCTTGCTCGAGCTGGACTCGGAGCCAGGCGAAGGAGGGACCGTGTTCGATGAAGTGTTGCATTGAGCGCTCTCGCGGTCTCGCGCCCCCATCGCGACATGCCCCGCACAGGGGGCAGTGGACCGACCTTGTGACGGGCCGGCGCGCGTTGCAAGGTAGGGAGGCCTCTGGCCTGGAAACGGCTCCTCCCGCGCGCCAGCCTCCCGATGTCCTCAGACGACCGACGAACTCCCGACGCCGCGATCTCCACGCCGGGTTCTCCCCCGGAGGGCCCCCTTCCAGAGGG
>JAAZAA010000006.1 GCA_012514535.1 Myxococcales bacterium | reverse complement strand
GGAGCTGCGCCACCCCGCCGCGCTTCGCCCGACAAACACGTCCACCGACGTCGCCTCCACTGACGTCGCCTCCACCGACGTCGCCCAGGCTGACGTCGCCTCCGCGGTGCTCACCGCCGCTGACGTCGCCGATCGCACCTCCCCTGCCCTCACCCCGCCGCCGGCTCCCGCGCGGACCTCCGATCAGCACGCGCGCACTGCCTGGAAGCGCCTGCGCTTCCTCGCGCAGGTCCGAGAGACCTACCTGATCTGCGAGGGCGCCGAAGGGCTGTACGTGCTCGACCAGCACGCGGCGGCCGAGCGCGTCGTGTTCTCGAAGCTGCGCGCTCAGTACCTCGCCCGCAACGTCGCCGCCCAAACCTTGCTCTTCCCCGTGACCGTAGAGGTGACCCCCACGGAGAGCGACGTCCTCGCGCACCACGGCGAGCAGATTGCGGCGCTGGGCCTCGACGTACGCGTCCGCACCCCCGAGGCGGTGAGCATCCACGCCGTCCCCAAGCTGCTCCAGTCGGGTAGCCCCGAGCGCATGCTCCGCGATCTCTTGGTGGAGCTCACCCGCGCCGGGGAGCGCGCCTTCTCCGACGCGGTGGACAAGGCGCTGGCGACCATGGCCTGTCACGCCGCCGTACGTGCCGGCGATCCCCTCGGGGCGAGCGAAGCCGCAGCGTTGCTCGCCGCCCTCGATGAGGCGGATTTCGCCGCCTATTGCCCGCACGGGCGCCCCATCGTGACGTTCACCAGCTGGGAAGAGCTGGAGCGAAAGGTGGGCAGGCGCTAGAGCGCCCTTCACCGAGGCCCACGCCACGAGCGGCGGGCGTCCTCGTCCGTCGAGATGCCGACCGCAACCGACCCCCTTCTAGTCATCGTGGGCCCCACGGGGTCCGGCAAGACGAGCCTCGCCGTGCGCCTCGCCGAGCTCGCCGGCGGCGAGGTGGTGAGCGCCGACAGCGTGCAGGTCTACCGGCACTTCGACATCGGCTCCGCCAAGCCCACCGCGGAGGAGCGCGCCCGCGCCGTTCACCACCTGGTCGATCTCGTCGAACCCCACGAGGCCCTGGAGGCCGCCCAGTGGGCAGCGCGCGCGGAGGCGACCATCGCCGAGCTCCGTGCCCGTGGGGTGCGCCCGATCCTCTGTGGCGGCAGCTTCCTCTGGATCCGAGCGTTGCTGCACGGGCTCGCCGAAGCGCCTCCAGCCGACCCCGCCGTCCGCGCCCGCCACCAGGAGCTGGCCGAGCGCGAAGGTCGCCCGGCCCTGCACGAGCAGCTCACACGCGTCGATCCCGAGAGCGCCGCCCGGTTACATCCCCACGACTTCGTGCGCGTGAGCCGAGCGCTGGAGGTCTTCGAGCTCACGGGCACCAAGCTGAGCACCCTCCAGGCGCGCCACGGTTTCCGCACCTGGCGCCACCCTGCGCATCTGATCGGCGTGCAGCACACCCCCGAGCAGCTGGACGAACGTCTCCGTGCCCGGTGTCGCCAAATGTTCGAGGTGGGCTGGCTGGACGAGGTCCGGCGCCTGCTGCAGGCGGGCTACGGTGCCACACGCCCCATGGGCGCCGTCGGATATCGCCTCCTCGCCGCCGCGCTGGAAGCCGACCCGGATCTCGAGGGGGCCAGCGAGACCCTCCAAGAGGAGGTCCTGCGGGCCACGCGCGTGTTCGCGCGTCGTCAACGCACGTGGCTGCGTGACCAACCCGTACGCTGGCTCTCGCCCCAGGAGGCGCAGCGCGAGGACGTCCTGGAGGAGCTGCTCCGCGCCCCGTTCCGAGACGACGTCGTCGCATAGATCGAAGCGGAGAGCGGGCCCGCGCCCCAGTGAGACACGGCTGCCCGGCGAGCGCGGCGAGCGCGGCGACCCACTCCGCTGAAGCTCACACCATCGTCGGATGACGCACATGTGGGATGAACAGCTCCCATGTCGGAGGCGTGCCCGGTGAGCGCCACCCGGCGCACGCTACCGGAGAGCGCCCGAGTCGACCCCGGCGTCCACGTCGAGCCAGGAGGTGACACCGCGCCAGGAGTGAGCGCGGCATTTCTCCACACCATGACAGAACGCCACGCTCGTTCGTCGCCCAGTCCCCGGCGGACGGCGCCCTCTCGAGCCCCGCTCACGACCCTCGATCCCACGGACCCCGCGGGAGAACCGACATTTCCCGGCAGCGAGGACGCTGAGCACACCTGCCCGCCGGGTGCCCCTCGTGTGCGGCACGAGACCTGCATTGGTGCTGGGTGAGAGCAAGAAGGGGAACAGACGTGCGATTGCCAGAACTCGTCAGCTCGATCTTTTTCGTTGCGCTGGTCGCTCTTGGGTGCGGGGGGAGACAGAACGACGCGGACACACCAGACCGCGAGCGGGATGCTACCGAAGAAGCGACTGAAAGTGCTGAGGACGCCGCAGACGACGCGGGGGACGCTGCGGACGACGTGGGGGACGAAGCTGATCGAGCCACCGACGAGGCCGCTGACGAAGTGGAAGAGGCGACGGACTGAGTTGCCCGTGCCCGGTGGTCGCGTCGTTGCCGCTTGGGGGAGCAGCGACGCGGCCACCGCAGCGCACGAAGCTCGTGACCGAGTTTGTCGTTGCCCGTGATCGCGAGCCGATTGCCGTGGTCGCGGAGAGCGCACCGAACCTGCCAGGACTCACGCGCGACGACGCAGCCCCTCCGAGAGGCCTTCGAGAGAGACGTTCAGGAGGAGCTCGATGACGCGACGCGGAGCCATGGCGACCCCCGATCCCGGAGAACGACACTGTTTCGTCGTAGGGTTCGACTTCGGCGAGAGCGCGGAGGTCGCCCTCGATCACGCGCTGACGCTGATGGGCTCGCTGCCAGCGGCGATCCTGCACGTGGTGTGGGTCACCCCGATCGGGGGCTTCCGCGAGCCGATCCCTCCAGCGGAGGATCTCGGCGTGGCCTCCGAGGCGCTCCGCGACTATGTCGCGGCGCGCGTCCGCTTCGTGGCGAATCGCCTCGGTCCCCACACGAGCTATGGGGCGAGCCAGGTATGCGTCCATGTGCTCCCCGGCTCCCCGGCACGAGTGCTCAACGACGTCGCGTTTCGGCAAGGGGCGCACATGGTCGTGGTGGGCGGCCAGAGCCGGGCGGGCCTCGAGCGCGTGCTCTTGGGCTCCGTCGCGGCGGACGTGCTCGCCACCGCCCCCTGTCCGGTCGTGATCGCCCGGCCCCGGCTCGTCGATCAGCTACCGCGCCGCCGCCTCATCGAGGCTTCGACGATCCGCTCCGCCGTCGGCGCGGGCGCTCCCCACGCGCGCTTGCAGGCGGCGTGCTCGGACGGAGAGCTGGAGGCACCGCGGCCGTTGATCGTCCCGCTCCACTGAAACGTCGCGGGCGCGCGTTCCCGACGCATCGCGCCGCTCGCCACGCCGTCCACCCTCAGGCGCGGACCGACGTGCAGCCGCGCGATCTCGCGACGGGAGCGATCACGAAACGATGGGCCAAGACAAGGTGACGGTGGCCGCGCTCACCTCGATCCGCCCCTCGTTCCCCCGGGCGAGCTCATGAACGGCAGCCCAGCCGAGCGCTCCCCCGTCGACCCGCCGCCCGTCCGCGTGGAGCCATGGATCTGCCACCGACGTGAGCGCCCCGTCCCCCTCCGGCGCTCCCGCAGCACGGTGAAAGGTGAAATGCAGCACCGCCTCGTGGACGGGCGTCAGACCCGTGCCCCCCTGTTCGACCCGGTCGAGCTCCACTTTGAGCTCGGACCCATCGGGCGCCTCCGCCAGCAGATTCAAACCCACGGAGAAGAGAGCATGGCGCAGGTCCTCCGCGCACAAGGCGAGCCCCCGGAGTCGCTGCTCGTCCTCGGGCAGGCGCAGCGACCAGGTGATGCCGCGCGCCGCGCCGACGGCTCGTAGGTCCTCCAGCACCGCCCCAAGGAGCTCCGCGAGATCGAGGCGCGCTCCCGTGGCGGGCTGCTCCACACGCAGGGAGTCGAGCACCTTCCAGAGCAGCGCCGTGATCTCCGAGCACTTCCGCTGGATGATCTCCAGGTGCCGGGCGATCTCCTCGAGATCCGAGGAGTTCCGCGCGAGGGCCGCTCGTCCCGCGATCACCTGCAACGGGGTGCCCAGGGTGTGGGTCAGCGTCGAAGCGAGGCGCGCCACCGCCAACTCGCGCTCGCGCCAGAGCAGACGTGGGACGAGCGACGACAGGTTCGCTCCACGAGAGTTGTCGGTCGTTCCACTCGATGTCTCTGCCATGGTCACCTGTGAGTCGGGAGGTGCACCGTGGCCCGCGCCTCCCTGCGCGGCTCCGGGGCTCCCGAACACCGCGACTCCTCACCCCTCACTGACGGTCCGTTCATCCTACTGCGAACCAGGCCATGCATGAAGCGGGCCGAACACTCCCTTGCGACGCACACCGCACGACGTCCGGGGTGCGCTCTGCCGCCGAAGTTCTTGGCCCGTAGTCCTGGTCCTGGCCCTGGTCCCGCGTCCGGCGCTACGCTTCGGTGCAGGGTCATCCTCCGCGTGCGCCGGCCGTTGCCCCCTTCGACCACACTGCTCGATGGACGTCAGCGCACGCTCGGCCGACTGCGCAGAGGGGAACACCATGGAAGACACGAGCACGCCGTTCTTGGAGCTACTCACCAAGAGCCTCCCGTTGAACCCGATCCTGTCCGCGCTCGTCGCCAACCCGGCCGTCGTGGACGCCTCCCGGCGCGCCGTGAGCGAGCTCGTCCCCGTCGTCGAACGCTCGCTCAAGGGCGTCCGCGCGGGGAAGCTCGTCGGCGTGGCGGCCCCGAGCGTCCTGGTCACCTGCTTCGCGGCAGGCGTCGCCGTGGGCTGGATGACGGCCCCCGCCAAGGGTGCGGAGACCCGCGAGCGGGCGAAGGCGCGCGTGCGCGAGTGGAGCCGGATCGCGAGCGATCGCGCCAAGGCGGGCACGGCGTACCTCGTCAAGCGCTTCTCGCGCCGCGGCAGAGCCGGAGAGAACGTCCAGGGGCGCGTCACCGAGATCTCCGTGACCCACGCCGAACCGGAAGCTCCGCGCTCTGGCCCCGTCGCCCACCACTGACACCTCACGGACACCTCATCGCTGAGCGCGCTGCGCGGAGCCGTTCGCCAGAGCGACGAGGGACGCCACGGCCCGGGCGACATCACGGTTCTCCGGGGATCCGCCGGGACGAGGACACCGGGTCGCCGCCTGCGCGTGCCGACGTCAGCTCCAGCAAGGCGTCGAGATCGAGGGGCTTCGTCATGTGGGCATCGAAGCCGGCAGCGAAGGCGCGCTCGCGATCCGCCCCGCTTCCGTAGCCCGTCAAGGCGACGAGCAACAGCCGCTCGCCCCAGCGCGCGCGGAGCAGCCGCGCCAACTCGTAACCGTCGACGGCCCCAGGGAGCCCGATGTCGCACAGCACGAGCTCTGGCCCGTAGCTCTCCGCCCGATTCAACGCCTCCGCCGCGTCCTTCGCGACGCACACACGGAAGGCGACGCTCTCGAGGAGCTCCCGAAGGGTCTCCGCGCCGTCCTCGTGATCTTCGACCACCAACACCCGCAGGGAGCTCTTCACCCCCGTCGCCAGCCGCTGGTCACCGCGCTCGGCGGGCTCCTCGAGGAGCGGCAGGGTGACGTGCATCTCCGTCCCGCAGCCCGGACCATCGCTGCGAGCCTCGATGGATCCCCCGTGCATCGTCACCAAGCCGCGCACGAGGGGGAGCCCCAAGCCCAACCCGCCCCGGCTCTGCCCCAGAGTGTGGTGCGCCTGCCGGAAGGACTCGAACGCGCTGCACAGCAGCTCGGGGTCCATTCCACAGCCCGTGTCGCAGACGCTGAGCCGCACGCGCCGCTCGTCCTCGTCCACGGTCACCCGCAGGACCACCCGTCCCGGCGGATCCGTGAACTTCGCGGCGTTGTCCGCCAGGTTCTGGATGATCTGCGTCAACCGGATCCGATCCCCCCGCACCCACAGCTCCCGAGCGGGCAGATCCACCTGCAGTGTGAGGCCGCGCGCCTCCACCGCGCCCACCAGATCGTCCGCGACGCTCCGGACGAGATCCACGAAGTCGAGCTCGGTGAACTGGAGCTGGATCTTGCCCTTGGCGATGCGCGCCACGTCGAGGAGCTCGTCGACCATGCGGCGCATCTGGCGGGTCTGGCGCTCCAAGACCCCCGAGATGCGGAGGGTGTTCGGGCGCTCGTCCGTGCGCCGCAGCAGCTCGGCAGCGTTGGCGAGAGCGGCGAGGGGGTTGCGGAGCTCGTGCCCCAAGGTCGCCATGAACTCGTCGCGACGGCGCGCTTCCTGCTCGAGCCTCCGCCGGTACTCGTAACGCTCGCTGACGTCGTCCACGATGACGACCAGCTGCCGTTCGCTCAGCGACTGGCGAGCGCCCGCCCGCCCCTCACCAGCCCGCCCCTCACCAGCCCGCCCGCCGTCACCAGCCGACCCATCGCCGGCCAACCCGCCACCGGCCACCTCGTCGCCAACGAGTCCTCCACCAACGAGTCCATCACCGGCGCCGTTCTCTTGCCGATCCCCCGCCGCCAGCGGGGAGACGCTGACGCGGCACCAGGCGGTCTTCCCATCGAAGCGCAGCACCTGCTCTTCCCGGTGCACGTGCGCCACCTCGCCGCGCAAGAGCCGCCTTAGGTCTTCCTCGAGGCTCGGCCAATCCTCGGGGAAGAAGACGCCGCGGATGTGCTGTGATAGAATTTGGATTGGCTCGCAGCACAGGATGCGGCAGAGTTCGTCGTTGAGCCGTTGCCAGCAGAACTCCTCGGAGATCAAGGCGATCCCCACGGGCGCGCGCTCGACCACCGTGCGCAGCTTGCGCTCACTCGCGAGCAACGCCCGACGCGCCTTCACCTGGGCCATGACGTCCACGGCGAACCACATGACCCCCCGGACCTCCCCCTGCTCGGAGAACCAGGGCTGGATGACCTCGTCCGCGCAGAGCTCACGGACCACTCCCGTGACCTCGTCCCGCACCCGCCACAGGACCTCTCGCTGCACCGACGGGTACCCGGACCGGTACACCGCGTCGAAGCGCGCTCGGAGATCACCCTGGAGCTCTGGCGGGAATCCCTCGGCGAAGGAGAGGCCGCGCAACCGTCGGCCGCCAAGCAGGCGCTCGAGCAAGGCCGTCGCGAACACGATACCGTGCTCGGGTCCGTCGTGCACCGACACGTAAGCCGGGGCTTCCTGGAAGAGCTCCTGAAGTCCCCACAGAGACGCCCGAGCCTGCGCGAGCTCGGACCGCAGGGCTCGGACCTCCTGCTCGAGATCCGCCGTCCCACGCTCGCCAGACTCCGCGCGCCGGCCGGACTCGCTTGTGTCCAACCCCGCCGTGACGGGGACTCCCTCGGGCCCACCGGGACCGCTGGATAATCCCTGACTAGGCTCGTCCATCCGAGCACCTACGGCAGTGAACGACGCCTGGGAAATGTCGCCGTCCCCTTTCGCGCCCCGGGAGAAGGGCCGTTCGGGCAGCACGTGTCTCACCCCAGGACGGACGTCGAGCGGCGCGTGGCGCCGCTCGGCGGCGCGCCGTTTCGTTTGCGCGCGCCGAGGGTCCGTGGTTTGCACTGGATATCGTCCGCAGCCTTCGACACGAACCGCTCCGCTGCAGGAACCGGGGCGAGCAGCGCGTCGCGTCTCCCTCGGGCACCGACGGTCCGAGTGCAGACCCCATCACGGATCTGGTGTATGCATGAGCCCACACGCCGTGCCCGGAACGACCCCCGTGACACATGCCAGCCTCCTGGTCGTCGACGACGATCGCGACGCCTGCGAGCTGCTCGAGCTCCACTTCCGCCGAGAGGACTTCACCGTCCACACGGCTCACGACGTGGCGTCTGCTCGGGCTGTCCTCGAGGCTCATGAGATCGATCTCCTCCTCTCCGACGTCCAACTGGGCCAGGAGAGCGGGCTCGACCTCTGCACCTGGTTGACCGAGAACCGCCCCGCGACGCCCGCCGTGATGCTCACCGCCTTTGGAAGCATGGAGACCGCCGTGGGTGCCATCCGTGCGGGTGCTCACGATTTTATTACCAAGCCTGTCGACCTTCAAATCCTCGACTACACGGTCAAGCGGGCCCTCGAGCACACCCAGCTCCGCAAGGAGGTGCGGCGGCTGCGGCAGGCCACGGGGCCGACCACCCAGGACACCGGCATCCTCGGGGAGAGCGACGCCATCCGTCGTCTCACTCAGCTCATCGAGCGCGTGGCGGATGGAGACGCGACGGTGCTCATCAACGGCGAGAGCGGCACGGGCAAGGAGCTCGTCGCGCGCGCCTTGCACCGCCTGAGTCGCCGCAAGGATGGTCCGTTCGTGGCCCTGAACTGCGCCGCCTTGCCGCCCGGCGTGCTGGAGAGCGAGCTCTTCGGGCACGAGCGCGGAGCCTTCACGGACGCGCGCCGCGCTCACGAGGGGCTCCTGCGGGAGGCGAGCGGCGGGACATTGTTTCTGGATGAGATCGGCGAGATGTCCCAGGACGTGCAGGTCAAGCTCCTGCGTGCCCTGCAGGAGCGGCGCGTGCGTCCCCTCGGCAGCGCCCAGGAGGTCTCCTTCGACGCGCGCATCGTCTGCGCCACCAACCGCGACCTGGAGACGGAGGTCGAGGAGGGCCGCTTCCGGGAGGATTTCTACTACCGCATCAACGTCGTCACGATGCGCACCCCTCCCCTGCGCGCCCGGGACAACGACGTGCTCCTGCTCGCTCAGCATTTCATCCGCTCCATCGCCGAGCGCACCGGCAAGCCCGTCAAAGGGCTGTCCACCGCCGTGGCGCAGCGCCTGCTCGAGTACGACTGGCCCGGCAACGTCCGCCAGCTGCAAAACGTGATGGAGCGGGCGATGGCCCTCGCCCGCTTCGACCAGATCACGGTGGAGGACCTGCCCGAGCGCATCCAGAACTACCGCAGCAGCGATCTGGTCGTCGCCGGAAACAATCCGGAGATGCTCATCACCCTCGACGAGCTGGAACAACGCTATATCGAGCGGGTCCTGGCGACCGTCGCTGGCAACAAGACCCAGGCCGCCAAGATCCTCGGGCTCGATCGGCGCACCTTGTATCGCAAGCTCGAGCGACGCGAGGCCCGCTCGTCCCGCTGAGGGCCACGCCCCCACGACGAGCGCGCTCCTCGGTCCCGCGCTCACGCTCCCGGCGAGCAGCGCGGCGAAGCGCGCAGCCCTTCAATCCACCCGGACGACGCGCACTCCGGCCACCCCCCGCTCGTCGACGCGCACGTCGAGGAAGTGGCGCCCCAGCGCGTCGAAGCGCTCGGGGATGGCGCCACCGCCGCCGCTGATGTGGGCAGGGATCCCTGCGTTGTCGAACCGATAATAGGAGTGGATGTGCCCGTAGAGCGTCAGATCCACGTTCCCGCGGGCGAGGCGCCCCAGGAGCTTCGAAGCTTCGTTGCGACTCGAGAATGCGCCGTTGCGCACCCCGATCGGGTCCAGGGGCGGGATGTGCATCGCCACCACGTGCGTCTGCCGTCGCCCGAGATCGAGCCAATCGCTCAGCCACTCGTACACGCGCGGATCGATGGTCGCGCTCGCGGAGTCGAGCAGGGTGAAGCGCGCGTCCCGGTAGACGAAGCTGAAGCTGCCTCGGCCGAAGTAGTCGTGATAGGGCGTCTCCGAAGCTCCGAGTTCGTGATTGCCGAGGGTCGTGTAGTAGGGCAACGCGAGGGCCTCGAGCTCCTCCTGGAAGCGCTCGAGCTCCTCCCGGGAGCCTCGCTCCGTGAGATCGCCCGCGCCGAGGACGAAGGACAGGTGCGGCTCCTCGTTGATGCGCCGATACACGTCGCCCACGCGATCGATCGCCTCCTGGATGTCGCTGAGCACGCCGAAGTGGAAGGCGCCCGGCGTGTCCGCGAGGGGATCGGCCACGCGTAGCACCACCGGGGACGAGCTCGCGATCACGCGGAAGCGGCACTCCGTCACCAGCGACGCAGGGAGGGGCGCCCACTGGGCCTCTCCCTCGAGGATCGTCAGAGTGCCCTCGGGCATGCAGTTCCTGACGGAGAGCTCCACCTCCCGCGGCGGAGTCGCCGCCTGCTCCGGAGCCCCAGCCGCCTCGTCGAAGGACAGCTCCAGCTCGATGGACGGGGCGCTCGCCCACAGCCGCACGCTCCCCTCCTCCAGCTCGCGCACCGCAGCGAGTCCCTCGCGCACGGCGACGCGGAGCCCTGGGATCGCGGCGTGCCCGACCGCCTCGTCCCGCGCGGTGCGATCCTCCGCGGGGCGCAGACAGCTCGGCACGAGGCCTGCGATCACGCTCGCCGCGACAGCACCGACCAGGAGCCCTCCGAAGCGCCTCGAGACGCCCTGCCTGCGCCGACGCTTCACGGCCCTCGACCTCCGAAACGGAACACCCCCGAGAGCCCCACGACGGTCGCGGAGCCCACCTGGGCCTCTGCCCGGGCGCCGAGGTGCTCGGTGAAATAGTAGAGCGCGTCGAGCCCGAGGTGCCCCAGGGTCCCGCTGATGAGCCCCGGCAAGAGCAGACCCGCCGCGAAGTCGTCGTGCCGATGATCGTAGTAGGCGCGCACGTAGCCTCCCTCGGAGCGCTGATCTCCCAGGTACATCCCGAAACCGAAGCCACCGAGCAGAAGCGTGAAGCTCTTCGAGCCGTGGGCTCCAGGCCCGAAATCATGCACCTGGGTCGCCGCGCCGACCTCGAAGTCCAGGAAGGCCCCCGCGAGAAACGGATCGTAGGTGGCCAGGTCCCAGCGCGCGCGCAGGGAGCTCTCGAAGGTCGTGAGCTGGAACTCGTCCCGCGGGAAGCGGTGGTTCGTCATGGCGACCTCCGCCTCGAGGAAGTTGCCGTCCGTCCGGGCGCTCCCCGGGAGGGGCCCGAAGAAGCGGTAAGCCAGCTCCACCCGGAAGCGCTGGTTGGCGTCGCCCGGGGAGGACCACAAGGAGGGCGACAGCCGCCAGTTCGCGAGGCGCCCGTGCAGCCGATTCACCACGAAATGCCGGTAGTCGAACTGCGGATCGTAGACGTATCGGTAGCCGAGCTCGGCCTGGAGCCGCGGCGTCCAACCGGGATCGACGCCAAGCCCTCCTGTGGGGGCCAGCACCGAGTACATGTCCGCCAGCGCCGACGAGGTGAACAAGCCCGCCCCCATCATCGTCACCGCCGCGGCGGGTCCGACGAAATCCCGCGCCGCGCCGGTCGCGGCGATCACGGAGCCCCCCGCCGCCAGCAGCGCCAACCCCACGCCTTCGAGGATCAGCAGGCGCACCGCCGTGTCCTCGCGCCCCAGCACGTAGCTCCCCGAACCGTGGATCAGCAAGCCAGGCACGATCGCCGCGCCGAACGCCAACGCCCGGTCGCCGCCGCTCGGGTACACGACGGAAGCATCGTGCGCGCCGTACGCATAGGCGCTCGTCCCCAGCTGGGCGACCGCGACGTCGTCGGGCGCCCCCGCGCTCTCCCCCACGCCCACGAGAGAAACGCCGGGGACGTCCTGCGCCCGATCACCCCACGCTTGTCCGGGACTCACCGTGAGCAAGGCGCACAACCACCCGGCAGCGACGCCACGCCGACCACCCCGGCGCAGTGTCTCGCGCCCTCGTTGCTCCCGTTCCAGCCCCATGTCGTGAACATCGCGGCGGCTGGCCCGCCAACGTCGTCTTCTTTCATCATGGCCCGCGCACCTTCGTCAACGGCGCGGCCCCGCGCCCGCTTGCGGGGCCGCCCTCGACGGGCACCCACGGGAACCGCGCCCCCCGCCGATCCAGCACCCACGAGGCTCTGTTCACGGCCCAGTGTTCACCGCTCCAGTGTTCACCGCTCCAGTGTTCACCGCTCCCCCACCGCTCCAGCGCCCACGAGACGGCGTCGACCACTGCGGCGTCCACCGCTCCAGCGCCCACGAGGCGGCGTCGACCACTGCGGCGTCCACCGCTCCGGCGCCCGCGACGCACTGCGCGACGGGCACGCACACGATGCGCCCGCACCCCCGCTGGCGACGCCGCGCCCGCACCTCGAGCAGCTCCCCGGCGACGGGATCGTCTCGTGGCGTCTCAGACGAAGCTCTGGTGATAATCGCCGTCCTCGACGGCAACGGCGTGGGGCGTGACGCGCAGCGGCTCGGCGCAGTCGAGCATGACCGCGAGCTCGTGCGTAGCCCCGGGTCGTCCAGCTTGGCGCCCCTGCTCCGCCTCCTCCGCGCTCGCCTCGTATCTCCCCGGGTGCGGTCCATGAGCGATCCCCGCGGGGTGCAGGGAGAGGCTGGCTTCCCCGACCCCACGCCGGGAACCGAACTCGCCCCGGGCGTAGAAGATCACCTCGTCGACGTCGACGGAGCTGTGCGGATAGGGGCAGGGGATCGCCCCCGCGCCAAAATCGAGCAAACGCGGCACGAAGCTGCAGACGAGGGCGCCGCGCGTCGCGAAGGTGCCGTGGATGGTCGGCGGCAGGTGGACGCGCCCCACCTTGGGCTGAAAGTCGTGGATCGAAAGCGCCCACGGGTACAGGGCTCCATCCCAGCCCACCACGTCCAGCGCCGGGTGGGCGAGCGCGAACCCGTGCCAACGCCTGTTTCTCTGCACCACGAGCGTGCGCACGCCGTCGTCCCGGGGCCCCACGAAGCGAGGGGCACGAAAGTCCCGATGACCATAGGGGGCGTCCATGCGGAGCTGACCCACGGGGTTCCTGTACTGAGCCGGCACCTCGACGGGCGCGCTGCACTCCACGAGCAACCACAGCTGCTCCCCCGCGTCGAGCTCGAAGCGGTGGATGATGCCCCGGGGGATGCACAGGTAGTCCCCCTCGGTGAACTCGAGCTCCCCCAACACGGAGTGCAGCACCCCGCCTCCCCGGTGCACGAAATAGAGCTCGTCGGCGTCCCCGTTCACGCTGTAAGCGTCGAGGGCGCTGGTCGGGCGCAGGAGCGACACCACGACGTCGCGGTTGAAGAGCAGCGGGCGGCGAGCGCTCAGCGGATCCCCGGAGCTCTGCACCCGAGCGCCGCGGAAGTGGCGACGCAGGAGAGGAGCGCTCGCCTCGGCGGGCGTGAGGGCGAGCGACCCGGCGTCGTCGAGACCGAGGGGCGCGAGGGACGTCGGGAGCGCCGTGTGGGGGCGGTGTTCGTGGTAGAGGATGGTGAACGGGCCATCGAAGCCGCGCCGCGTGATGCACTCCTCGTGGCGGAGCGCCCCCGCGGGGTCCCTGAGCTGGGTATGCGCCTTGGCCGGCAGCGTGCCTGCCCAACGCCGCTCGATCACCGCTCGTCCTTGCCGCGCTGCTCGCGCTCGATGCTCTCGAACAGGGCGCGGAAGTTGCCGGCACCGAACCCCTGATCACCCTTGCGTTGGATGAGCTCGTAGAAGAAGGGCCCCGCCTCCGCGTCACCGTAAAGGCCCGCGGAGTCCTTCAGGAAGATTTGGAGGAGGTACGAGTCGCGGCCGTCGCCGTCCACCAGCACGCCGAGGTCTCGCAGCTCGTCGAGGGGCTCCTCGAGCTCGACGCCCATCGCCTCCAGGCGCCGCGGCAACAGCTCGTAGTACGCAGCCGGCGTCGGCATGAACTCCACGCCCCGCGCCCGTAGCCCGCGCACGCAGGCCAGGATGTCGCTCACGTGCAGGGCCACGTGCTGCACCCCATCCCCCCGGTTCTCCTCGTGGAACACGTTGATCTGCGAGTCCTTGAAGTGGGGTCGATACGGCTCGTTGTTCGCGAACTTCACCCCCGAGCGTGGATCCCACATCACCACCGAGCGCAGCCCCGAGCCGTGCTCACCGGGCTCTCCGTGCACGTCGTCCGTGTGGAACTGGACGTCCCAGAACCGCTCGAAACCGAGGACGTGCTCGAGCCACAGCAGCGCCGGGCTCATGGTGGCGAAGTTCGAGGTGACGTGGTCGAAGTGCTCGAAGCCCAGCCCGTTCTTTCCGCCGCGAGGCGTCTCGTAGGGCGCGAAGCCGGGGAAGAGCGGCACGTCGCCGCGCCGCTCCTGGAAGCGAAAGGTCGTGTCCCCGAAGGGCGTGGTGATGACGAACGTCTTGATGAGTCCGCCCGGGGTCTCGAAGGTCTGCACCGCCTGGACGGGGGTCCCCCCGCGCCCGTCGAGCAGGGCAAAGGCGCGGTCGGCGTCCTCCACCCGGAACACGATGCTGCCCACTCCGTCCGGGTGGATCCTGAGGTAGCGCCAGGCGCGGCCCCCTTCGCCCTCCGGCGTCGAACAGACGACCACGCACTCGCCCGCGCGGAACGCGACGGATCGCTGTCGCCCCCCTTCGCGCAAGCCGGGGGAGCTCTCCCCGAGCTCCTCGAAATCGAGGCGCTCCACGTAAAAGCGGCGCGCTCGGTCCAGATCACGGACGTAGTAATGCAGCGCCTCGATCCCCAAGATGCCGAGGTCGGACCCTCGCAGCTCCGGCCTCGCTCGTTCCACTGCGTCCTTGCCCATCTTTCGATGATCGCACCCCCTGCGCCCGTCCTCAAGGCGCGGCGCCCGCAGGGGCTCTGCAGGGGCTCACACGAGGTCACACGGCGACGACTTGCTGCTCGATCGCGCCGAACACGCTGCGCCCCGCGGCGTCCAGCACCTCGATACGCACCCGATCCCCCGGCTGCAGGAAGGGTGTGACAGCGGCGCCAGTCTCGAGGAGCTCGCGGGTGCGGCGCTCCGCCAGGCACGAGACACCACGGCGGGGATCGGCGTTCGACACCGTCCCGCTGCCGAGGATCGTCCCGGCGGTCAGCTCACGGGTCTGGGTGACGTGCTCGATCAGATCGAAGAAGGAAAAGTGCATCTCCGCCCCCGCGTCCGGCTCACCGCACCAAGCGCCGTTCACGAACGAACGCACGGGCAGGTGCACACGACCTTCGCGCCAGGCCGCGCCCAGCTCGTCGGGGGTGACGGCGAAGGGCGCGAAGGCGGTCGCCGGTTTCGCCACGAAGAACCCGAAGCCCTTCGCGAGCTCCTTCGGCACCAGGTTGCGGAGCGTCACGTCGTTCAGGAGCACCAGGAGCCGCACCTGCTCCGCGGCGGTGGACGCCTGGGTGCCGCGCGCCGTATCACCGAGGATCACCGCCAGCTCCGCCTCGTAGTCGAGACCCCACGCAGGATCCGCGAGGAGGAGATCGTCTCGGGGCCCCAGCAACCGGCCGGAGCCGCCCTGGTAGACGAGAGGATCCGTGAGCAGCTCCGGAGGCAGGTCCGCCCCACGGGCACGGCGCACGAGCACCATGTGGTTCAGGTAAGCGGAGCCGTCGATCCACTCGTAGGCGCGGGGCAGCGGGGCGGCCCACTCCTCCCCCGCGCACGGTCGATCGGCGGCGCGGCCTTCGTCGAGCTCGCGGGCCCGCTCCCGCAGCAAGGGCTCGGCCCGCGACCAATCGTCCAGGGCCCCCTGCAGGTGCGGAGCGATGTCCCGGGCGGAGCTCCAGCGTTGCCCGTCCGAGGAGATCACGACGAGCTCTCCGTCGCGAGTGCCGTCCCTGCGCGTCGCGAGCCGCAGATGCCCCCCTCGCCCTTCAGCCGCCGAGTGAAAGGCTCTCGTCGACGATGGCCGCGAACCCGGTGGGGCGCTCGCCGCGGTGCGCTTCGATGAACTCGACGACGTTGGTCGAGATGAGCGGCCGAACCACGACCTCCGCCCGCACCTCACCGAGCCGAACACGCTCCAGCTCTTCTCGAGCGTTCGGCGGCGGCGCCAGGTGTTCGCCGTAGGCGCGCCCCGAAGGGAGCTCCGCTTCGAGGAACGACGCGTCGGCGGCGCGCTCCCGCAGCGGCTCGTTCAGAGGCTCGTCCAGCTCGAAGTCCGCGTGGGGGCCCTCTTCGAGGGGCACGGTCTGTCCGAGCTGCTCCGTCGTCGGCACGTCGAACCCGGCGGCGTCCTTCCTCCGGGCGAGCTCGGCTTCAGTGACGGGCTCGGGGCCAGACTCGGGCGGGATGGTCTTCGGCTCGAGGCGATCCGCGGCGCCGGCCAACGCCTCGTCCATGCTCGCCGCCACGCGACGACTGGACTCCGGCTCCTCCTCCGCCTCTTCTTCGAGGCCCTGGACGCCCTCGAGCGCCGGCTCATCGAGCTCCAACAGCTGCGCGTCGTCGGTGAGCTCCTCACGAGAGAGCTCCTCCTCGATGGGCCCTTCCTCCTCGCGAGCAGCCTCTTTGCCGAGGAAGATCCCAGGAGGTCGGGTGCCCTCGACCATGTCGGGAGCGGGCGCCACGGCGCGGCGCTCCTCGTCCGCTTCAGCGCTCGTCGTGGGGCTCGCCACCCCCGTGGTGGCGACGACGGGACGACGCTGGGGCCGTGGGGCCGCCGCGTTGCGTCGCACCCGTTCGAGCAGCCCCTCGAGCTTGGTCAACGTCTCGGTGTTCACGCATCACCTCGCCCGCGGTGGAGCCTCTCCAAAACTTCGCTCCAGGAGGCCCCCTCGTCGAGCCAAGCGCGCGCCTGCGCTCCGGCGCGCTGATTCAACAGGGCGTACCGCAAGGGCTCGCCTCCCATGGCTACCGCCACGACCTCGCGCCCGAGCGCGCGGAGCAGCGCTCCCTCGAGGAGGGAACCCACCAGCTCCTCGGCGCCCTGGGGCGCGCCCGCGACGGCGATCACCAACGCCTTGCCCCAGCGCTCGAAGCTCAGGTTCCCGAGGCCCAAGAGGGCCAGCTCACCTCCGAGGTGCTCGACCCAAACCTCCGCTCCGGCGTCCTTCGCCGCGTCGCCGAGGCGCCGCTGCACCCGCCGCCCGACCTCGTTGCCGAGCCCATGGCCGAAGTCCCGGCGCGCGTCGGCTCCAACGCCCGCCAAGAGCCGAAGCAACGCATCCGCGGGAACGTTGAGGCGGCCAATGCCCTCCTCGTCGCGGAGCTGACCTTGCGCGAGGTCGAACACCACGGCGCGGGTTGGATCGAAGCGGGGTATCATGATGCAGAGAATGAACGGCGACGCCGCGGTCAGTATAGGGTCCTGTCGGAGTACACTGTCAAATTGCTGGAAACCGTGATCAGCCGTCCGCCTGGCGCGCCCGAACCCCGGAGACGCCCTCGACGGTCCACCGCGCGCTGGCTGATCGGGTGTCTCACGGTCTGCTCCTGGGCCGCGGCGCAGAGCACGCCCTCGACGTCTCCCCGTCGTGAGCCGTCCTTCCTCCTCGGTGGGCCCTCGCCCCGGTCGGAGCCGGAGGTCCCCGTCGATCCCGCGCTCCCCTCGGGGGCCCTGCGTTGGGAGGTGCCACGCCCGTCGGGGACGGCGCGGCTCTGCTCCCACCGGCTCCCCGTGTGCGCTCATGTCCCACTGACACCGACGCAGATCGACGTCGAGCCATCGACCCTGGCGGGAGCGGCGCTGGAGGCTCTGGAGCTCGCCTACGAGCGCCTGGTTCGACTCGAGGGATTGCCCGCACCTGGATCCGACGGACGGCGCGGCGGCGGCGGCGAGCTCGACTGGTACGTCGGCCTCGACGAGCCGCCTCCCTCCTCTGCGCCCCCGGAGTCTCCGCTGACAGCCGCTGGTGACGTCGCCGTGTGGCTCGAGCCCCAGGCGAGCCGCGGCTTCGATCGAGCGGCGGCCTTCTGCGTCGGTGGCGCCACGCAGCTCTCACGGGCCGCTCATCTTTGCGTCGCCGAGGCCAGCGACGCGGCCCGGGCCCCCGCGCATCCCCCTCACGTGCGACGCGCCTACGCCACGCACCTCTGGTGGCGGCTCGGCACCCCGGAGCTCCGCGACGAGCTCGCCCTCGCCCGTCTCCAGGCAGCGCCGGAGCGCGGCGTCTCGTGGCGAATGCGCGACGAGCGCTCCGAGGGCGCGGCGCTCTGGTTCGAACACCTGGCCCGCCTCGGGGACGACACCGCGCCGCCCTCCCTCCGCTCGAAGGCGCCCACCGCCGCCCTCCAGCTCGCGGCGACACGCACGCCTGCCGGCGCCCTGCGCTGGCACGGAGAACCGGACGTGCTCGACGTGCTGCGCAGCAGCCTCGGTGACTCGCGAGAGCGGGTGGCGCGCCACTGGGACGCCTTCGCTCGGAGCCGGTTCAGCGTCGGACGCCCCGACGTCGATGGCGGCTGGCTCCCGTGGGCCGGCGAGGCGAGCCGCGTGGAGCCCGCCTGGCGGCTGCGCTCGTCCACCTTGCCCCGCAACCTCGCGCTGCCGCGGCCGCTGACGCCCACGGGCTCCTCCTACGTCCACCTGGAGCTCGATCGCCCCTTGCCGTCCATCGCCCTGCGCGGGACCTGCGAGGCCCCCGTGTCCTATGTCTGGTCGGTCACGCGCTACGACGCCGCCTGGCAGCGGGTGTCGACCCTCCTGGTCCCCTTCCGCGAGCGCCACCCCGTGGTCGAGCAACGCATCACGGAGCTCGACGGCGTGGCCCACCTCCTCGTCACCGTGACGAACCTGGGCGGCGTCGACCTCGCCCACCCCTTCGACCCCGATCACGAGCCCTTCGAGCCCCACGCCTGCTCGGTCTACTTCGCCGCCCTCTGAGCGACGCAGGCCCGCCGGCGCGCTAGGATGCGGCCCGTGACGCACCCGCCCCGCTCGGGGTCACCCCGTCGGGGTCCCTCCATCTGCCCGGTCGCCCGGCGAGCTCGCCGCAGACTTCCCCGCGCGCGGCTGCCCCGTCTGCGGAAGCCCGGCTCGAGGGCGTCCTGGGTGTTCGGGGTGCTGGCGGCGCTCGCCTGCTGGGCGCCCCGTGGAGCCGCGGCGGACGTGGACGCGGGGCGGCTGTTCGACGCGCTCTCCCGGGATCGATCCCCGGCGGAGGTGGCGCGCGCCCTCGGGCTCTCCGACGACTCCTTCGGCATCACGGCGGAGCTGCCCCCGGGGGTGAGCGCGGGCGAGCGGGGGCTCACGGCGATCGCCGGGCGGCTCGCCGTCGCTCGGGGGTCCCTGGCCCAGCTGCAGCGAGTCATCGCCGAGAACCCCGACGTCCGCTTCCGCTGGTCACCGCCCCTGCGACCTCAGCTCGATCAAGTCGCCGGGTGGACCAGGAGCGACACCGCCCGGGAGTCCACCGGGCTCACGGGCGCGGGCGTGGTGGTCGGCGTGATCGACACGGGGGTGGACACCAAGCATCCCGCCCTCCGCCACCGGGACGGGAGCACGCGGGTCCGCTGGCTGATCGACTTCGCCGCGCAGCCTCGGGGCCGCCACCCCGAGCTCGAGGCGGCCTTCGGGTGCACGGGGGACAACCCCTGCGCGGTGCTGTCCGCCGCGGACATCGACGAGCTCTTGCACAACACGGTCGAAGGCGACGAGCCCACGGACCTCGTCGGCCATGGTACCCACGTCGCGTCCATCGCCGCGGGCAATGGTGAGCCGGAGGGGAGCTACTTCGGCCTCGCTCCCGAAGCGGATCTGATCGTCGCGCAGGTGGGCACGGGGCCCGCGGGGACCATCTTCGACGTCAACATCCTCACCTCCGCGCGGTTCGTCTTCGACCGGGCGCAGGCTCTCGGTCGCCCTGCGGTCGTCAACGTGAGCCTCGGCTCGAACTTCGGCGGTCACGACGGGACCTCCGCGCTGGAGGTCGGCCTCGCGGGCCTCCTCGACCGACCGGGCCGCGCCATCGTCGTGGCTTCAGGCAACAGCGCGGGGCAGTACCCCGGGCTCACCGACGAGCTGCCCGGGCCTCTGGGGATTCACACGGAGGTCCACGTGGCCCCCGCGGGGACGACCCGGGTGCCCATCGTGAGCCCTGCCCTGACGACGCGCCCCACCCGGGGCGCCGTCTTCGCCTGGATCGCCTCCGCCCCCGGCGACGACCTCCGGGTCGGCTTCGCCAACGGCCGCGGCAGGAGCACGCCGCTCCTCGGGCGCGGGCGCGCCGCCGCCTTCCGCGCCCGGGAGCTCGGAGACGACGACGACTACACCGTGTCGATCGTCAACGGCGTGCGCGACAATGCCCATGGAGTGGCCCTCCCCCAGCACGGCGCGATCGTGATCGTCGCTGGCGAGTGGCGCTCCGGGCGCACCTTCGCCCTGCACCTCGAGGGCAACGGCACCGCGCGCGTGTGGGTGGACGGATCCGGGGATCTCGAGCCGGGGCGCGGCCTCGGACCGCTGCTGCCCGCGTCTCGCAAGGCGGGCACCGTGTCCATCCCCGCCTCGCACCCGGCGCTGATCGCCGTGGGCGCCACCACCAACCGCACCTCCTGGGTGGACCACGCGGGCGCCACGATCGATCAGCCTGCGCACGGGGCGCTCGATCGCGCCCCCGGCGACACGACGGCCTACTTCAGCGCGGCAGGCCCCACGGGCACCGGAGCGCTCAAGCCCGATCTCGTCGCGCCCGGGGTCAACGTCGTGGCGGCCATGTCCGCAGAGGCGGATCCGCGGACCTCGGGCAACGTGCTGAGCCAGTTCCGGGGCTCCGGACCCTGTGGTCCCGGAGGTGGGGCGTGTTTGGTGGTGAGCGATCACCACGCGCTGGCCTCCGGCACGTCGATGGCGGCGCCCGTCGTGACCGGCGCCATCGCGCTGCTGCTGCAGCGAGAGCCGGAGCTCGACAACGACCAGATCCGCGCGCTGCTCCAGGCGGGCTCCCGCCCCCTCGAAGGCGCCGTCTTCGCTCCCGAGCAGGTGGGCGCCGGGGCGCTCGACGTGGTGGGCGCGCTGTTGGCGCAGGACGCCGCGCAGAGCTCGACACCTGCCAACGCGGCGACGCTCCCCCGCACCGCGCGCATCGAAGTGGCCCAGACCTTCGTGTACCCGGACGAGAACCAGCCCCTCCAAGGGTTGGTCGTGCTTCGGGACCAGGCGGGACGCCCGGCGGGGGGCTTCGCGGCGCATCGCCTCACCGCGCGGGCCCCCGGCGCCGCGCGGGTGACCCTCGAGCCCCTCACGCCCGGCCTCTGGCGGCTCGCCTTGGCCATGCCCGCAGGCTCGGGGGGCAGCGACGTCGAGCTCGACGTCGCCTTCGACGGGGAACGCATCGGCTCGCGCACGCTCCCCGTCGCCGTGGACCCCCAGGTGGCGGGCTCCGGGTTCCGCGCGAGCGGCGGCTGCGCCGTCGACCCGGGCCTCCTCGGTGCCGGTCAGCTCGGTGGGGGGAGCGCGCGCGGGCTCGCGCTGGTGCTCGCCCTGGCCCTCCCCCTCCTGCGTCGGCGACGACACCCCTGAGACCCGAGCGCGCGGCAAGCGCGGCGCACGCAGGGCGCCCCCCTGCTCGGCTCAGACGGGGGGCACCATGTGCTTCTTGCGCGGCCGCTCCTCGAGCTTGTCCCGAGCCCGCTCCAACCGGCGGGCGACCTCCTCCCGGAGCTCCGCGAAGGGGACGACCGCGTCCACCACCAGCTCGCTCGCCAGCTTCTCGAGATCGACGTCCCGGCGGTACTCCTCCCGGAGCTGCTCGACGTAAGCGTCCCGCTCCTGGCCCTCGGGGACCTGCTGGATCTTGTTGTAGTACACGGCGTTCACCGCGGCGCTCGGCCCCATCACGGCGATGGACGCCGTGGGGAGCGCGATGCAGGCGTCGGGCTCGAAGGCGGGCCCGCCCATCGCGTAGAGCCCCGCGCCGTAGGCCTTCCGCACGATGACGCACACCTTCGGCACCGTCGCCTCGCTGACCGCGGAGATCATCTTCGCCCCCGCGCGGATGATCCCCTGACGCTCCACCTTGGTGCCGATCATGAAGCCTGGCACGTCGGCGAGGTACACGAGGGGGATGCCGAAGGCGTCGCAGAGCCAGATGAAGCGCGCCGCCTTGTCGGCGCTGTCGACGAACAGCACTCCCCCGAGGTGCTTCGGCTGGTTCGCGACGACGCCGACGACCCGCCCCTCGATGCGCGCCAGCCCCGTGATGAGCTCCTTGGCGAAGCGCTTCTTGATCTCGAGGAAGCTGCCCGCGTCCACCAGGTGCTCGATCACCTGCTTCATGTCGAAGGGTTTGTTCTCGTCGGGGACGATGATCTCCTCGAGGGATCGAGGACCGGGCGCCGGCGGCTTGGGCTCCGCCACCGGCGGCGCGCTCTCGTAGTTGTCCGGCATCAACGCCAGGTAGGTCCGCGCCCAGTCGATGGCCTCCTCTTCCGTCTTGACGAGGACGTCGCCGCAGCCGGAGACGGAGGTGTGCATCTTCGCGCCCCCCATCTCTTCGAGGGTCACGCGCTCACCGATCACCATCTCCGCCATGCGCGGTGAGCCGAGGTACATGCTCGCGTTCCCGTCGACCATCACCACCACGTCACAGAACGCGGGAATGTACGCGCCGCCCGCCGCCGACGGCCCGAACAGCAAACACACCTGGGGCACCAGCCCCGACAGCTGCACCTGGTTGTAGAAGATGCGCCCGGCACCCCGGCGCCCGGGGAACATCTCCACCTGATCGGTGATGCGCGCGCCCGCGCTGTCGACGAGATAGAAGAGGGGGCACCGCAGCTTCTTCGCGCGCTCTTGGGTGCGCAGGATCTTCTCGACGGTGCGCGCGCCCCACGAGCCGGCCTTGACGGTGGAGTCGTTCGCCACGACGCACACCACCCGTCCCTCGACGGTGCCGCTGCCGGTGATCACGCCGTCGGCGGGGAGCCCCTGGGCCCGACTGTTGGCGAGGAGGGAGTCCTCCACGAAGGACCCCGGATCGAGCAAGCGCGCGATGCGGTCCCGCGCGAAGAGCTTGCCGCGCTCCGCGTTCTTCTGGTGATAGCCGGCGTCTCCACCGGCCCGCGTGCGCTCGATCAGCTCCCGTAGCTTCAAGTCATCCATCCTCGTCGGCTCCTTCTCCTGGGGGCGCGGCGGCCGCGGCCGGGCCCCGCGCGTCGGTGCAGCTCAGGCCTCGCTCAAGAGCTGCTCGATCAGCGCCTGCAGATCCTCGAGCCGTGCCTCCGACAAACCCACCATCACGTCCCGGACGATACCGCGCCGGTCCACGACGAACAGCGTCGGCAGCTGGTTCGCGGAAAACGCGGCGCTGGTCTTGCCAGTGAGATCGCTCACCACCGGGTAGGTCATGCCGAGCTCGCGCGCCGTGCGGTCGGCGCTGGGCACGGAGTCCGTGGTGATCCCGACGAGGACGGCTCCCTGAGGACGATAACGCTGGTGCCACTGGTTCAGGACGGGCACGAGGTAGCGGCACACCGGGCAGGTGCGCGCCCAGAACTCGACGACCACCACCTTGCCTTCGAGCTGCTTCCACCCCCAGGGCCCGGTCCCCTGCACCGTCGCCAGGGCCCCCAGCTCCGGCGCTCGCAGCCCCACGAAGTGCAGGCGCATGCGATCCTCCGCGTCCGGCAGCTGGGCGAGCTGCACCGGCAAGAGTCGCTGGCGCCCGAGCCGCTCCAACAGCACGGCGACGCGGGCGCTCGGCGCGCTCCGCCCCACGGTCTCCTGCACCTGCCGCGGCTCTCGAAGCGTCTCCCCATCGAGGGCCAGGAGGACGTCCCCGGCCTCGATCCCCGCCGCGTCCGCGGGCGAGCCACGAAACACACGCTCGACCCGGACCCCCGTGGCCCCTCGCGGCAGCGCCTTCAACTCGACCCCGAGCCAGGGTTTGTCTCCCGGGGGATGAAGCAGGGCCGGGAGCGGTGGCCCCTCGACGGTGCGCCCAGATCCCCCCGAGCTGGCAAGCCCTGCGTCCCGTGAGGTTCCCTCCTCGGCGGAGGGCAGCGGGGCGCTCGTCGAGCTCGCAGGCCGCGACGCCGCCGAGGACGTCGGGCCGGAGGCGCCTTGCGCCGTTCCCCGAGGTGCGCCACAGGATGAACAGAGGAGGGGCACGACGACCGCGAGGCTCCAGGACGCCCGCAAGGCGGCCCGGAGGCCCCCGGAGGCGAGCCCGCTGGGGGTCACCCCGGGGCGGGAGCGGTCCCAGGCCAAGCCATCGATCATGATCGCCAGGTACCATGCACGTCCGCCGTGGTCAGCTCGTGAGCTGAGCGGCGCCCTCCTGCTTCTGGCCGCGACGGCCTGTGGTCCTCCCGGAGAGCCACGCACTCCCCCCGACGAGCCCCCACCCCCGGAGCCGAGCGTGCCTCAAACGGAAGCCCCGTCCCAGGAGCAGCCCGACGAGGGGAATACCCGGGGCGACTGACTCGTTCTCTCGACGTGCGACGGAACTGGTCCGAACGACGATCGCGAGAGAGCGGCGCCGAACGAAATGGCGGACAAAACAAGAGCCCGGCGGAGGGCGTCGGGCTCTTGCAAACTTGGCCGACCGAACCGCCCCAGGGGCCGTCCGCTCGTCTGCACCATCGACTAGTCTAAGAAGTTAAGCTGCCCGAAGCTGGGCCAAGCCAAGCAACCCGCCAAGGTGAAGCAAAGGGATCGGAGGTGCGCCGCCCTCCGCTCCAGCCGGCGAGGCCGCCTGGAGCGAAGGAGCGGGACCAAAGTCAGCACAGGAAAGCAGAGGACGAGCAGCCGTCGCGCGGTGGCAGTCGCACCGGCTGAACTCGTGAGCGCAGCGGACCGAAGAGGGTGCATCCAAGGGCACCGCAGGCAACGCCCGCGGCTCAGGTCGCCGGGGCCGCCCGTCGTGGCGGCCCGCCGGGAACCAAGCTCGGCAGAGAATCTCTAGGGAGGTGAAAAGGTCTCTAGGGAGGCGAAAATCGACGAAGCGAAGAGGAGCGGTCACGAGCACGAAACGGCGCTCGTGGAAAAGCCAAGGGAGAAGCCGGTAAGTCAGGAAGCCCGGTCGCCCCGGGAGGTGGGGCGAAAAGATCAAGCCAAGCGTGCGGGGCCCGCTCCTGGAACCCCGGAAGCACAAGAAAGCGGAAGAAAGCCAAGGAGGCGACCTACACGATGTCGCCGACGCGTCCTGGATGTGCACGTCGCATGCCAAGGAGCGTCGCAGGGGCGTTTCCTGGACCTTGCTGCGCTTCCATCCGGCAGCCCCGTTCCTCCGGCCCTCTGCCGCTCGTGGGAGAGCATGACAGTCCTGTCATAGCTCCTGGACCCGCCGTAGATTTTGCACACCATGGCCCACCTCGGTCTGCCCCTGCAGGCGGACACCGTTCCGATCTTACGGTAATATTTCTATTTCTGGCGGATCTAAGGGCGGGGCGCCGCTCACCCGGCCAGCGCCCTGTGCAGCTCTTCGTCCATCCGTTCGGCGGGCGCCGGACGGCCCGTATACAGCTCGAACTGACGGGTTGCCTGGTGCAAGAGCATCCGGCCGCCGTGCACCGTCGGACAGCCTTGGGTGACGGCCGCCCGGATCAGCTCGGTCCAGATGGGCTTGTAGACGATGTCCATGACAGTGAGATCGCGCCTCAACTGGGAGGGCTCGATCGGACTCGTCGGATCGACGTCGGTCATCCCGCGGCTCGACGCGTTGACGACGGCGTCGAAGGGATCGAGCGCGGCGGCCAGGTCCGTGTCCCCCGCGGCCTGGGCCCCCACCTCCTGGGCCAGGGCCTCGGCGCGGCGGCGATCCCGGTTGGCGATGGTCAGGTGCGCTCCCGCGGCGACGAAGGCGAACGCGACCGCCCGTGCCGCCCCTCCTGCCCCCAGGAGGAGCACGCGGCACCCGGCGAGGGGGCGGACCTCCTCGAACGCCCGGCGCGCCCCCCAGGCGTCCGTGTTGTACCCGACGAGGCGCCCTCCCTCGTTGACCACGGTGTTCACCGCCCCGATGCGGTGGGCCAGCGGGTCCACCTCGTCCAGATAGCGCAACACCTCCAGCTTGAAGGGCATGGAGACGCCACAGCCCCGGATCCCCAGGGTCCGCATCGCGTCCAGGGCCGCGCCGATGTCGTCTACCTGGAAGGGCTGATATCGGTAGTCGAGCCCCAGGGCACGATAGCCCGCTTCGTGCATGGCTCGGCCGAGGCCGACCGGGTAACGGGAGAGCGAGCCGCACAGCACGGGCACACCGGGAGGACTCGACGGGGAGGGACCGGACCCAGCGGGGCCGGACGCAGAGAGGGTCGGTGGGTCGCTCATGGTCCCCAGCCTACCGCCCTTCGCGCCCGACGCGCCCCCGACAACCCCGCCCCCTCGAAAACGTTCGTCGGGTCCTGTCGCATGGGGGTAGACTTTCCCTGCGGCGATGGTAAGAAACCGGCCCCTCAGCGCCCGTAGCTCAGCTGGATAGAGCGTCGGTCTACGGAACCGAAAGTCGGAAGTTCGAATCTTTCCGGGCGCGCAAACGAAACCCTCGGCTCCCCCGGCCGAGGGTTTCGCACATCCAGGGCCCCCCTCGCGGCGCTCAGCTCCCCAGCCCGGCGTCGTCCCCCGCGGTCGCGCGGGTGGTGGTCACGGCGCCCGAGCTCGCGTTCTCGACGGGGCCGGCCTCGGGCGCGGGGCTCGCGCCCTCCGCTGCCTCACCTGAGCGCATCGCGCTGCCCAGACCGCCGAGCAACCCCTCGACGCTGGACGTCTCGAGCCCCACCTCCTTGAGCAGGGCTTCCACCAGGGGCAAGTTCATGCGGTAGCCGAGCGCCGCCTGCACGACCTGGTTCGGCAGGGTGGCTCCCGCGCCGTTCTGGCCCGCGGCCGCGTTCCCGCTGCCGTCGCCGAGGCCGCCGAACCCGTTCGCCTGGATGATGCGGATCGAGTCGATCTTCTCCATCGGCTTCACGCTGGCCGCGACCACCTCCGGCGCCAGCTGAGCGATGAGCTTGCGGAGCTCGAAGCGGATGATCTCCCCGGAGAGGATGTTCTTCGCCTCGTTGATGGCCTTCTCACCGAACGCCTCGACCTCGAGGCGCTTCTGATCCGCCTCCGCCACGAGCCGGATCCGCTCCGCCTGGGCGCGCGCCTCGGTGAGCTCCGCATCAGCGCGGTCCTTGGCTGCTTCGCGCTCCGCCGTGGCACGCACCGTCACGTCGATGGCCTTCTGCTCGGCCTCTTCGCGAGCCTTGATGAGCTGAATCTCCTTGAGGCGGGTGGCCACCGCGGTCTCCCGGACCGTCACGACCTCCTCCTCCTGCTTCACCATGAGGGCGCGCGCCACGGCCGCCTCGGCCTCCGCCTTCGATTTCTCCTCGCTCTTGCGCGCGACGGCGATGGCCGCCGCCTGCTTGCTGATCTCGAGCGTCTGTTCGGAGTGGATGCGCGCTTGTTCGACCTGCTGCGCCGCCTGGATCTCCTGCTCACGCACGGCGCGGTTGGCCCCGATGTTCGACTCCTTCACCTGCTGCTCGGCGACGATGCGCGCGTGCTCGGCCTCGCGGCGCCGATTGGCCTGCTCCTTGGCGATCTCCGCCTCTTGC
Organism: Myxococcales bacterium; assembly: GCA_012514535.1. GTDB lineage: Bacteria > Myxococcota_A > Polyangia > Polyangiales > Polyangiaceae > NIC37A-2. The sequence goes on along the minus strand of JAAZAA010000006.1, from coordinate 12,279 downwards.
TGGGCACGGGCGACCTCGACCTCCTGGCGCTGGCTCATGCGCGCGAACTCCTCGTCGCGCTTGATGTGGAGGCTCTGCTTCTCCGCCTCGAGGTTCTTCGTCTCGATGAGGATGCGGGCCTCCTGCTCGATGCGGTTCCGCTCCTCCTTCTTCGCCTCCGTGATCTGCGTGAGCTTGGCCAAACCTTGCGCGTCGAAGGCGTTGTCCTCCTTGAAGTACTGCCGGGCGGTCTGATCGAGAGCGGTCAAGGAGACGGACTCGAGCTCGAGACCGTTTTTGAGCAGGTCCTCGCTGACCGACTGCTGCACCGACTGGACGAAGTCCGAGCGCTGCTCGTGCAGCTGCTCCATGCTGAGCCCCGCCGCCACCGAGCGCAGCGCGTCGACAAACTTGCCCTGGAGCAGCTCCTTCAGGTGCTGCGTCTCGAGGGTCCGGTTGCCGAGGGTCTGCGCCGCCTTGGCGATGGCCTCGGTGCTGGTCTTCACCCGCACATAGAACTCCGCGGTGACGTCCACGCGCATGCGATCCGCGGTGATGAGCCCCTCTTCGTTCTTGCGATCCACCTGCAGGCGCAGCGTCCGCATGTTGACGGGGATGATCTCGTGGAAGACGGGGAGCTTGATGCACCCGCCGTCCAAGATCACCTTCTCGCCGCCCATGCCGGTGCGCACGAACGCGACCTCCTTCGTGGCGCGGTGATAGAAGCGCGCCGCGAGCAGCACGAACACCAGCAGGAGGACCAGAAAGCCCCCCACGAACATACCGACGAGCGCCGGCCCACTGGGGACGACGATGCCCCCGATCTCCACGATCTCTCCATCCATTGCTGATCACTCCTCCAGGAGCAGCGCCGCCGGCCCACGCACGACGGTGAACACGCTGCCTTGTCTGCCCACGATGACGACCTCGTCGCCCGCGCGGAACGTCTCCCCTGCGGCGTCGGCCACCGCTTGTACGTAGTGGTGCCGGCCATGCTCGTCCTCGAGGCGCACCTCCGCGCTCCGCTCATGCGTCATCGTCCCGATGGTGACGACCGCGAGCTTTCCGACGAACGTGTTCTCGGACACGGCGAAGCTCTCATCCATGGGCACGACCTTCGCGAGCACCCCGTTCGCCGCGCGCAGCAGCGGCAACGTGAAGACGAACGCCACGGGCCCTGCGAGCCACGACGGCCACAGGGAGCCGCTGAGGGTCGCTACTCCCCACTGCAGTCCATAACCCACGCTGGCGAACCCGAAGAGAAAGAACAATATCGAGAAGGCCGCGGGCACCTTGCCGATTCCCAAAAGGGACAGCAGTGCCTCTCCGAAGGTCGGGACGTGATCGACGTCGAAGGAGAGCTCCGCGCTCAACCAGTCGTCCAACCCCGACAACGCCTCCAGGCCCAGGATGAAGGACACGATCTGCAGCACGCTCATGAGCCCGAAGAGGCCAGCCACGACGGCGAAGGGAACGTTCTCTGGGGCGAGGAAATAGTCGAGCACGGGTCACCGTCTCAGCTCATCCGCCCAGGTCGCCCCGCCCCGCCGGGCTCCCCGAGGCGACCGCCACGAAAGGCGGCTTGCTGAGAGAGGGTCCGCGAGGCTCCAGAGGGCCGGGGAGATGTCCGAGAGCTTGCTGAGGAGTGGCAGTGGGATTGGTTCGTAGAGGTTGTCCGAGGACGACCCGCGCAAGCAGGCCAGCTTCGTAAGCTGAGCAAGCTAGTGGGGTCCCGCCGATCCAGTCAACAGCGATTGTCGAGGAGCTGGATTCCGCTCGCAGGCGGCGCTCTTGCCGGGCGGCGCGCCGGCGGCTCGTAGGGCGGGTCTGCGGCGCTACTTCTCACCGGCGGCGCGCAGGCGGCGAAAGAACGCCTGGAGGCGTCCCACTGCCTCAGCCGTGAGTACCCCGCTCTGCACCTCGAAGCGGTGGTTGAGCCGGAGATCCCGACCGATGGTGAAGAGCGAGTCCACCGCGCCCGCCTTCGGGTCCGTGGCGCCATAGACGACCCGAGCCACCCGGGCGTTCACGAGAGCCCCCGCGCACATGGCGCAGGGCTCGAGGGTCACGTAGACGGTGGCCCCTTCGAGCCGCCAGTGTCCGATGCGTCGCGCGGCCGCTCGCAGCGCGTCGATCTCCGCGTGCGCCGTGGGATCGCCCTCCAGCTCTCGGCGGTTCCGCCCCCGGGACAGCTCCTGCCCCTCGGCGTCGACGATCACACAGCCGACGGGGACGTCCCCGTGCTCCGCCGCCCGATCCGCCTCGGCGAGGGCGTGCTGCATCCACTCGAGATCACGATCGGCGAGGCTCATGGGCGCTTCTGACATGACTCACCGCAGAGGGCTCACTGCAGCGGTGGGACCCGGGGGGTGCCGTCCGTCGCCGACGCCGGGGAGCTCGGCGAGGGGGCGCGGCGCGCGGGTGCCGTGGCGGGAGGCGGTGTGGCAGGAGGCGGTGTGGCAGGAGGGGGCGGAACGTGAGGAGCTGGGGCCGGTGCGTGGACCCCGGGCGCGACGCTCCCGTCGACGGGCGGCGCCGTGCGCGTGGCAGGCCCGTCGACGTCGAATTCGGGGTCGTGCTCGCTGAAGTCGTCGAACCCGGCGGCCTCCTCCCGAGTGTACGGCACCCCGAAGCGGAGCTCCTCCGTCAACCCGAGCTCGAGCTCGGCGTCCGTGATGCGCCCTCGCTCGTGGGCGATGCGCAGCAGCTGGCGGACGTACGCGGCCCGGCCGGCGTTGAGGCGCCCCTCCGCGTCGAAGAACTGACGGGTGGGGCTCGGCAAGATGGAGACCAGGAAGAACGACTGCGCGAGGGTGAGCTGATCGGGCGTGGTCGCGAAATAGTGCTGGGCCGCTTGGCGGATCCCGTACACGCCCGGCCCCAGCTCGACGATGTTGAAGTACAGCTCGAGCAGCTCCCGCTTGCTGAGCCGTTGCTCGAGCAGCATCGTCAGCACCGCCTCCTGGAGCTTCCGCGACATCTGCTTCTCTCGAGAGAGATACAGGTTCTTCGCCAGCTGCATGGACACGGTGCTGGCCCCGCGCACGAAACGCCCCGCGCGGACGTTCATCTGGATCGACGATTCGATCGCGCGGGCGTCGAAGCCGTCGTGACGGAAGAAGCGCCCATCCTCACAGACGAGGACCGCCGACTCGAGGTAGGGCACCATCCCGTCGATGGGCGTCCAGTTGATCGTGCCCGGTCCGGTCTCGTGCAGGAGGGTCGAGTTGTCGGGCCCCACGACCTCGTGCTGGAAGGGGGCGCCGAAACGCTCGGGGGCGAGGCTCGGCGGGACGTCCGTGATGCGGCAGGCGTTCTTCAGGTCCCAGCGCACCTTCATGTCCGCCGGCTTACGAGAGTCGAAGGCCACGCCGACGTCGAGGGCGAGGGTCCCTTGCATGCGGGTCTGCTCCACCCGGTCGAGCAGCCCCCGGGGAGCGGAGTCGAGCAGCGTCTGGCAGGCGATCAGCGGAGTGCCGCCTCGGAACTGCACGGCGACGTGGTCCGCGCCGCGCTCGAGGACCCCCTCGAGCCGGAACGCCGCCTCCCCCACCTGGAGCTCCGCCTCCTCGAGGGCGTAGCGCGTGCCCCCCAAATCCACCTGACCCTTCCCCGAGAGGCGCGTGCTCCGCACGCTGACGGGTCGCGGCGCCAGGCGATCGCTCTGCACCGTGAGGTGGGCGAGCCGGGCGTCGACCCGCAGCTTCAGCTGGGGTCCGATCTCCGCCTCGACCGTGTCTCGAAGCCCCTCCTGGGCTGTGTCTCGAAGCCCCTCCTGGGCCGTGTCTCGAAGCCCCTCCTGGGCCGTGTCCTGAGCGCCGTGCGCGGCTGCATCCTGGACGCTGGTGGGGGCATCCGTGAGCTCCACCTCGAGCACACCGCCCACCTCTGCCTGCCCGACGCCCACGAGCCCGAAGTCGCCCTCGCGCACGCCGAGGGTCGAGAGGCTCACCGGACCGCCCTCCACGGCGAGGCGGAACCCCTTGCCGCTCCGGGGAACGGTGGCGCGCACGGAGAGGGGCGTGCCCTTGGTCTCTCCTTGGGGCGTCAGGGCGACGGCGAGGGCCTCCGCTCCGCGGTCCAAGGTCAAGGTGCTCGGCCCCAGGTGCAGGCGCTGCTCCCCGCGCTCGAGCTCGAGCCACAGGGAGTTCACGCGTGCCTGCTCGGGCAAGCGTTCGATCAGATCGCCCACCAATCGTCCCAGCAACCTCTGCCAGCGCGCCCCCCGATCCGGATCCACCGCGGGGAGCCGAGCCGTCAGGCCGCCGGCCTCCTCGGCCGTGGTCGGTGCCGTGTCCGCCCGCGCCTCAGCTGCTCTCCGCGCCGCGTCGCTCCCGTCCACGTCGTCGGGCGCTCGCGTCCGGGCGGCCGTCGCCCCCGCGTCGTCCCCGCCCAGGTTCGCCTTCACGCGCGCCTCGGCGATGCTCGCTTCGACCAGCCGCTCCGCCCCTGCCTCTCGCCGCCACAGCGCCTTGAGGCCCGCCAGCTCGACCGTGCCCCGCGGATGCTCGAGGGCCACGTGATCCAGCCCGACCTGCTGGACCTCCTGGGTCCGCTCGAACTGGAGCCCCGCCCAGCGCTGCTCGTCTCCGGGCTCGAAGGCGTTCTTCCAGACCAACCCGACCCCCGCTGCGCGGTAGCTGGGCCCGGCGCTCGCGGACGTTCCCTCGCTGGCCCGGGCGCGCCCGCGCCACTCCTTCCGCCAGCGCTCGACCTGCTCGAGGACGACCTCCACGGAGCCGTCGACCTCGACGGTGCCGTCGGCCACCTCCAGCTCTCGCAGCCCCAGTCCCCCGCCGATCCCCACCCTGACCGTCGCGAAGCGCGCCCGCAGCGCCGACACGCCGATGGGTTGCAGGCTCACGTCGTAAAGCGTCGCGCTCATCCAGCCGGCGCGTACCCGCGCTGCGTCCAGCTCCACGCCGCGCTTGGCCGCCTCGGCGATGGCGCGGCTCTTGAGCAACGGTCCGAGCGCGAACAGCAAGACGAGGCACACCAGGACGGCGCCTCCGCCCAGCCCGGCGAGCCACCAGCGCCACCGCTCACCCCGTCGACGCGACCCCGTGACCGTGGGAGCCGCATCCGCTCCGGACCCGACGGGATCCTCGCCCCCTGCGCTCCCAGCTCCTCTGGAGCGCAGGCCGCGGAGGCCGAGCGCCCACGAGCGCGGCCACTTCCACTGCATCACGACGGGCAGCCTAGCCACGACTCCATCCCCGGTGCCAGCCCGCTCCCTGATGGTTCCGTAGGTCACCGTCGACGAGCCGGACCCCTCCGAGCGGCCCCAGGCCAGCCACCGCCCGCCCTGGAGCATCGCTCGGTCGCCATCGGGAGAGCCCCGCCCATCAGGCCCCGCCCATCAGGCCCCGCCCATCAGGCCCCGCCCCCTGGTGGACGCCCCCTGGTGGACCTGAAGGGCTCAGCCAAGCCTCAGCCTTGCTCGCGGATCCCTCTGCTCCGTGGCAATCTTCGTCAGGGATGAGCGCTCACCCCGCTTGACGTGTCGTCTGACCATGGTAAGAGCCCGTCCCCATCGCGCCGGTGGTCCCCCGCCGGTGACGGAGCGAAAGCTCGGGGCCATTAGCTCAATCGGTAGAGCAGCGGACTCTTAATCCGTTGGCTGAAGGTTCAAGTCCTTCATGGCCCACTGAAAACGACCGAGCCTGCGTGAGCGGCCCACCTGGCCCCCGCATCCTCGAGGATTCCCTCGCCGGACCACGGGCGAGCGGACGTCCTGTGGTCCGGCGGCAGCGCCGAAGGAACGTCGCCGGGGCACCTGGCGCGCCCGTTCGTTGCCCCAGGGAAAAACCTCCGCGCAAAATTTGCGCGACGGTCGGGTAGCCCAGTAGGCTGCCTTCCGCCTGAAGCGCAGCACCAGGGCGCCCGCGACGCTGGGCTCGGGACGGAACGACTGGAAGGCGGATTGTGCAGGGGGAGCAACCGGCGACACGTGTCCTCTTGATCGAGGACTCCGAAGACGACGCCGAGCTGGTCTTGCTCGAGCTCGGACGAGCCGGCCTGTCCGTGGACGCGCGGCGGGTCGACCGGGAGCCCGATCTCCGGGCGGCCCTCGCCGAACGGAGCTGGGACGTCGTGATCTCCGACTTCGCGATGCCGAGCTTCGATGGCCTGCGGGCCTTTCAGCTGGTCAAGGCGCTGGCCGCGGACGTCCCCTTCATCTTCGTCTCCGGGGCCATCGGTGAGGAGCGCGCCGTCGAGGCCATGCGCGCAGGCGCCCGTGACTACATCCTCAAGGACAACCTGAAGCGCCTCGCCGCCGCGGTCCGACGCGAGCTCGAAGAGGCCGCGGTCCGACGCCAGAGGCTCTCCGCCGAGGCGCGCGCGCTCCGGGATGCCAGGCGGCTCGCCGCCGCCGTCGAGGCGAGCGGCGCGGGGGTCTACGAGTACCACATCCCCGCCACGGCGGACTCCTACTACAGCGAGCGCTGGGCCGAGATCCTCGGCTTTCGCCTGGAAGAGCTGCCCCCGGCCCAGGAGGTCCCCACCTGGTTCGCCCGTCGGGTGCACCCCGAAGACCGCGCGGAGTACGCGCTCGCGCGGAGCGAGCTGTTGGCGGGGAGTCAGTCGCGGCTCGTCGTCGAGGTCCGGGTCGCCCGCAAGGACGGCAGCTGGATCGCCGTCACCCTCCTCGGCACGGTCGTGGAGCGTGGCCCGGACGGGGCCGCCAGCCACGTCGTCGGGGTCATGCTCGATCTCACGGAGCGCCGCCGCCTCGAGGATCAGCTCCGCCAAGCCCAGAAGATGGAGGCGGTGGGGCGCCTCGCTGGCGGCGTCGCCCACGACTTCAACAATCTCCTCACGGTCATCTACACCTTCGGCGGCTTCGTGCTCGGCTCCCTCGAGCCCGGCAGCGCGATCCACGCGGACATGCAGGAGGTCATCAAGGCCGCCCAGCGTGCGGCGAGCCTGACGGGGCAGCTGCTCGCCTTCTCCCGTCGACAGACGATCGAGCCAAAGATCGTGAACGTCGACGACTCGATCCTCGAGATCGAGAAACTGCTCCGCCGCGTCATCGGCGAGGACGTCGGCATCGTCCTCCAGCTGCAAGGGCAACTCGGCAAGGTGCGGATCGATCCGGGCGCCTTCGAGCAGGTGCTGTTGAACCTCGCCATCAATGCTCGCGACGCCATGCCCAGCGGCGGCACGCTCACCGTCGCCACCTCGAGCCGCATCGTCGACGCCGGGCACCGGACGCTCTCCGGTGAAGAGATCGCGCCGGGCACCTACGTCGAGGTGACCGTCTCCGACACGGGCGTCGGCATGACTGGGGAGATCCTCGAGCAGGTCTTCGAGCCCTTCTTCACCACGAAGCCTCCCGGCAAAGGCACCGGCCTCGGGCTGTCCACCTGTCACGGGATCATCCGCCAGGCGCGGGGCTACATGACCGCCGAGTCGGAGCCGGGACGCGGCACGACCGTGCGCGTGCTCCTCCCCCGCACCGCGCACGACACCGAACCGGCTCCGCTCCGCTCCACGCCTCCGACGCTCCAAGGAACCGAGACCATCCTGGTCGTCGAGGACGACGATCAGGTCCGCAAGCTCAGCGTGCGGGTCCTCTCCCGCTATGGCTACCGCGTCCTCGACGCCGCGAATGGAGCCGAAGCGCTCGCCCTCGTCGAGGCCACCGCCGCCGCCCCCATCGACCTGCTCGTCACGGACATGGTCATGCCCGGCGTCGGTGGCAGGCGCCTGGCGACCGAGCTCCGCGCGCTCCGCCAGGGCATCAGAGTGCTTTACGTCTCCGGGCACGCCGCCGACTCCATCGAGGACGGCGCCTTCGAGGACGGCACCGTCGAGGCGGAGGCGACGTGGCTCCAGAAGCCGTTCACCCCGGAGCACTTGGCGCGCAGCGTGCGCGAACTCCTCGATCGCGACTGAGCGTCTCGCGCGCAGGTGACCCATGTCGAAGCTTCCCGATGGCCCCGCAGACCTCTGGCGCGTGTACGACGAACACTACGACGAAATTTTCGACGTCGTGCTCCAGGCGGCCGCGAACCACCCCGAGTTCGGCCCTGTCGTACACTCCGCGAAGGCAGAGGCCGTTCAGGAGGAGCGCCGCACCCGCCGCGACGAGCTCCGCGAGGTCTTTCAGGGCGACCGAACCCGCCACGAAGCACGCCTGCACCAGGAAGGCATCACCTATGCCGCGGCGGGGGTCACCCTCCAGGGGTGGTACGACCTCGCGGCGGCGTTCACCGAGCCGCTGGTGCCCCTGATCGTCCGGACCTACCAGCACGACGCTTCGCGCCTGAGCGCGGCGCTCATCGCCCTGCACGAGCATCTCGGCTGGGTGCTGTCCACCCTCGGCGAGGGCTACCTGGAAGGCATGGAGGGCCTCCGTAAGGGGGAGCGCATGTTCCGCGGCCTCCTGGAGTCCGCCCCGGACGCCATCGTGATCACGGACCGCGCGGGGCGGATCCGGATCGTCAACGCCCAGACCGAGCGGCTCTTCGGGTACACGCGCGACGAGCTGATCGGTGAGTTCGTCGAGCTCTTGATCCCCGAGCGCTTCCGGACGGGCCATGTGGTGCACCGCGGCGCCTACACGGACGAGCCGCGCGCGCGGGCCATGGGTTCGGGGCTGGAGCTCCACGGGAGACGCAAGGACGGCAGCGAGTTTCCCCTCGAGATCAGCCTGAGCCCCCTGCGCACCGACGAGGACGGCCTGCTCGTCTCGAGCGCCATCCGGGACATCAGCGAACGCAAGACGGCCGAGCGCGCGAAGAACGAAGCCGCGCGGCGGATCGAGGAGCTCGCGGACGCCTTGAAGCGGCGGGCCACCGAGCTGGAGGTCGTGAACCGGGAGCTCGAGTCGTTCTCCTACTCCGTCTCCCACGACTTGCGGACGCCCCTGCGCGCCCTCGACGGTTTCAGCCAGATCCTGCTGGCGAAGTACGCCGACCGCCCCCTCGACGAGAAGGGTCGCGACTACCTGCAGCGCATCCGCCGCGCCTCCCAGCGCATGGGGCGGCTGATCGACGATCTGCTCACCTTGTCGCGCCTCTCCCGGGTCGAGATGAAGCGCCGCCCCCTCGATCTCGGCAAGCTGGCGACGACCATCGCCAACGAGCTCGCCGAGGAGTCTCCCGAACGCCAGGTCGTCTTCACGATCGCGCCGAAGTTGCGCGCGGTGGTCGATCCCCAGCTCATCGAGGTCGCCCTGCGTAACCTCATCGGCAACGCCTGGAAGTTCACGTCGAAGCGCCCCGAGGCCCACATCGAGGTCGGCGTCTGCGAAGTGGACGGCGAGCAGGCCTACTTCGTTCGAGACGACGGCGCCGGCTTCGACATGGCCTACGCCGGGCAGCTGTTCGGTGCGTTTCAGCGCCTGCATTCGAGCAGCGAATTCGACGGGACCGGCGTCGGGCTCGCCACCGTGCAGCGCGTGATCGTTCGACACGGCGGGCGCGTCTGGGCGCAAGCCGCCCCCGATCGCGGCGCGACCTTCTACTTCACCCTCCCGGGGCCCGTCCCCGCGGACGATCCCCCTCCACCGGAGAGGAGCTAACGCATGTCTGGACTCGAGACCAAGAAGATCGTCCTCCTCGTCGAGGACAACCCCGATGACGAAGAGCTCACGCGCATGGCCTTCGAGTCGAGCCACCTGTTGAACGAGCTGGTGGTCGTCCGAGATGGCGCGGAGGCCCTCGACTTCCTCTTCATGCGAGGCGTTCACGCGAATCGTGATCCGGAGATCGTCCCCCAGGTCATCCTGCTCGATCTCAAGCTGCCCAAGGTCAGCGGCCTGGATGTCCTCCGCAGCCTCCGCAACGACCCCCGCACCAGCATGATCCCCGTCGTCGTGCTCACGTCCTCGAAGGAAGAGGAGGACGTCGTCCGCAGCTACCAGCTCGGAGCCAACGCCTACGTCCGCAAGCCAGTGGACTTCGCCGAGTTCAGCGAGGCGGCGACCCAGCTCGGCGTGTTCTGGCTGCTGCTCAATCAGCCCCCACCGGCGGCGGCGGCGATCGAGAACTCCGACTCCTGAGCGCCGGGTCCCTCGCGATCCAAAGGACCCGGCTGGGCGCTCCACTCTCCTTCACGAGACCCCCGCGACGCCCTCGAGCGAGCGCCGCGGGCGGCTTCCCCGTGAGCGGATCGATCCGCTCACCCCCCCATGCAGACGGCCTCGTAGTCAAAGCAGCAATCCCCGGCTTCCACGCAGTACTCGTCGCAGAAGCAGGCGTCCAAACCGGCGGTGCAGGAGTTGTCCGTGCCCTCGCAACAGCTGTTCGGCGACCGCCCCGCGCAGCTGAACTCCGGCGACGAGCTCGTGCACATCGTCGCGTTCTCCGCGTAGCTCGTCTCTCCCTCCGGACACGGCAGACACGTCCGGTCGCTCGTCGGTGAGCCAGGCGAGTCGACGTAGGTGCCGGGCTCACAAGTCGTGCGATCCTGGCACGAGGAAGCGTTCGGGTCCGTGCTGTACTGGTCCGGCCCGCAGGCGCCGCACTCACGATCCGCGTCGCTGGATGGCTCGGAGACCACGAACTCGCCCGCGGCGCACTCCGTCCAGGCGACGCAGCTCCCGGAGTTGGGCTCCGAGCTGAACTCTCCCTCGGCGCACGGCTCGCAGACCCGATCCGACTGCGCCGTCGCGTCGGCGCTCAGGTACTCCCCGGCGGCGCAGGTCGTCCACGCGGTGCACTCCGCCGCGTTGGCCGTCCCGCTGAAGGTCTCCGGAGGGCAAGCTTCGCAGGTCCGGTCCTCGGTCGCGCTGCCCTCCTCGAGGACATGGCTGCCCGGGGCGCAGGAGGTCTTCGCGACACAGGGGGTCGCCGGGTCACCGTCGTCGTCCCAGGTGTCGCCCGCACACGCCTCCGCCGGCGCGTCGTCTCCCGCACACCACACCCCGGCCGCGCAGGGCTCGCATACCGCCGGAGAGTCCTCGCTCGCGGGCTCGATCTGGACCGTCCCCGGCGCGCAGGTCCCCTCGAAGGTGCAGCGCCCCAGGTTCTCCGCCAATGTCGTCTTTCCCTCTTCGCAAGGGACACAGGTGCGGTCTGCGGTGGAGCTCGGGGCGTCGTCGACTCGAGTCCCGGGCGCACAGTTCGTCCACGGGACGCACGCGGAGCGATTCGCCTTGTCGGTGAAGGTCCCCGAGGCGCACTCCCCGCACACCCGATCGGACGTCGCGGTGCCCGCCTCTTCGACGAAGGTGCCTCGCCCGCAGGACGACCAGTCCGTGCAGGAGCGGGCGTTCTTCTTCGTGCTGAAGGTCTGCTCCGGGCACGCAGAACACTCGCGATCCCGCGTGGGGCTCCCCTGGGCGCTGACGAAGGTGCCGGGGGCGCAGTCGCTCCAGGGCACACACTCGGTCTCGGGGTCACCGTCGTCGTCGTAGGTCCCCGAGGCACAGGGAGCCGGCGGCTCCTCGTCCCCCTTGCCGCCACCCGTTCCACCGGTCGCGTCGACGTCATCCACGGCGTCCGTGAACTGGCCCTCACATCCGGTGACGACACCCCACACCAACACCAGGGAGGACGCGAGGACCGACAGCCGAGTCTTCTTCGAGATTTGACCCACACAACACCCTTAACCTTTGACTACACAACCGACGGAGAACTTGGACCGGGAACTTTCGTCTCGAACACGGAATGGGGAAGCGCGCGTTACCGCGTCGACTCGGAGCCGGGCCGAAGCTCCAGCCGCGCTGCAGCGCAGCTGAACTACGGCGAACCGCCAGATGCACCCAGGACCCTCGGGGGCGCGCCGCGTGCACCGCCCTCCGGCCCTCGGCCTACCTTCGTGGACTTTCGGGGAACTACCTGTCGCGCCTGGGCATCGAGTCTTCGTTGATACGGAGCGCCCGGCGCGCCATCGTCGAGGCGCTCAGCTGCTCCGGCACACTATCTAATAAGAATAACACCCGAACACCGATCCCTGTCAACGCCAAGCAGCGCCAATGGCCCCGTCCGGGCGCCCTCGCCCCACAAATGAGTAGACAACGGTATTCGCCCGCCCACCCGAATCCCCAGAAGACGACAGCGAACCCAACAGGCGACAGCGCGTCCCGCCACCGACCTTCCACGACGTCCACGCTGGTCCCGCCGTTCCGACGACCAGGGCCGTGACGGGGGCCTCCTGCTCCAACCCTGGAGCCTCCCTGGAGCCTCGTTCGCCCGCTCCGAAACGCCGGCACGCGAGCAGGTGAGCTCTCCCGCGGTCCCCCTCCCATCCACATCGGCGCCATCCGGTAGTACCCTCCTCCCCCCGATGGAGCCGCCCCTCGAGAACGAAACCGAGTTCGCCGTGCATCCTCAGATGTACCTGGGGAAG
>JAAZAA010000198.1 GCA_012514535.1 Myxococcales bacterium | reverse complement strand
TCACCGCCCGATCGATCCCGCGACGGGCGCCGCCACGGGCGCAGCGGGCCAGCAGCAGGTCTCCGTCGAGGGCGCCGTCGCCGCCCTCGAGCCGCAGCGCTGGGAGCGGCTCGTCGCGGAGGAGCGCCCTCGAGCCGTCGCCGGCACCGGAGTCGACGCCGTGGTCTGCGCGCGGCGCGTGGCACCGTGAGCCACCTACGACGCGTGGTGTGAGTCGAGTGGGGGCGCGTGGTGCGGGGCTCGATGTCGCGCAGGGTACGGAGTCGCGCAGGGCCCAAGTCGCTCCGGGTGCGGTAATCCGCAGAAGCTCGAAGTCGCGCGGGGGGATGCTGTCGAGCAGGGCTCGAAGTCGTGCGGGGGTATGGGGTCGCGCTGGGCTCGATTGTCGTGCGGAAGCTGTGATGATCGTAGTATCCTGAGAGGATGTCGAAGGGGCTGTGTAGGAGCCATTGTAGGAGCCAATCCAGGGGCCAGCGCGATGCCGAGCGGAGGAGCTCGCGGGCGGCGACGTCCCTGGGCCTCAATAGCGTCGTGGTCTGCGCCCTGCTCTCGTGCGCCTGCGGCTCCGAGGGCGCTTCGAACGAGCCTGGACCCGGCTCGGCGAGCGGCGGCGGCTCGGCGAGCGGCGGTCGCGGCGCGGGCGGCGCTGGTTCCCTCCCGATCGGCGGCGAGCCGGTGGGGGATCTCCCCGCGGCGAGCTGCGAGGCCGAGGGCGGTTCGGAGGACGTGAGCGAGCCCGTCCTGCTCGCGACCTTGTTCGACCGTTGGCACGAGGGGTGGCTGGGTTCTCCCGCGGTGGCCGACCTGGACGGCGACGGCGAGAACGAAATCATCGTCCCGCGGGATCGCCTGCTGCTCGTCTGGCACCTCGACGGCACGCTGCTCCACCAGCACGAGCTCCCCGGTCGGATCTGGGCGCCCCCCGTCGTGGCGGATCTGCGCCCGGACATCCCGGGGCTCGAGATCGCCGTCGCGTCGCGCCAACGGATCCATGCCTGGGACGCCGAGGGCAACGAGCTGCCCGGCTTCCCCTTCGACTGGCGCGACGAGCTGCGCGCCCTCGCGGCGGCGGACATCGACGGGGACGGTTACCTGGAGCTCGTCGGCGTGACCACGGGGAAGCTGCAGGAGAACGGCCAGACGGACATCCTCATCGCCCTCCACGCCGACGGCACCCCGGTGAGCGGCTTTCCGCCCAACACCACGGGGGCGAGCGGCTGCGACGACGCCTGCTACGTCCACTCCGGCTACGATCAGACCCTCGCCCTCGGTGACGTCGACGGCGACGGCGTCGACGACATCTTGGCCCCCCAAGACAACGCCTACGTGAGCTTGCACGACGGCACGGGCCGCGCCTTCGACGCCGCGCCCATCTTCCGAGGGAAGACCAAGTTCCCCGGCATCCGGTTTTTGCACGACTACGAGCTCGCGCAGCAAGGCTGGGCGGACGACGAGGCCTCCGCGAACCAGGCGCACTTCACCAATACGGCGCCCGCCATCGTCGACGTCGATGGGGACGGCGTGGCGGAGCTCGTGATGCTCGGCTCGGTGCAGAACGCCGCGCAGACGGATCGCGAGCGCGGCGTCGCGCTGTGGGTGGTGCGCCACGACGGCACCCGCCCCGACGCCTGGCTCGAGCCGTACCACGCCTCCGATTTCATCGACGGTCTGTGGGACGCGGGCGACAACATCGTCGCGGCCACCAATCAGGTCACGGTCGTGGATCTGGATCCCGAGAGCCCCGGAGTGGAGTTCGTCTTCGCCGGCTTCGACGGGAGAATTCACGCCGTCAGCGCCGCCAACGAGCCCCTGTGGCAGCAACGCTTCACCGACCAACCCGGCGTCCTCACCGGGGGTCTCGTCGCGGCGGATCTCTCCAAGGATGGCCGCCCCGAGCTCGTCTTCACCACGTACTCGACCGAAGCGGGCGAAGGGTCGCTCTTCATCTTGGGGGCCAACGGCGCCGTCCTCCACCAGATCGAGCTGCCCGACCGCGGCGCCATGCCCGTCCCCACCGTCGCCGACGTCGATGGCGACGGCACCCTGGAGATCGTCGTCAGCCTCAAGGACGGCGTCGATCGCGAGCGCCAGGTGCTCGTCTACTCGGTGCCCGGCTCGGGCACGAGGTGCCTCCCCTGGCCCACGGGGAGGGGCAACCTGCGCCGGACGGGGTTCGTGGCGCTCTCGGATTAGGTCGGGCTCTTCCGAACCCCTGCTCGTTCGAAGCAGGGGCGAGCTCGGCGCCTCAGAGGAGGAGCTCGATGTCCTCGACGGAGGGCGGCGTCGCGCTCTGCAGGATCCCCAGCAAGACGTTCCGGGGCACATCGCCACAGGTCTGGGAGAGCCACACCTCCCCGTCCATCGGATCGAGCACCACGACGTAGCTGTCGCAGCTCGCATGCCCGCCGTCGGCGCCCTCTGTGAAGTCGCTCACGGACTCGAGGCTCGTCCCATGAACCTTGGTCAGGTCGATGCGGACCTTGTCCTGGCCCGGAGCGAAGTCCTTGAAGACGAACGGCGGGCGGAGCTCCAAAGCGCCGTCGCCGCCGGCCACTCCTTCGACCTCGTAGCTGAGTCGATCCGCGCCGCCTCCGCCCACGAGGAACAGGGCCCCGACCCCGCCCGGAGCGTGTCCGGTCAGGTGGATCGTGTCGTTCCCCGCGCCGCCGAGCACGCAGGTCGTGCCCCCCCTTGCGTGCCGCTCGTGGTGATCGTGTCGTCTCCGGGAAAGCCGATGATCGCTCGCAGAGGCTGCCCCTCGTCGTCCAGGACGTCGGGGCCGTCGGTTCCGCCGAGCAAGACGTAGTCCTCCGGATCTCCCGGGCAGTGGTTGGCGACGGGTCCCAGTCCGGGAGTGTTCCCCCCGCCCATCCCGTCTCCGGATCCCCCGGCCTCGCCGTTCATGCCGCCGCCACCGCTCGGGTCTCCGCTGCCCGAGCTTCCGCCGCTGGCGGAACCACCCGCGCCCTGCGGATCGCTCGCGTCGTCACCGGTGTCCTCTCCTTGGTTGGATGCACCCGCGCCTCCGCCGGGCGAGACGTCGCCCGCGTTCCCACCGGAGGCTCCGCCGCTCGATGGGTCTCCGGTGAGCTCCGACGATCCGCTCGAGGAGGATCCGCACGCAAGCGCTGCCGACAAAGCCGAGGTCAAGGCGAAAGCGGAGAGGAGCAAGAGGCGCTGGTTTGCATGATTGACCACAACGTGCCCGAAGCCGCGTCGTAGATCCAGTCCGGGATTTCGCGCTGGTTTGGGCACATTTCGTGGCCGGGGGAGCGGTTGACTTGCGGGCCGGTACTGGTAAACGGGCAAGTCTCCCTCACTTCGTTTTCATGGTCTGATTGTTATGCGTTCTTTTCCGTCTCCTGGTTCTCGCTCGATTTCCTTCATCGCCCTGCCGGCCCTCGCCCTCGCGCTCGGAGGTGCGTTCATCGGCACGGCCTGTGGAAGCTCCGGGGGAGGTGAGCAAGCGGGCGGTCAGAGTGGTGGGAGCGCTGGCGACAGCGGCGGCGGGAGCGGCGGTCAGGGCGGCGCGGCCCCTCTCACGACCTACTACGTGGACGCCGATGGGGACGGCTTCGGGAATCCGGAGCATGCGGTCGAGCTCGCCGAGCCGGCGCCGGGGTTCGTCACCGTGGCGGGCGATTGCAACGACCTCGACCCCAGCGTCCACCCCGACGCGCTCGAGGTGTGCGATGAGGTGGACAACGACTGTGACGGCGTCGTCGACGCCGGCCCGTGTGGGGAGAACGGGGTCTGTCAGGGAGAGGGGGAGGCCATCGCGTGCGTCTGCAAGGAAGGCTTCGAGGGGGATCCCGAAAGCTGTGGCCCGATCCCGTGGAGCCAGGTCGCCGTGGGCGGCCGCCGCACCTTCGGGAACGCGCGAGACTCTCACGCGTGCGCCATCCGCGGTGGACAGCTCTACTGCTGGGGGAGCAACCGGTACGGGCAGCTTGGAGGGCCCGGAGGCGGCTCCACGACGCCCCGCCGTGTCGGGACGCACGACGACTGGGCGGAGGTGACCTCGGGCGGCGCGCACAGCTGTGGGATTCGAGCCGGGCGGCTGTACTGCTGGGGCTCGAACCTGGACACCGCCAGGTTCGACGAGGGCTTCCCGGGCCTGCTGGGTCTGGGAGACGACTTCGCCGACGTGGACATGGTCGACGAGCCGACGCGTGTGGGCACCGCGTCGGACTGGGTCTCCGTGAGCGCGGGCACGCACCACACCTGCGGCATCCGCGAGAGTGACGCGGGAGAACGGACCCTCTGGTGCTGGGGCAAGGGCTCCGACGGATCCGCCCTCGGGAGCGGGACCTTCGAGCGCTCGAACGTGCCCGTCCAGGAAGCGACCGCCAGCGTCGACTGGGTGAGCGTCTCCGCAGGGACGCGAGCCGACACCTGTGGCCTTCGCGCCAGCGCGGAAGACGAGCAGACCCTCTGGTGCTGGGGGCGGAACTCCTCGATTTCTTCGGGGACGAGCACCCCGGCGCAGCGGGGAACCGACACGGACTGGCAGGCGATCTCCGTGGGAGCCCGCGCTGCCTGCGGCCTCCGGCGCGATACGGACGGTGTCACGGCCCACTGCGTGGGGACCAATTCTCACGGACAGCTGGCGGACGGGACGACCTCGAGCAAATCGTCCTACGTGGAGGTTCAGGGGGACCACGCCGCCTGGACGGCCATCTCGGCGAGCCAAGGCTTTGCCTGCGGGATCGCGGATGGCGACCTGTACTGCTGGGGTCGCAACCTGGACCACGAACTCGGCCTGGGCGATGACGTGCTCGAACTCGAAGGGTGTAGCGACGCCCACGATCACGTGGACTGTCGCGTCCCGATGCTCGTGAGCCATCCGCGGAGCTGGACCTCGGTCTCCACGGGACCTGGCTACGCTTGCGCCATCGACGTGGCGGGGCGTCTCTACTGCTGGGGCGATCCGGG
>JAAZAA010000033.1 GCA_012514535.1 Myxococcales bacterium | reverse complement strand
GAGGAGGGCGTGGACGCCCTGCGCGCGTTTCTGGGCGTCCCCAGAGATGATGGCCTTGACCTGTTGCGGGACGCGGGTGGCGGGCCCCGAGGCGGTTTCAAGAGTTTTCCAAGTCATGTGCGTCTGGCGGTGTACGCCCTCCCTGCTGCGTTCCAGTCTTCGAATGCGTAGGTGTAACCCGATGCGTTCTCCGGGATGCGGCGCATGCTGTAGTCGGCGCCGAACTGGGTATCTGAGAACGTCGTCTGGCCTGGCTGGCCATTGGCCCCGCCCTGGTAGGTGACGGATTCAGTGCCGTATCTGTAGGTGATCGCGACACCGGTGTCGTCGGCGAGCTTCTGCATGGTGCGGTGGCAATTGCGACATGGGGGTAACTGCCCCTTGAGGGCGACCTCCGCGCCGCTCTCGACTTGTTCCTTCGAGTACAAGTCTCTCAAGACATGATCGAACTTGCGCTCCGAGTGTGCCTTCGCCCGGCTCTTGAGGTCTGACGGACAGTCCCCCTGATCGTTGATCAAACCAGAGTACCCGGAGTTGAAGAAGTCGCCCTCCGATATTCCTGTGATCCCCGACACCGACTCCACGGTCATGCCGTGGGTCCAACCCATCAGATCGAACCACCCGATGGGGTTGGGCAGGTAGCCGTACTGATTGAACCCGCCGGCGATGTCCGTCGGATCGGGGCTCAGGTAACGTCCCGTCGACGGATCGTAGTAGCGGTAGCGATTGAAGTGGAGCCCGGTCTCGTCGTCGCAGTACTGACCTGGGAAGCGGAACTGGGTGGTGACTCGTGAGTCGGGAGTGGCGCCGGCGGCCCCGAAGGTGGTGCGCTCGAGTCGGCCGACGACCTGGCCGGCGCCGTCCACGAGCTCCTCCGGCGTCCCGTTCTGATCGCCGATCAGGTAGATCCAGGGGCCAGGCGCCCCGCTCGCGTCATGGTCCCGCTGCGCGAGGGGCAACCCTCGCCAGTTCTCCTCGTAGAGGTAAGAGCGGAGGACCCGGGGCGTGCCGCTGGTGACGTCCACCTCTGCGAGGAGGGAGGCCGCGTCCCAGACGAAGTGCACGTGCCGCTCGAGTTCCCAACCTTCGCGGCCGCGGCGGAGCACCCGCTTGACGACCCGTCGCGCGAAGGAGTCATGCACGAGCTCGACCCGGACGTCCTCGGGAGTCTCCACCCAGGCGAGCAACCCGAACGGGCTCCACCCATATCTCCAGATCCGCTGGGCGCCGTCCACCGTCGACCTGCGCTCGATGACGCGGCCGAGTCGATCGTAGACGAGCTCGTCGTCCCCGTGGCGCTCGAGGCGGTTGCCTGGCCCGTAGGCGCGCGCCGGCGCGTCGGGGCCCGCCTCGTAGTAGTTCTCGGTGACGTCGACCTTCCACTCTTCGGTGACGCCGTTCTCGTGCTTGGCCTTCAGGTGCCGGCGCGGGTCGTACTCGTACTCCGTCGTCCCGCGGAGATCCGAGCGGCGCACGAGCTCGTTGACGTCGCTGTACTCGAAGAGCTTCTCGACGGAGACGTCGCGGCGTCGCCCGACCCAGTCCGGCTCCGGTGAGGACGCGGTGCCCCCGACGGGGACGACCGCGCGCCGGCGCAGGCGCCGCCCGGCGTCGTAGTCCTCCTCGACGCGCCCACCCCCGGCGAGCTCCATCGTGCTGGGGTCCGCCGTGGGACCCCACTGGTAGCGCAGCGCCACCGCGCCTTCGCTGCGGTACTCCAGAGGTCGCCCCATCAGATCGCGTCGCAGGGCGATCTCGATGCCCAGGCTGCTCACGTAACCGAGACGCCGTCCGAGCCCGTCGAAGCGGTTCTGGAGGGTGTAGCGATGCCCCTCGATGTCCAGGGTCTCCTCGACGATGCGGCCCGCGCCGTCCCGAGTCCACGTGACGCGGACGTCGGGCTCCACAGCGCCGATCATCTCGCCGCGCGCGTCGTACTCGAGGAGGCGCTCCGTGCCGTCGGGCGCGACGATACGGGTCGGCTGATCGAGCTCGTTGCGCTCGAACTCGAACTTGCCCTCGCCTTCGTCGAACCAGGCCTGGTTGCTCTTCAGATCGTAGCCCACCTCCCGCACGCGCCCGTCGAAGGTGTGCTGACGGCTGATCATCCCGTCGAGGGTCCGCTCGCTGGTCTGACGTTCACCGCGCTCGTTTTGGAGTTCGATGGGCCAGCCCTCGCGATTGTAGAGGCAGCGCTGCTCGGTGCCGTCCGGCGCGATCACGCGGGTGGCCCAGCCGTAGCCGCCTCGCTCGATGCGCGTGGTGAGGCCGTCGGGGGTGGTGATGCTCACCTCGTTGCCGAGGGCGTCGTACTGGACCGACTTCCGGCGCCCCAAGGGGTCGATCTCGGCGATGACGCGGCCCATCGGGGAGTACTCCCAGCGGGCCTCCGCGCCGTGGGAGTCGACCTCGCGGAGGCGTCGCCCCCAGTAGTCGTAGGTGATGTCGTACCGCGTCCCGTCCGGCTCCACGCGGTAGATGCAGTTGCCGTGGGCGTCGTACTGATACTGATAGCGGCCCCCGTCGGGAGCGATGAGCTCCAGGACCACGCCGCGGGGCCCCAAGATCCGATGCCAGGTGCTGCCGACCTGATCGATCACGGTCTCGAGCTCGCCCGCAGGGTTCCGGGCGAACTCCACCACGCCCCCCAGAGCATCTCGAGCGCGGAGGGGGCGCCCCTCGCCGTCGCGCTCCACCTCCGTGACGAGATCGCCGTAGACCTCCCGCGTGACGTTGCCGAGGACGTCGTGGTCGTACTTGCGGGAGCGCCCCAGGGGGTCGATCTTCTCGACGACTCGCCCCTCCTCGTCGAGGCGTCGCGTCGTGACTCCTCCTGAGCCGTTCACGGCTTTGGAGATGGTGCCGTTCTCTTCCGCGAAATAGCGCTGGAAGCGCACGGAGTCGTAGGCGGTGCTGCCGCCGTCTTCGTCGTACTCGATGACGACGTGGTGGATGCCCCGAGCGCGGGTCTGCCCATCGCGCAGGGTCTCGGGCAAGTCGGGGGCGAGCGCCGGATCCGTCATCCCGGGGTACTCACCCCAGGTCTCCACGCAGCGATCGGAGCGGTCGTATCGGTAGAAGAACGTGAGCCCGGTGCCGAGACGCTGGCGGACCAGCCGGTGGCGCTCGTCGTAGGTGTACTCGGTGACCCAGCCGTCGGCGTCCTCGACGCGGACCAGGTTGCCCGCCGCGTCGTAGGAGTAACGAGCGAACGTGATGCCGATGCCCTCCGGCGACGGCACGGACAGGGTCTCGATGCGGCCGCTGGCGCCGTAACCGAAGCGGACCTCGCGGCCCGCGGTGTCGACGACGGTGCTCAGCCGGCCGCTGTCGTCGTAGAGGAGCCGCAGCTCGCCGCGCTCCCGGAAGGAGACGCTGGCCAGGCGGAAGCGGCCGTCCACGCGGGGGTCGGGCTCGAAGAAGTGGAAGAACTCGTTGCCGGGGCGGAACGTGAACCCCTGGGTGGTGCGCATGATGGCCCAGCCCCCCGACGCTGCGCGCTGGCCCGGCTTGTCCAGGCGCGGAAACGTCGCCTCTTGGCGTAGACCGTTGCGCACCAGGAGTTCGCGGCGCCCCACCTGGATCTCCCAGGCCAAGCTGTGTGCCCAACCCCAGCCGAGGCCGCAGTCCCGATCGCGGTACCCCGAGGAATAGCTCCGGCGGATCTCCAGATCGAAGAACCCGGGCAGGAACAGGTCGACGACGGGGTTCGTGAAGACCTCACCGCTGACCACGTTGACCGGATCGCCGCGGGAGATCGAGGAGCCGCAGTCCGTGCAACCGCCGGGAGCCCCGGCGCCGCAGTCGTCGCCGCTCTGGCTGCCGTCACCGGGCTCTTCTTCGCCGCTGCTGCCGTTCCCCTTTTGGTTCTTGCCCTTGCCGCCACCGCGGCCGCCGCTGCCGCCGCCACCGTCCCCACCTCCACCGGCGACGAAGCTCCCAGGGTTCATGCCTGGGACTGCGATCATGTTGGGTGCTGGTGCGGTACGTGCCATGGCCGACTCAGGTCAAGGGTCGGCGAAAGGTATCATGTGGGCTGTGCGACCACTACAGCCGTGCGCGCGCCCGAGTCGCTGCCCGTGGTCGTGAGCAGACGGGGAAAGGGTGCGTAGCCGCGGCGCCATGCCTCGGCGGCGAGCACCAAGTGGAGAGGTAGGCTCGCCGCGCCCTGGTCGCCGAGGCGCTGGGCGGGGGCCTCCATCACTTGAGGCGGGCACAACAAGTCCTGGCTGCGGGCGAGCACGGCCTGGTACTCGTAAAGCCGAAAGAGCTCGGTGTTCAGATCGTTCATCAACCAGCCGGACTGCGCGTTCGCCGAGGTCATGGCGCGCCGGACGGCGACCGTGAGGCCTTTGGCTTCGAACGCAGGGTGGTCGTTGTCGGGCCGGGCGGTCTCGAAGCCAGGGGAAAACGCCTGGATCACCGCGCGGACCGGCAAACCGAGGGCGCGCGCAGTGGCGGGGAGGGTGAGGAGCACGAAGGCGGCACCCTCGCCGGGGACGAGGCCGTCTCGGTTGTCGGGGGAGAAAATGCGGTCGCTCGCCGTAAGAGCTTCGATACGGTATGGATCTACGTCCGTGTGGGCGCCGCCGAACAGGACCGCGTCACAGACGCCTTGCTGGAGCCGCTCCTGAATGGTGGCGAGGATTGCCGCGCCGCCTCCGGTGCCCGTCGCGTGGACCTCCACCGCGACGTTGGATCCATGGAGCGCCGAAGCCTGCTGCCGCAGCGCGAACTCGAGGCTCGCCACGTCCACCGAGAACGCCCCCAAGGGCTCGTCCGCGAGCAAATGCAATCGGAGCCGGGATCCGGAGAGGCGCTGTCCCAGCTCGGAGAACAGCTCCTCCAGCGCGGGCCCGGTGAGGGCCTCCAGGCGCGCGGTTCCGCGCAGCTCCCTCGGCACCACGGAGACCAGACCCATGGTGAACGCCTGCCCTGCGCCGTCGGGCAGAGGGGCTTCTTGGAGCGACACCATCCCCGCGCGCCCCAGGAACCCGGTTTGCGTGGAGGTCAGACCCAGCGGCGTGCGCGCGCCGACACCAGCGACGATCATTTCCCGCGGAGCTCCCGGACGATGGTGAGGGATTGGTTCATCTTGCGAGGCGCCCTCACGGAGGCGCGCCAGACCAGCTCGACGGCGGGCGGTTTGTCGGGGCTCGTCTCCCACAGGTCGACGAACACCGTGTCCACGTAGGGTTCGAAGACCTCCGGCGCGCGCCCTTGCACCTGAAACTCGATCTGCAGTCGTACCCGGGGCAAGCGGAACGTGAAGGGACCGCTGGGGTGCATGTTGAGGAACGCGCAGTCCTCGCCGCCGCGCAGAGGGGGATCCGCGATCAGGCCCGGGGAAGCGCACTGGTTGATCCGGTCGTCTTCGTCGAGGGGCGGCAGAGGGCAGCGCAGCTGCTTCCAGGCGTCGTCATACGTGCCGATGTAGTTGCGGCGCGGCACCCAGTGGCGTCCGATGGCGCCAAACCCTGCGGGCGGGGGGCGCGTCGACGCGGAGCGGATGAGGTGATCGGGATCCTCGAGGCAGGGCGCGATCTGGTGAGTGAGCTGCGCAGGATCGCTCACCACGCCCTTCCCGACGGGATTGCGCGGCTCCTCGACGAAGCGGGCGGGGTCGCTGTCGTCGGAGCCTCCCCAAGCGTTGTCGTAACGCAGCTCGACGGACTCGACGGGACGGGGCGGGGTGAGACCCGCTCCGCGACTCTCCCAGAGCCGGAGCCCGAACACGCGCACCACCTTCTGGACGGGGCCGACCCGCGCGAAGGTATCGAAGGAGGGGACGGCCTTGCCGTTCGGGGCGTGGGCGGTGGCGATGATCACCACGTCCGTGGCGGGCTTCCTCAGACAGAGATCGCTGGGATAGAGGATGCTGCTCTCGTCGGGTTTCCCCCAGGGGAAATCCGCGAAGCGCAGGGGCCGCATGCGCTCCTCCGGCGCGAGCGTCGGCTCGGAGTCGCCCGGCGTGAGCTCGAAGGTGGCCTTCACCATGCAGAGGAGG
>JAAZAA010000005.1 GCA_012514535.1 Myxococcales bacterium | reverse complement strand
TCTGGCTCGATCGAGACCTGGTGACCGATCTCGGCGCAGTGGTCCTTCGCAGGCTCCTCACGGTGGAGTCGGACGGACTGTTCCCGCTCGCGTCGTACCGACCCGTGGGGCTCGATGAGATCGCGGAGTTTCTTGCCGGCAACGTGGATGCGGCGAAGGTCGGGCGTTTGACGCGTGCGCTCCTGGCTCTCCAGCATCCTCGACGCGTGTTCGGCGGCGGCCCCGCCACGTTCAAGAGGCGGTTGCGAACGGAGGACCTGAAGCTGAGGGTTCCGGCGGCCTACGCCCTGTTCCGGGTCTTGTTCTCGCCCTTCCCTTTGGACGATCCTCCCTGGGATCAGGACGGGCGAACCTTCTTCCCCGCGCTCAGTCCGCGTCCGCACTCGGCGCCGGTCCGGCAACTGTTGGCAGGGCGCCTCGACGTCGCGGCCGCTTGGGCCGTGGCTCGACTCACGCAGTCCGGTGCTCGTCCTCGGATCACGACGTTCGCGGGGAGCGCGGAGTTCGCCCGACGGCTCGTGGCTTCTTTGGTCATTCCGGTCGCGGAGCTGGACCTCCAGCGTCTCGCTACCTTGGTGTTCAAACCCGACATCGTCGGGAGCGTGCAGGATGCTCCCGAGCTGCCGCTGCCAGAGCCGGAGCTGTCTCGATGATGATGCCGCTACCTCGAGTGCGAGCGCACCATCCGAGCATGGTGCGTTCGACCCCATCGAGGTGTCGGCGGTGGTGTGATGATTTGGCCGTGCAGATCGACGCCGGTCGTTGAGCCCTTGAGGCATTGAACAGGAGCTTGCAGATGTCCCTCGAGTTACAAACCCTCCTCGGAAAAGACGGCCCGCCACGCCTCCTCGTCGAGGCGGATCTGCGTCCGGTGCAGGGGCGGAGATTCCAGCCCACGGGTTTCCCCGATCTGGGCGCAGCCGTGTTCGATGGTGGTACGCGGATCCTGGTGGAGAGCGCCCAGAGCATGGCCAATCGGTTGGAGGCCGTGTGCTGGGACTCGTCTCGACAAGACCTGATCGAGCCGTTGCGCGGGCTCTCCTACGTGCGGGTCGAGGAAGGCGGAAAGTATCAGACGAGCTCCATCGTCGAGTCGCATCGACTGAACTCTCCCTACATCTTGGAGAGCAAGGACAAGGGCTTCTTCACACGGCTGAAGGAGGAGACGGATGCCCTGGCGATCGGGCCCGTCAAGCGAGCGGAGCTCGCGGCCGTCATTCTACGGTACGACGCGAACAGTCTGCTCCACGGGCTCTTCCTCGCGAAGAAGGAGCTCGCGGGAGGGCGCCTGCGAATCGAGCGCGCGCTGTCCAGCTTCATCGAGGCGGAGGGCGTTCAGGTGGCGGCGTCGGGCGGCGTGAAGCTCGATCAGGTGGACCCTCAGGGGTCGACGAAGCAAGGCTTCGGGAACGTGCCCTTCCAGCGTGACGAGTACACGGCCGAGAAGATCACCGCCTACTTCAATCTGGATTTGAACCAGATCCGCGGCTACGGACTGCCCGATCCGGCCACGCGCCTCCTCGTGGTTCTGGCGTTGTTCAAGATCCAGGCGTTGCTCGACGGGAACTTGAGGCTGCGTACGGCGTGTGACCTCGACGTGGTCGACGTGCGAGTCACACGGCCCGATGGCTTCAGGCTGCCGAGTCGTCAGGATCTCGCGGCGTCGCTGCCAGGTGCGATCGCGGAGTGCAAGGAGCTGTTCGCGGGAGAGCGCGGGGTCACGACCGTCGCCTTCGAGAAGCCATGACCGTCCTTCGCTTCGAGCTCCTGACCGGCAAGTTCCACGCGACGCCGTGGGGCCGTCACGTGAACGAGGGGGCGGTGGAGTGGCCGCCATCGCCGTGGCGGCTCTACCGCGCTCTGCTCGCCACCGGGCACCGAAAGCTGGGTTGGGCAGAGCTCCCTCCCATCGCTCGGAGCCTCTTCGAGCGGTTGGCGGGGCACGCGCCGACCTGGTGGTTGCCGAGGGCGTCGGGCGCCCACACGCGCCACTACATGCCGGATTTTTCGGGGAAGACGGCTCGGGTCATCGATGCGTTCCGGGTCGTGCCTCCGCAGCGCGGGACGACGGGTGCGGGCGGAGACGGAGACCTGGAAGGCCCGGCGATGTACGCCGAGATCGGCGTGGAGCTCGACTCGAACGAGGAGGAGCTGTTGCGTTCCCTCGTCACGAACCTGTCGTACCTCGGCCGAGCCGAGTCCTGGGTGGCGGCCGAGATCGTGGACTCTCTGCCAGCTCTGAGGGGGTATGAGCGCGTCCAGGCTGGTGAGCGACCAGAGGGGACCGAAGCGTCGGAGCCGATCAAGGTCCTCGGGGTGCTCGACGCCAAGGAGTATCTGCTCTGGCGAGACCAACAGCTCGACCTGGAGCTGGAGCTTCAGCTGGCGCGCGACCGCGAGGCGGCCCTGGGGAAGGGGAAACCAGCGCCGCGTCAGCTGTCCAAGCGAGCGCGCGCCCGCATCGAGGAGTCGTTGCCGCCGACCATCGTCGATGCGCTGTACGCGAACACCGCGGAGCTCCAGGGAGACGGATGGAGCCAACCTCCCGGCACCTGCTGGACGACGTACTGGGTACCTCGCGGCGCACGTTCCGAGCCGATCGAGCTCGTGACGCACCAGGAGCGACGACCGGCCGTGCAAGGCGTCTTGTTCTCGCTGAGCTCGGACACGGCCCGGGGCGAGGTGCTTCCGCCGATGAAGGACGCGCTCCTCCGGGGCGAGCTCTTCCACGCTGCGGCCGTAGCCCGAGCCGAGGAGCCCGTGCCCCCCGAGCTGTCGGGGCGGGGACCCAACGGAAGCCCACTGCAGGGTCATCGGCACGTGCACTACCTTCCCTTGTGCTTGAACGGCCGGGGACGGGATGCTTCGCCGTCCCGCCGACG
>JAAZAA010000197.1 GCA_012514535.1 Myxococcales bacterium | reverse complement strand
CAGACGGGGGTCAGACGGCCGATGGAAACTTGGCTCGGCTTGCGACCGGAGCGCCTCTTTAAGCAGGTACGGGGTGACCGACATGCTTGAAGTCCTTCGTCCCCCATGGGGAGCTGCTTCCGATGAAGCGGTCACGCGCGTGCCGGCCATTTTCGTGGAGCCCATCTTCATGTTTCTTCGCTGGAAGAGGCGAAGCGACTCGCCGCTGGTTGCGGTCTCTCCCCCGGAGTTGCGCTGGAGGATGGTCGACTTGGCTCGGCCCGCTCGGAGAAAGCCGACGGACGGCTAGGCGCGAGCCTCGACGCTGGCTACACTCCGGCCTCGGGATGCTAGGCTACGGGGTTCGACGAGTTTCAGTCACCTCCCTCCTCGCGGCGCTGACTGCGTGTTCTGAGGGTCATGAGTCGCAGGGCGCCAGCGCTGGAGACGGTGGCGGCGCAGGTGCGTCGTCCGTGGTGGGCTTCGAGGGGGGGCAGGGGGGCAGCGCAGGCAATGCCAGCGGAGATGCGCCGGGACAGGCCACCGGCGGCGCGGCAAGCGGAGGCGGCGCGGCAAGCGGAGGCGGCGCGAGCGGCACGGGCGGGTCGTCCGTCGCGTGCGCGACGCGCGAAGTGGTCCGTTTCTTCGATACGGACGATCTCGACTACTCGACCGCCGCCCTGCCCGTCCCCCCCTTCGAGCCGACCACGTACGTGACCGCCGAGACATTCTCCGACGGCACCGGCTCGATCGGTACCGGTCTATCGAACATGAATCGTGATGGCGGGGGAGTCTACGCGCGGAGATGCCAAGGCATCGGCTTTACGGATACCGGGGGCGGTTGCCGCTTTCGGTTCAGCCCCCTGAATCTCGACTTCGCCAAGTACGCCATCGAAGGGTTTGCCTTTTGGGCCCGTGGCTACGAGCCCGTGAGCGTGCGCGTGAACCTCGCCGATACGACCTCGGTGAACGTCGACGGGAGCTGCAGCGTGGCGCTCTCCTGCACCAGTGACTGCTGTAATGACCACTACGGCGTCGACATTGCCCTCGACGATACCTGGCGCCGCTACGAAATCCGCCTGGAGGATCTCACGCGCGAACGGGGCAATGGCCCCCCGCTCCCGTTCGACCCCAGCCGCGTTTTCCGTATCGAATTCCGCGGACCGCTGGACACGTGGTTTGGCTTCGACCTCGACGATCTCGAGTTCATCCGCTGCTTGTGACGCGTCGAGTCGAACTCGACTCGAACTTCACCGAGCAGCGCTGCTGCTGCAGCTGACGCGCGCGCGCGCGGGTTCTGGATGACCACGGAGACCATCGCCATCAGCACGGACGGCTCCCATCGAAATTGCCTTTCGCGTCTTCACTGCCGAGATGACCACCTGGTGGGATCTCGAGAACTACCATATCGGACGGGCCAGGCCGGTCGCCGCTCGGATCGAGCCACGCGTGGGAGGACGTTGGTTCGAGCGCGGAGAGGATGGCTCGGAGTGCGACTGGGGCAAGGTTCTCGTTTGGGAGCCCCCTGCTCGGGTGGTGCTCGCGTGGCAGATCAGCTCGACCTGGCAGTTCGATCCCGCTGTGCACTCCGAGGTGGAGGTGCGGTTCGAGCGCCGCGAGAGCGGCGTAACGCGAGTGGAGCTCGAGCATCGTTTGTTCGAGACCTACGGGGACAAGGCCGCTCAAATGCGTGAAATCTTCGGGTCTCCGCGGGGCTGGACCCATATCGTGTCCGCATTCGCGGTGGCCGCAGAGCGTGCTGCCGAGCTCGACGAATAAAGAGCGATCGAGCCGCTTGGGAGATGGCGCCAGGGTAGATCCAGGGCAGATCCAGGGCAGATTCCTTGCGTCGTTGAGGTCACGGGCGGCGTAGCAGCCCCGGATACGAGAAACTCTGGTCGCCGCGTCCCGCACACCGTCGCCCACCCCGGGCGCCTGCGAGCGTGCGGCCCCGGGCACCCAGAGCGCGCCCGACGCGGAGTCGGGCGCCAAGGGACATGAGACCGGGGGCGGGGTGGGCGCCGAGAGGAGTCCAGAACCGCGTTGATCGCGGGCAGTTGCGGACACAGGTGGCGGGCGGGGACACCTCGAGGGCGGGCCGCCCAGGCCACGGGTGTTTGGCTGGGGGCCGCGAGGCTCCGGCCGGCGTGCACGCCGGCGTCGCTTCGATGAAATGGGCGCTTGTGGCGATGACTTGCTCGGGCTTATCGTGCATGAGTGTAGGCACGATCGAACCGGACGCCGAAGGCCGCGAAGTGGGGCAGCGGGGGGCCACCATGGGGCGCGAGAGCTCGGACCCGGGTACACGTTGGGAGGAAGCATGTTCGAAGCGCGAGACGTGGGGCGCTGGTTGATCCTGGCTTCGTGGGTGGGCGTGGGCAGCTTGGGTGCGCTCGCGTGCGACGGCGGCGGGTCGACGGCAGGTGACGATCGGGGCGCGGCGTTGCTGGCGAGCGAGGCGATCGAGCCCGGGGCGACGTGCAGCGCCGGGGGGCAGCGGGTGCGCGCCGGCCTCGACCGGAACGGCGACGCGGAGCTCCAAGAAGACGAGGTCACGCAGGAGATCGTTCTCTGCAATGGTGAGGAGGGCCCTCAGGGCTCCTCGGGCGAGCCCGGGCAGGACGGCGGCGAAGGCGATCCCGGCGCCAAGGGCGAAGCGGGCACGAGCTCACTCTTGCAGCTGACGGAGGTGCCCCCGGGCAGTCCCTGCTGCTCCGGCGGCGTCCGACTCGAAGTAGGGCTCGACGCCAACGCCGACGGCGTGCTGGACCCCGAGGAGGTGGACCCCGCGCAGACCCAGCACGTCTGCAATGGGACTCCCGACGGTGTCGCCCAGTGCCGGCATCTCTTCTTCACCTCCGGCCCTCATCGGGGCGACGGCTTGGGCGCCATCGCGGAAGCCGACCGGCTGTGCAACGAGGACGCGAACAAGCCCAACGACAGCCAGTACAAGGCGCTCTTGGTCCACGGAACCGATCGTGTCGCTTGCACCACGGCGGGGTGTTCCGGAGGTGTGAGCGAGCACGTCGACTGGGTGCTCGCTCCAAGGGTGCACTACCTCCGCCCGGACGGCGCGACGATCGTCGGGACGACCAACGACCTCGGCCTGTGGCCGTTCCCTCTGACGAACT
>JAAZAA010000032.1 GCA_012514535.1 Myxococcales bacterium | reverse complement strand
CCCCACAGCCCTCCGCGATCGCACACCCTGCAGCCCCACAGCCCTCCGCGATCGCACACCCTGCAGCCCCACAGCATTCCGCGATCGCCCCACCCCGCGACTCCACTGCGCGACCGTGAGCGCTCCTCGACTCACCACGACAGCGCTTCGTTCTCGGGTCACGGCTACCCCGCGCCCGTCGCGAGATGCACCTCATTCCCCGCAGGCGCCCCCGATCCCCCGACGCACATCACGGCATCGAGCCCGCCTCACGGCTGCCTCTGATACCCTGCCCCATGGCACGACTCATCTTCGTCTCCAGCATCCCCCTGCTCCTGCTCACGTCGCTCTTGCCCGCGTGCACCGCGCACGTGGGCGCGGAGACCGTCCAAATCCCCTCGAACTCCGCCTCGATCTGCGCCCGCCAGTGCAGGTCGATCGGCTTGCAGGTCACCGCCGTCGCGATCATGGCCAACAACGTCGGCTGTGTGTGCCAGCACGGCTCGCAGGCGAGCGTCGGCTCGGACCTCGTCGCCCAGAGCAGCACCACGGCGGCTGGCATGTCCACCATCATGATGCAGGACGCCGCCCAGGACTCTTACCGACAACAGACGTACCAGGCGAGCACCACCTCCCCCTGAGCCGGGCGCCCGGCGCCGCTGCTGCGAGTCGGTGCGCATCGTCGTGAGAGGCGGCGTGAGAGGCGGCGTGCGCCGCTGATGGTGCGAGTCGACGAGCGCTGGCCCGCGGGAGCGGACGCGCGGGGACGTGGAGGGTCGAGACACCACCCTCGCTCCGCGGCCCCTCGCCTTCCCTCCCGCGGCGCCCGTGGTAGCGTCGAAGCCGTGCACGAAGAACGGAGGGATTCATGAGTCAGCGCGTCATCGTTCGTGGCCCTCGGCTCGACGACTTCCAGGTGGTCGACGAGCCCACGCCGAGCGTCGGAGCGGGGCAGATCCGCGTTCGCGTGCGGGCCGCTGGCGTGGCCTTCGGGGACGTGTTTCGTCGCAAGCTCTCGCGGCGCCCGTTCACGCCGGGCTATGACGTCGTCGGCGACGTGGAGGCCGTGGGCGCGGGCGTCGACGAGAGCTGGGTCGGCGCGCGCGTCGCCTGCTTCATGCCGAAGCCCGGACATGGCGGCTACGCGGAGCACGTCGTGGTCGCCGAAGAGCACCTGCTGCGCGTGCCGAGCGACCTCGACCCCGTGCGCGGCGTGTGCCTGGGCCTGAACTACATCACGGCCTACCAGCTCCTCACCCGCGCGACCGCGCCCCAGGCGGGGGAGGCGATCCTCGTCCATGGCGCGGCCGGTGGCGTCGGCACCGCCCTGCTCCAGCTCGCGCGCCTCCGCGACATCAAGGTGTACGGCACCGCCTCCGCGAGCAAGCACGACCTCGTGCGGAGCCACGGCGCCGTGCCCATCGACTACCGCGCCGACGACTTCGTCGCCGAGGTGCTCCGCCTCGAGCCGGAGGGCGTCGCCTGCGCCTACGATCCCATCGGCGGAGCTCACCTGGCGCGCTCGCTCCGCTGCGTGAAGGTCGGCGGCACGCTGGTCGCCTACGGCGTGTCCGGTGATCTCGATCGCGGACTGTCCGCCGTCGGCCTCGCGCAGCTCCGCTTCCTCGCCCTGAAGCTCCGCCCCGACGGCAAGCGCGTGCGCATGTACAACATCACGCTGAGCCAAGGGGCCAAGCTGCCCGACTGCCGCCGCGATTGGTCGACGCTCATCGAGCTTTATCGCGACGGCAAGCTCGATCCCGTCGTGGGCGCCGTGCTCCCCCTCGCGCAGGCCCGCGAAGCCCACGAAATGCTCGAGCGCCGCGCGGTCACGGGCAAAATCGTGCTGGAGCCGAACCGCTGAATTCACCCGAAGCACCGCCGTTGGCCAGGCAGGACCTGGCTCTTCCGGCGGCGCGGCGGGCGGTGGCAGCCAGCGGCGGCCTCACGCACCGAGTGAGGCGTGGTGGGATAGTCGACGTAGCCCTTGGGGCCCGGTGTGTAGAACGTCGAGGGGTCGGGCTCCGCCAGGGGTTGGCCGACGCGGAGCCGCTCCACGAAATCCGGGTTCGCGATGAAGGGCCTGCCGAAGGAGATCAGATCGGCGCGTCCCGCCGTGAGCTCGGCGCGCGCGCTCTCCGCGTCGAAGCCGCCGTTGAGGATCACGATGCCCCCGAACTCGCGCCGTACACCCGCCGCGGTCTCCGGGAAGGCGGCGTGGGCGTTACGAACCACGTGGACGTACGCGAGCCCCCGAAGGCCACGGGCCAGGAGCGAGTACTGGGCGATCACCTCGGCGTCCTCCCCGTCCCGGGCGGGCAGATCGTTGAAGGTGTTGAAGGGCGACAGCCGGACACCGACGCGATCGGCGCCGATGGCTTCGGCGACCGCCGCGGCCACCTCCGTGACGAAGCGGTTTCTCCGCTCCGGGCTGCCGCCGTACTCGTCCGTGCGACGGTTCGAGTGCGGATGCAGGAACTGCTCCGGCAGATAGCCGTTGGCGCCGTGTAGCTCGACGCCGTCGAAGCCCGCCTCGATCGCGTTCTGCGCGGCGCGCACGTACTCCTGCCGCGCCTCGCGCACGTCCGCCTCGCTCATCGCCTCGGGCTCGGGCATCGGTTGGGGGCCGTGTTCGTCCGTGTACATCGTGCCCTCCGCCCGCACGGCGCTCGGCGCGACGATGCGTGCCCCCTCGGGCAGATTCGCCGGGTGGGCGATGCGCCCGGTGTGCATCAGCTGAGCGAAGATGCGTCCCCCCGCCCCGTGCACACCCTTCGTGACCGCGCGCCACCCGCTGACCTGCTCCGCGCTGAACAGGCCGGGGATCCGCGCGTAGCCGAGGGCGTTCGGGGAGGGCGCGATCCCCTCCGTGACGATGAGGCCCGCGGACGCCCGCTGGGTGTAGTAGTCGGCCATCAGCGCGTTGGGCACGCCCCCGAGGGCGCGGCTGCGGGTCATGGGGGCCATGACGATGCGGTTGGGCAACTCGAGGCGGCCCACGGTGATGGGTGAGAACAGATCGGGGTGGTTCATCGGCTGCGTCTCCTCTCTTCGGTGTCTCCTGTTCGGTCTGTCCTTCAACATGCGGCCCCGACGCGCCGTGGACAATCTCCGCCACAAGGACTTACTGTCCGTCCATGCGGACAATCCGCCAGGCAGATCCGAACGCCGTGCTCGCGTTCCTCGCCGTCGTGGACCAGAAGAGCTTTCGTGGGGCCGCGCGGGCGCTCGGGCTCTCCAAGTCGGCCCTGAGTCAGCGCGTGGCCGCCCTCGAGGAGCACCTCGGCGTGCAGCTCCTCACCCGCACGACCCGCAGCGTGGCCCTCACGGACATCGGCGCGGCGTTCCATCGGGAAGCGGCGCCCGCCATGGCCGCCCTCCGCGACGCCGAGTCCCTCGTCGGGATGCTGCAGGCCTTCCCCACGGGCCACCTGCGCATGACGGCGCCGGTCGAGCTCGGGCAAAAGCTGTTCGGCGAAGTGCTCCCCACCTACGCGTCGCGGTATCCCGACGTGAACGTCGACGTCGATCTCCTCGATCGCACGGTGAACCTCATCGACGAGGGCTATGACCTGGCCATTCGGATCGGTCCCTTGCAGGACTCGGGCCTCGTGGCGCGCCGCCTCGGCCCGCCCCAGCACATGGGCGTCTTCGGGAGCCCCAGCTACCTGCGACGCGCCGGCACGCCGAAGCTCCCCCGTGACCTCGCCGATCATCGATGCCTCGTGATGACGAGCACCCGCCGCCCGACGAGCTGGCCTTTCCTGGAGGGGCGCAAGCTCCGCTCCGTCACCATCACGCCCTACATCGCGATCAACAGCTACGAGGTGTTGTCCCGGCTCGCCATCGCCGGGCTCGGGCTCGCCCGGCTCACCAGCGGCTTCTCCCGGGAAGCGGTGGCGAAGCGTGAGCTCAGGGAGGTGCTCGTGCCGTTCGTCCCGCCCCCTCAGCAGCCGCTGGTCGTCTACCCCAGCGTCCGCACCGTCTCTCCGGCGGTGCGCGCCATGGTCGATCTGCTCGTGGAGCACTTCGAAGGGCCCTTCGCGTTGTAGACGAAGGGCGCCGCCCGTGGGGCGCTTCACCGGGCCGCCGTCACCGGGGACCCCGCGCGCAGCCCCGCTCACTCCGCGGAAAGGGACGGCGAAGGAGGCTGTCGGGCGCGCCCCCAATCACAAGTCGACCCCTTCGTGGCATCATCCGTCCGTGATCCTGACGAACATCGACTCGGTCCCCGGCAAGACCATCGTCCAGCACATGGGGCTCGTGCAGGGCAGCACCATCCGGGCCAAACACATCGGCCGCGACATCATGGCGGGCCTGAAGAACCTCGTCGGCGGCGAGCTGCGCGGCTACACGGAGCTGCTCCAGGAGAGCCGCGACGAAGCGCTGGCGCGCATGACCGATCAAGCCCGCCTCCTCGGGGCCAACGCGATCATCAACGTGCGCTTCGCCACCTCCTCCGTCGCCCAGGGCGCCTCGGAGATCCTCGCCTACGGCACCGCCGTGCGCGTCGAGTGAGACCCCATGGGGTTCCTCGTCGTCCTGACGTTGCTCCTGCTCGGCCTCGTGGTGGGCGGCAGCATCGAGCGCAACCACTTCCGCGACCTCGAGCAGCGCGAGCACGCGTCCCGTCACCGCGTGGTGCTCTCGGACAAACACTGCGACGATCCGCGCCCCGTGGCCCGCGCCAGCCTCGCCGTGGGCTCCGTCGTGATCTCCACGGACTACTTCAAGCAGTTCCTCGCCGCCTGGCGCCTCCTCTTCGGGGGCGAGCTACGAGGTCACGCGACCCTCCTCGAGCGGGCGCGTCGTGAAGCGCTCCAACGCATGAAGGAGTCCGCGCCCCACGCGGATCTCTTCCTCAACGTGCGCTTCGAGACCTTCATGATCTCCCAGAACTCCCAGAACGCCCTCGGCACCGTGGAGCTGTTCGCCTACGGCACCGCGATCCGCTTCGTGCGGCGGCTCGACGACGACCTCGACGTCCCGTCTCCTCACGACGCGCGCCGGTAGTGCATCGCGACCGCGCCGCAGCGGAGCGGCTGAGCCGACAGGAGCTCGAGCCTCCGCGTGCTCGGGAGCCCGCCCTGGTACAGCGTCGGGCCGTGACCGGCGATCCGGGGATGGACGAGGAACCTGTACTCGTCGATCAGATCGAGCCGGTCGA
The DNA here is from genome assembly GCA_012514535.1 of Myxococcales bacterium. Classification (GTDB taxonomy): domain Bacteria; phylum Myxococcota_A; class Polyangia; order Polyangiales; family Polyangiaceae; genus NIC37A-2. The sequence goes on along the minus strand of JAAZAA010000032.1, from coordinate 13,670 downwards.
GGGCGGTGGCCAGCTTGCCGCTGCCCAGCAGCACGCCGGCGGGGGTCGCGTCCTTCAGCTCCTGCACGCCAGCGCGCAGATCGCCGGCGATGTGGTGGCTGTTCGTCCACGGGAAGTCCGTGCGCGTCGAGGACACCACGTACTTCGGCTTCGCCTCCAGCTTGACCGCCCAGTCGCGCACCGCTGGCGGCGCCTCCTCCTCGCCGCGGGCGACGGCGGGCCAATGGCTCTCCATCATCTCGTAAGTGGTGCGCCCCCACAGCATGGCCCCGGCCTCGTCCATGAGGCGGGTGAAGAAGGCGTGCGTCTCCTCGTCGGCGATCCCTTCCTGGTGGTCGACGCAGCCGTCCAGGGTGACGTTGATGCTGAAAGTCAGAAGTCCCATGGCCGCCGAGTCTACAGGACCGGCGGCGCCCCGTGGCGCCCCATGACGTCGCTCCGCGCTCAGCGACCTGCCGTTCGGAACGGGGGCGTCCGTGCTCGAAGGTCTCTCGGGGTGCTCCGCCAGAAAGAGACCGATCGGTCTCTTTTCTATCCGTCGCGCGGCGCTCCGGCCTTGACGCCCCGCCCCCGCCGCCTCACGCTTGGGACCGTTCGGTCTCTTTTCTCCACTCCCGCCTTCTCCACTCCGCGGAGCCCCCGATGAGTCAACCGGAACCCCAGACCAAAGGCGAACGGACCCGTGAGCTGCTGCTCGAGAGGGCGGCGGCGCTGTTCAATCAGCACGGCTATCGGGCTGCGCCCCTCTCCGCGATCATGGAGGCCACGGGGCTGCAGAAGGGGGGCATCTATCGCCACTTCGAGAGCAAGGAGCAGCTGAACCTCGAGGCCTTCGACTTCGCCGTCGGCCGCATGCGCGACCGCTTCGCGGAGGCCCTGGCGGACGCCTGCAACGCCCCCGACCGGCTCCGGGCGATCGTGCGCGTCTACTCGCGCATCCCCACGGATCCCCCGGTGCCCGGCGGTTGCCCCATCCTCAACGCCTCCGTGGAGGCGGACGACGCCCACCCCGAGCTCCTCGAGCGCGCCCAGGAGGTCATGAAGGGCCTCGAGACGGCGGTGCGACGCATCCTCGTCGACGGCAAGAGGGCCCGGGAGCTGCGGGGCGACGTCGACGTCGAGGGCACGATCGCCCTCTTCATCTCGTCCCTCGAGGGCGCCGTCATGCTCTCCAAGCTCCATGGCAACGACCGCCCCATGTGCCAGGTGACCCGCCACCTCCACAAACTCATCGACGGCATGGCCCTGCTCCCACCCGCCGAGCTCACGCGGACACCCCGCGCTCCCCAAGCCACGCGCTCGACCAAGGCTTCGCGGCGCCGCAGTCCCCGCGGCCGCTGAGGCGCGCGTCCGCTCGCCCCACGCGACGTCCCTCGATCCACCGCCCACCACCGAACACGAACCTTCGACTCGGGCGTCCGCGCCGTCTCCGCCGCCCTCCACACGACAAGCCCCGAAACCCTCTCGCCCGACCGGCGGCTCGCGCCCGGTCTCCACGCCCGGCGCCACTCGCCCTTCCTGGCGCGATCTCCGTCGCGCCAAAAAAGCGACCGATCGGTCTCTTTTCGAGATCCGACGCAGAACGGAACCCAACGACGACGAAGGAGCACGACGATGACGACGACCGTGGACGTGGTGGTGATCGGCGGAGGGCCCGGCGGCTACTCCGCGGCGATTCGGCTGGCCCAGCGGGGCCTCGAGGTGGTGTGCATCGAGCGGGAGAGCGTGGGCGGGGTGTGCCTGAACTGGGGGTGCATCCCGTCGAAGGCGCTCATCACGGTGGCGGAGCGCTACGGCTGGGTCACGTCCCAGAGCGCGAGCTTCGGCGTCGACGTGGAGGGGGTGCGCCTCGATCTTCCTCGCGCCCAGGAGCGCAACCGGGAGATCGTGCGGCACCACACGGAGGGCGTCGCGGGGCTGCTGCGGAGCAACGGCGCCCGGCTCGTGAGAGCCCACGCGCGCCTCGATGGTCCTCGTCGGGTGCGCGCCGTCGACGGCGAGGGGCGCGAGCACCGGTTCGAGGCGCGCCGCGCCGTCCTGCTCGCCACGGGGGCGCGCGTCCGGGAGGTGCCCGGGGTGCCCGTGGACGGGCGCGCGGTGCTCACGGCCCGGGAAGCGGTGTTCCTACAGGAGGTGCCGGAGCATTTGATCGTGCTGGGTGGCGGCGTGATCGGGCTCGAGCTCGGCTCCGCCTACCAGAGGCTGGGGGCGCGCCTCACGGTCGTGGAGCTGGGCCCGACGTTGCTGCCCGGCGTCGATCCGGACCTGGTGCGCGTCGTCGAGAAGCGCCTGCGGGCGGCGGGTGCGACCCTCCTCACGGGGGCCCGCGCCCTGGGCAGCGACGTGACGGCGGACGGCGTGCGGCTCACGATCGAGCGGTCGGGGGCAACGCAGGGCGGCGGCGCGGCGAACGGCGGCGCGGCGAACGGCAACGGCGCGGCGAACGGCGGCGCGGCGGACGGCAACGGCGCGGTGGAGGTCCTCACGGGCAGCCACCTGCTCGTCGCGGCGGGCTTCGTGCCTCACACGGCGGACCTCGGCCTCGAGAGCGCGGGGGTGGCCCTGGACGAGCGGGGGCACGTGGTGACCGACGAGAGCTGCCGCACGACGGCCCAGGGCGTCTACGCGATCGGCGACGTGGCGGGGCCGCCCTATCTCGCCCACAAGGCGTTCAAGGAGGCGGAGGTCGTGGCGGAGGTCATCTGCGGGCGCCGCGTCACCCGCGACTGGCAAGCGATGCCCGCCGCCATCTTCACGGATCCGGAGATCGCCACCGTCGGCATGGACGAAGCCACCGCTCGCGCCATCGCCGCGGGCGCCGCGGCACCCCGTGGATCGAACGGCGCCCCCTCCCATGCAAAGGGCGCGGAGGTGCGTGTCGGCAAATTCCCCTTCGCGGCCCTGGGACGCGCCATGGCCCTCGGCAAGGCGGACGGCTTCGTGAAGGTGGTCGCTCTCGGCGATCGCCTCGTCGGCGCGGGCGTCGTGGGTCCCGAAGCCAGCGAGCTCATCGCTGAGCTCACCCTCGCCCTCGAGATGGGCTCGTCCCTCGAGGACCTCGCCCTCACGGTGCACGCCCACCCGACCCTCAGCGAAGCGGTCCACGAAGCCGCCGAGCACGCCCTGGGCCAGGCGGTGCACATCATGAATCCAAGGCCCGCCAGAACCTCTGCGGCCAAAGCGGCGTCTGCGACCGTGCGCTGAGTGGATACATTGCCGCGAGCCGGAGGTGTCTACGTACATGCCCCACCTCGTCGAGCTCCTCCGGCCGTGGGCGCGGACACCCGGCTCCGACGGCAGCGTGACGGCTCCCCGAGAGTCTCCACTCGGAACTTGCGCCCGACGGCCCTCTGCGCGTCAACTCCCCGCTGGAGAAGGGACTCGTGGGCGACGATTCTCGCTGCGGTCTACCGGACGCGCCTAGCGTGAGCGCTCGAGTCACGACAGCGCGTTGGCTCGCGGCGCTGCTGCTCCTCGCGCCCTTCATCATCTTCGTGAGCCTGTCCCCGCCTGGGGATGGTCCATCCCCCTCGTCGTCGTCCTGGCGCTGAGCGTGACGAAATTGGCTCCGCCCCTCCGCGTTCACGCCCTGTTCTTTGGGCTCCTCGCTACCCTGCTCACAGCAGAGGTCCCGTGGCCGTTGCCCTTCGCTTTACCGGTGCTGCTCCTCGTGGCTCTGCGAGGGCGCTCCGCGGCCGTTCGGGAGGCGACGACGTGGCTCCGCGGCGGCGAGCTGGATCGCGGAACACTGCTGTTCGCAGCTGGCGTCGCCGTGGTGAGCTCCGGGGCGCTCGTCCTCTGGTTCACCTACGGCGACGCGGACGTCTCCGACATCGTCGCCATGGTGCCCCCGTCGAGCGTCTCCACCCTGGTTGCCATCGCGGTGGTGTTCTCCGTCGCGAACGCGGGGAGGAGTTCCTCCTCGAGGGCACACCGTCGCGGAACAGAACACCCCGCTGGGACGCGTTCAGCTCGACCTCGGCGTACCAGCCCTCCGGCAACACCGCCCGCACGAACGTGGGTCCAGGCGGGTCCAGGCGCACACGCGGCGCGGAACCGCTGCACCAGGTTTGGTACAGCGTGAAAGCCCTGGACTCGACGAGGCGCTGCCTCACTCGGTCGAACGGCTAAGCGTACCTCGCAACCAGGCACGCTGGGAGGCGATGTCGCTTCGTAGCGCCCAAGATCAAACTCATTGCCCTCGAAGAAAGTGATACCAACGGCCGGCGGAACGCAGCTGTGTCACGAGCCAAGCGGGGAAGAAGGAGAGCAGATCGAGCGTCGTGTCGGTGCTCGGCTGGAGCCGAACGGACTGGTCGTAGGCGCCGACGAGCCCGGGATCCAGTAGGTTGAAGCCTGGCTGCCCCGTAGTCAGATTCTGAGGATTGCCCCGGCACTCGCCGCTTTCGAAGAAGTCTTGCCACATCTGCGCGGCTTCGAAGTGATCGTGGGGCAGCATGCGGGCGTCGAGGCCCAGAAGGGAGCCAAAGATCCGCCAGAAATAGTACCAGTTGGCCTCGTTGAACGCGAAGCCGCGGGGGCGAGCGCCTTGCTCCGCCCTCCAGTGCATCGCGGGGACGTAAGCGAAGGTGAGCAGGGTGAAGGCGACGGAACTCTGGTTGTAGAGCTGGCGCCCCGCTACGGCGTAGGCCGGGGTGCGCAACATCCGGTTGTGCATCATGCCGAGGAGCAGCGTCGTTACGATGGTGCGCTTCTGGTAGGCGAGTCGCCAGGCTCCGTTCATGTTACCCCACAGGATCCGGAACATGATCCGAGCCGTCTCGAGCACCCGGTGACGAAGCACCTGCGAGACGTAGGAGTGAGCGCGCCGCTGGAAGAGCGCTTCGATGTCCCGATGCAAATACGTCGCCTTGAATGAGAAGGAGTTGAGCTCATTGACGGTGGAGAGCTGCAAAAACACGTAGAACGCCTCGTCCCGAGCCGCCTCGAAGGCGGCCGTGAACTGCTGGGCGTTCGCGCACCCCGTGATGTTCGTGGCGTCGCCGGCGCGCGCGCCAGCGAACATCGCGCGGGCGAGATCCCCGTCGCCGTAGCCGCTCCCCCACCAGCCCTCCAGCGCGGAGAAGGCGGAGATGGCGGGGCGGTAGCCCGTGCCGCTCATCGGAGTAGAGCGAGCGTAGCTCCCGTCCCAGTGCTGGCGCAGCGCAGCGAACAGATTCGGGCGCGCTTCGAGGAGTACGGAGTAGAGCGAATCGCGGGCAGGCAGCGAATTGTGCAGGAGCACCGAGACGTCGAAGCCTCTCACCAGGAACGGCATGGCCCGACGTTTACGCCACTCCGTGACCGAGTTTGAAAATTGCTCCTGGCAGCTGCACGTTCGCCGAAAGTTTTGCCTGACCCTTGGTCGGAGCGCCTCATCGTGGAACTCGACCTCCCGGCGAGCTCCCGGCTAGCAATCTCTTTCAGCGAATCTTCTACGACCGGGTCCGTCAAACACTGTGGATAGCGATTTAGTGGAACCCCCTGGCCGTCGAGCCTCAGCGTCGATGCAATGGTAGCTTGCTCAGCGCAGAGCTCACCTCGCCCCCGACGCCGGGGGTCAGCGCCCGGAGCTGGTCGGCGATGGAGGTGAGCTCTCGATCGAGGCGCTTTCCCGAGCGTTCGAGCTCCGCAAGCTTGCGCTCGATGAGCTGCGTCTGACGCAGCGTGAACCCATGAGGCAAACGCGGTCATTCGGGTCACGCTTCTTGCGCCACCGGCCGCGTGGACGCGGAACCCCCAGCTTGACCTTGTAGGCGGCCAAGGCGACCTGCTGACTGTTGCTGAGATCGACCTCGCCGAACCGCTCCGGACCGTGCTTCAGGTTCCAGAGGTACCGAATGATTTGCCGTCTCTCGAGGTCCGGAGCAATGCCAGTCTCTTCGATGGCCTTGGCGAGGTCCTCCACCCTTGCCTGGCGGCCGTTGCGTTTGATGATCAGCATGTCGGCTCCTGGGACGGTCGTCCTCGCCTCTCGGGACACCTTGCCACGGCTCCCGCTGACACGCCTACTTCTCGGGCTCACCTCGCTGGTAGGTGATGGAGCCGCCGATGAACAGCCCCGGCACGAACGTGAAACGGGCGGCGAGCTTCAGTCCATCGCCGCCTCCGCTTTGGGCACCTGCACACGCACGGGACGGACGATGCAATCCGCAATCGGCCACCAACGACATCGCACTCCTCCTCTTCTCCGCAGGCAGCCCATCTCGCGCAGAACTGCTAGTGATCGTGGAGAAGGGCTTGAGGACGAATGGTGGATGATTCGGGACTTGGGGTGCGCCCACGCGTAGCTGCAACCCCTCATCATGCGCCCGCGGCTTCGTGGGGAGTTTCCACGTGGAAACAGGACAGCAGGGCGTTTCTGAGGTTTCCTCAGGCGCAGTCACCCCCCTGGGCACCGCCCTCCCCCCGATACTTCGCCTGCAGCCCTTGCAGAAAGCGGCGCAGGATTTGATCTTGGCAGGCGCGGTAGTGTTTGTGGTCCGGCTTGCGGAAGAACGCGGAGAGCTCGGTCTTGGTGAGCGGCATGCCTGCCCGATGCAGGACCTCCAGCATGTCGTCGTCCCGGTAACTCAGGGCGATCCGGAGCTTGCGGAGGATGATGTTGTTGTTCAGCCGCTTCTCGGGCGCGGGGCGTGGACCCTCCTGCTTGCCTCGCTTCAGGGTGATGAAGCCGTCCAGGAACGTCGCCAGCACCTCGTCGCTGCACTCCTGGAAGGCAGGGTCGTCATCGCGCTTCAGCCAATCGCTCACCTGCGCCCGCGTCACCGGCGCGCCGCCGAGGCCGAAGATGGCGATCATGCGGTCGTCGTCGAAGTCGAAGGTGTAGCGCAGGCGACGGAGGACATCGTTGTTGGTCACGGGGAGCTCCTCACATGCGGTGTCGTCGTGCCGCCGCTGGCGCACTTCGTCGCGTCGCGGTCTTCATCGCACGACACGGCGGCGGATCGGATCACGCGTCGGGCGGCGTTGCCGCCGATCTCTCTTCGGTGAAGCGGCGCGCTCACCGGGGCACCGCGCCGACCTCTTGGAGCCACTCGACGGCGAAGGGCCACGGGCCGTAGCCGGCGGCAGCGTTGATGTGGCCCGCGCCGGGGAAGAGCCGAAAGGGAACGCCGAGCCCCTGGGCGATCTCTTCGAGCTCCTCGGCGGAGGCGTGATCGTCGTCGTCGCTGCCCGCCAGCAGGCTGTGCTCGGCGATGGGCGCCCACGCGTCGCGCCTTTGCGGGGGCGGCAAGAAGGACTGGATGGGCTCGAAGAGGGAGTACGGCGACGGCGGCGCGACGAGCAGCGCCGCGCGGACGTGCTCCGCGCCGTGTTCTGCGATGTAGTGGTCCACCGCCCAGCAACCGAGGGAGTGCGCCACGAGCGTCACCGGGGACGGCGCCGCTGCGACGAGCTCGGCGAGCTCCGCGACCCACGCCGCGCGCTGGGGCTCGGTGGGAGCGGAGAGCTCCGGGAAACTCACGGGGACGCCGCGTCCTTCGAGCTCTGCGCGGAGCCAGTGTTGCCAGTGACCGGGACCGGAGCCGTCGTAGCCGTGGACGAGGAGAATCATGGGGCGCGATGGTAGCGGAGGTGGGGAGCGCGCGCGAAGCGCGCGCGGACGTGAGGCCCCGCTGGAGATGTCCCGAGCCGCGGGGAGCCGCGGGGACTCACCGTGCCGGTGAAGCGGCGGCGCCTGCGGCGGGGAGCGCGGGACTGGTGTGTTGCTGCAGGTAGCCGTGACCACCTCACTCCGCGACAGGCGTCTGGCCTCTGCCGTTATCTCGACGGACTGGAGGCGATCTCGGGGTGGGGGCTCCGCCTTGGGGAAGGGGCGCTGCGCTTCGAGACCCGATCATCGAGTCTGCAAAACGGTTCACATTTCATTGGGTCGCTAAACTTCTCGACGCAGTGTCGTTGAAGTCGATGCGCGCTTCGTAAGCCGTCGATGTCGCGCCCCTCGAGCGGGGCTCGTGGTCCGGGCGTGTGCTACGGTGCCGCCCCAGGATGGATCCCGGGATTGGAGTGCGTGCTTCTTTCGAGGAGCCGACGCGGTTCGCGCAGCCGCCGGCTCATGTGTATCACCAGCGCGGCGTGGTGCCCCTCGACTATCCGGTCATCTTCGAGGAGGGCTGCCTCGAACCGCGGAGTGGGGCGCTGCGTTGGGCGGTGAGTCGCCTGCGACCAGCGCAGTGTCACCGTGCGTTCGTGGTTTGTGATGGGGGCTTCGCAGAGGCGACTACCGGGCTGATTGCGCGCATCGACGGCTACTTCGCCGCCCACGGGGATGCGCTGGAGCTCGCCGCGCCGCCGGTGATCGTGCCGGGCGGTGAGGCCGCAAAGAACGACCCGTCGTACGTGTCGCGACTGCACGAGCAGATGCTCGAGCTGCGGCTCGATCGACACTCCGCCGTCATCGCCTTCGGCGGCGGCGCGGTGCTCGACATGGTGGGTTACGCGGCGGCGACGTTCCATCGGGGGGTGCGGCTCGTGCGTGTGCCGACCACCGTCCTCGCCCAGGACGACGCCGGCGTCGGCGTGAAGAACGGCATCAACGCGTTCGGCGTGAAGAACCTGCTCGGCTGCTTCGCGCCGCCCTTCGCCGTCGTGAACGACTCCACGCTGCTCCTCACCCTGAGCCCCCGCGACAAACGCGCGGGTATGGCCGAGGCGGTGAAGGTCGCCCTGATCCGCGATCCCGCCTTCTTCGAGTGGCTCGAGCTGAACGCAGCGGAGCTCAGGACCTTCTCCCCGCAAGCGCTGGCCACGTTGGTCCGGCGCGGCGCGGAGCTGCACCTGGAGCACATCGCGAAGGGCGGCGATCCCTTCGAGAGCGGCAGCGCGCGCCCCTTGGATTTCGGCCACTGGTCGGCGCACAAGCTCGAGAGCTTGTCGGACTACGAGCTCCGCCACGGCGAGGCGGTGGCCATCGGCATGGCGCTCGATTGCCTCTACGCGGCGGAGATCGAGCTCTTGCCCCGCTCGGAGGCGGCGCGGATATGCGCCTTGCTGCGCGCGCTCGGCTTTCGGTTGGGTCACGAAGCGCTCACACGGCGCGAGCGAGGCCGCCTGTCCGTGTTGCGGGGGCTCGAGGAGTTCCGGGAGCACCTGGGCGGCGAGCTGACGCTCACCTTGCTCGAAGGTGTGGGGCGCAGCGTGGACGTGCACCAGGTGGACGAGGCCGCCCTGGAGCGAGCGCTGGAGCGGCTGCTCGACTCGGTGTCCCCGGAGAGCCGCAGGCGCCCCCTGAGCCGCGATGCGACGGACGAGCCCCTGGACGAGCCGTGACGATCCGGCGATGGCGAGCGTGCGGAGAGGCGACCGTGACGTCGGCGTGTGCGGCGGCGAGCGGGCGGCGACGCGAGTGCGACGGCGCTGTGTGCGGCGGCGCTGTGTGTGGGCGATGAGCGTGCGGCGAAAAAGCGGACCGCAAAGATCGAGTTCGATGAGTGAGCCCTGATGAACCAACGAGCGCAGACCTCTGGAGGAGCGCAGCCATGCGCCTGACGTCGGGACATCTGACCTATTGCAGCAACATCCACCCGGGCGAGTCTTGGGAGGAGCTCGAGGGGCACCTCCGCAGACACGTGCCGGAGCTGGTGACGCGCCTCGCGCCCGCGGACGGCTTCGGGCTGGGGCTCCGGCTCTCCGCGCGCGCTGCCTGGGAGCTCGAGCGGCCAGAGACCTTCGAGCGCTGCTCGGACATGCTCCGGGAGCTCGGCGCCTACGTGTTCACGGTGAATGGCTTCCCCTACGGGCAGTTCCATGGGGCGCGGGTGAAGGAAGACGTGTACCTGCCCGATTGGCGCTCGACGGAGCGGCTCGACTACACGACGCGGCTCGCCCGCATCTTGGCTCGCCTCGCGCAGCGGCACCCGGAGATGCCGCGCACCCTGAGCATCAGCACGGTGCCCGGCTGCTTTCGCGCTCTCGGCGACGCAGACGCCCGCACCGCGATCGCCGCGCGGCTCATCGAGCAAGCGCAGCTCCTGCACCAGCTCGCCGAGGAGACGGGCGTGACCGTCGTGCTCGCCCTCGAACCCGAGCCCGCCTGTCTGCTCGAGACGACGGCGGAGTGCGTGCGCTTCCTCGAGGAGGACGTCTTCCGCGGAAACGCGGGGCTGCCCGAAGCGGTGTTGCGACGACACCTGGGCCTGTGTCTCGACACGTGCCACGCCGCGGTGCAGTTCGAGGACCCCGAAGAGACCCTCGCGTTGATCCGCTCGAGCGAGATCACCCTCGCCAAGATCCAGGTGACCGCGGGCCTCAGCGTACCGAAGGCGGGGCCCGAGGAGCGGGCGCGGCTCGCGGAGTTCGCGGACGGAGTTTACCTGCATCAGGGCAGCGTGGATCTCGGGGACGAGGTGGTGCGCTTCGTCGATCTGCCGGAGGCCCTCGGCCGCGCCGAGCTCTGGGACCGCCCTTGGCGCGTGCACTTTCATGTCCCGGTGTTCCAGCGGGAGCTGCCGCCCTTCGAGAGCACGCAGCCTTATGTGCGCGCGATCCTCGCAGCGCACCGGGCGCAGCCTCTGACGGAGCACCTCGAGGTGGAGACGTACACCTTCGACGTGCTTCCCGAGCGCTTCAAGCCGAGCAGCGTCACCGAGGCGATCGCCCGAGAGCTCGAGTGGACCCTGCGGGAGCTCGATGCTTCGAACGACGACGCACAGCGAGCAGCGCGGAGGGACGACGCACCAGAAGCAGAGCGGAGGGAGCCATGACCCAACCAAGGCTCGTCGACGAGGACGACCAGGTCACCCGCCGCGCGAGCGTCGCCCGGAACACCGCGCCTCACGACGCCACGCGAGGTGATGTTGTTGGAGCCGAACGCGGCCCGACGTTGCGCACCCTGCTGCGCCTCGGGCGGATCTCCAACTTGCCCACAGTGTGGACGAACTGTTTGGCTGCGCTCGCTCTCGCTGGCGGCAGCTTCGAGCCGCAGTCCTTCGTGGTCGCGGCCCTCGCCATGTCCTTCGCCTACACCGGCGGAATGTTCCTCAACGACGCCTTCGACCGGGAGATCGACGCGCGAGAGCGCCCCGAGCGTCCCATCCCGTCGGGAGAAATCAGCGCGGGCCCGGTGTTCGCGCTCGGCTTCGGGCAGCTCTCGCTCGGCGTGCTCCTCGTCGCTGCCCTCGGGCCCCTCACGGGTGGCCCTCTCAACCTCCCCGCGGTGGTCGCGGCGCTTGTCCTGTGCGGCGTGATCGTCCTCTACGATGTCCATCACAAACAGAACCCCCTGTCCCCCCTGGTGATGGGCCTGTGTCGCGTCGGTGTGTACGCGACGGTGGGGCTCGCCTTCGCCCCGCGCCCCCTGGAGCTTCCGTGGCCCCTGCTCGTCGGCGCGCTCCTGCTGCTCGGCCACCTGATCGGCCTCACCTACGTGGCCAAGCAGGAGAACCTCGGCTCCGTGAAGGGGTTCTGGCCGTTGGTGTTGCTCGCTGGTCCGGTGCTCTTCGGGATCTCGCGCTCGGGCGATGAGCTAGCGGTGTTGGGCTTCGTGGTGCTGCTGGTGGGGCTGGAGCTGTGGGCCTTGTCGCTGCTCCGTCGCGTTCCGCCGCGGATCCCGCAGGCGGTGATCACGCTCATCGCGGGGATTTCGCTGGTGGACGCCGTTCTTCTGGCGAGCGTCGGGCAGTGGGCGCTGGGGGCGCTGGCGGTCGGCGGATGTGGGTTGACGTTGGGCTTGCAGCGGTGGGTTCGGGGGACGTGAAGGGGGGGCGGTGAGATGACGAGGCGCTGCGGGAGGACGAACTTGCCCTGGTCCTCCGTCCCGTCACATCGGACCTCTAGAGGACGAGCGAGCTCTGGTGCCTCACCCGATGCCGCGAAGACGCTGACGAGCTGCGGGTCGGCCGTCAGCGGGGGAGCGTCGTCCGCACCATCGGGGCCGCTGACGTCGTCGAGGGCCCTCCGTTGGCCCTCGAACTCAGGACATGTCGGTCGGTTCGAGCAGCAGGTTGGTCACGCCCGGGATGCGGCGTAGGGCGTCGGACAGCGCGGGGGACACCACGTAGGCGTCCGAGACCTGCGACATCCGGCTGAGCGGGGGCAAGCTCGCCGGTCGATCGTGGACCCCGAGGGGATGGATGAGGACATGGTCCGACGATGCGACTCTGCCCTTGTGGTCGAGGATCGTGAGCGGCAGGTACTCGCACGCCGCGCGACACGCGCTCTCGATCGCCGCGGTGACCCGGGCGCTGCAGATCAGCAGGTCGTCGCCGTTGGCGATGACGTCGGGCAGCCACCGCCCGCCTCGGTACGGATCCAGCCTGACGGCGCAGGGGGACGGCCAGCTCGCTGCCACCGACTCGCCCGCTTCGAGCTCGTGTCGCAGCTCGCTCAGCTCCGATGGCAGATCGCCGACGACGCCGTGATCGGGATCCGTCCAGTCGTCGACGCGGAGCAGCGACCACTGCGCGCCGTCGGAGGGCGGCGCGGGCGCGCGCTGCGACTCGAGGACGGTCCTCTCGGGGGTCCGCCCAGCGTCGTCGGATTGGCGTGGGAGGTGGGGGTGGCTGTATTCGAGCCACCTGCGCGGAGGTGGTGGGGGGACGGCGCACTCCTCCAGCAGAGCTGCCGGAACCTCGGCGAGCTCGGCGTCCGGCATGGTGGATCGACGCGCGAGCGCGAGCCATGCGACGACCTCCAAGGGCGGGAGGTGCCGCAGGATCCGCCGCTCCTCCACCAGCGAGGACGGCACGATCTCGCCGTAGAACGCGTCGTGCTCTTCGCACAGCGCCCGCAGCGCCGCGACGAACCCGGGGACGTCGCCCTCGAGGAACGCGACCAGGAGCTCCATGCGTGCATCGCGGCGGTCCGCGCTCAGCTCCCGGAGCCGCGCCAGCATGGACTCGATCTCCGCCACGGGGCGCCCCAGGCCGACGGCGTCCATGGCGATGCGCGTGTAGAGGAAATCCTCCTCGTACTCCTTGCGCGGGTTGCACTCGCGCGGCGCCCGCGCGGCGATCGAGGCCATCGCGTCCCGATCGCCGACACACACGGCGTCGAACCACGCCAGCAGCCGCGACGTCGCGACGTCCTCGGGGGAAACCTCGCGCAGCAGGTCGTCGCAGGCTTGCACGCCCAGCTGCAGAAACGCGTAGAGATCCTGCGCGTCCCCCTCGAGCAGGAACTCACCGACGCCGAGCTGCCGGTACAGCTTGGTAGTGCGAGTGAGGAGATCGAAGCGACATTCGGCTGGGCTGCCCGAGGCGCCGTCCAACACCTCGTACAGCTGGTCGAGCGACGAGCGTGTCGCATGAGCGACGAGATTCAGGTTCATTGGCGGTTCCTCCGGCACGAGCGAGCGCCGAACGTAGCCGCAGCGGCGACGGCAAGCGAGCGAGGGCGTGCGCGCGAGATGATCGGGGGCGCCTGCGTGGGGAGGGTGCATCTCGCGACGGGCTCGGGGTAGCCGTGACCTTCAGTCGGAACCTTCTTGAGCTTTCCCACGTCGAGCCTGTGCACCTCTCCTGAGCCGCTCCCCGGCGCAGGCCGGTCTTCGACGCTCGGACGCAGGAGCGGCGGACCACGTCCGACCACCTGGCCGCTCGCCGCGCGCTGTGCGCATCCGGCGCATTTGGACATCGAGAGTGCGTTTCTTGAGACGCGCCTGAGTACGAAAATGATAGTCGAGGGGCAGTGTACGAGGCTCTCGGATGCGGGTGAAGTCCTCATCCGTG
>JAAZAA010000196.1 GCA_012514535.1 Myxococcales bacterium | reverse complement strand
TCCAGATCCCTCCGCGACCCCGATAGGTCGGCACGCCGCTCTCCGCGGACATGCCCGCTCCGGTGAAGAAGACGACGTTCGCAAAGTCGCTGATGCGGAGGGAGGTCATCCTGGGAGCGCGCCAGGATCGTGGCCCGGAGGTGCGGTGAAGCCGCCCCGGAAGTGCCCTGGCGGACTCGCAGCGTGACGCGGTCCCACCGGGCGAGCAACCCCTCGAGGTCCCCTTGGGTGAGGCGTGGGTGAGGCGAGAATGCTTTTCTGTCGTAGTTCGATCGGGGGTACCTTGGTCCGATGTTCGGGGGGAGTTCCCCGGGAACGACGGTGTCCGCGCTAGCCTCGGCCGCGGCGGAAGCGCACCGAACTAGTGTTCGGCCGTGCTTCGGTTGCGGCGCGGAGCTGCTGTTCGAGCAGCGTGGTGACGCTACGAAGCTCCACGCTAGAGAAGGGGAAAGCTCCGTGAGCTAGCTTCGGCCGCGCCTTGCGGTCGTCGAGGGGCGGGGCACCTTGGTCTTCGCGGCGCTGGACGTCGCCCGTGTGCTGCGCTTCGGGATGTCGCGCTTTGCTCCCCGGGCGAAGGGGTTCGCACCTTCGTCGTAGGTGTACGCGAAGGGGCGGGGGTCCCGGCGCGGCCAGAGATTCGTGAACGCAGCGCCGTCCAGCTCTCGGTAGGCGATGCGGACTTTACGCTCGACGGCGTTGGTGCCGAGGTACTTGCGAAAGGCGCGATGCGCGGCCTCGGGGGCGCTGGTGTGGACGAAGAAGTTGACGGTCCCCGCGCCGACGTCGTGGCCGTCGACCGTGCAGGTGCGCGGTAGCGAGGCGATGAGGCGCTCCTCGAAGGCGACCAGGTCCTGGTGAGCAGCGAAGAAGTCTCCGGGAAACTGGATCACGAGTTGGTAGCGCGACATGGGGTGCTCGCTCCGGCAAGGGGGTCGGGCCCGAGTTCTGGCCAACCCAGGAATTGGTAGACGTCCTCGGCGGCCGACAGGGCGTGGGCGCGCACCCCGGGGTGCGGGTCGATGAGCGCGCGGGAGATCACGGGCAGGGAGCGGGAGCGCGAGAGGCTGCCCGCCACCCGAGCGAGGTGGCCGAGCCCCAGGACGGCGTTCGCCCGCACGTCGGGGTGCTCGTGCTCGGCGAGTGTGAGGCAAACGGACTCCGACCAGTGAGCGTCCGGTGTGCCGAGGTTCGTGATGGCGATCGGGACTTCGATGAGATCGGCAAGGTCGCCTCGAGCGAGGAGTCGATCGATGTCGGCCATGGTCCACGCATCGGGTATCGGCATCGGACCTCTGGTGTATGCCGATGGGCTGAGCGTTGAAAAGCTCTGCAGGGGAGAAAGGCGCCTCGGCGGAACGGACGAGCCCGCCTCGTCGCCGTCGCCTCTCGCAGCGTCACCGTGGAGCGCCTTGCCCGGGTACCTCGTCGCGAGATGAGTCGTGGGCGGTCGCCGCGAAGGTCGCGCTCACGCTGCCCGCTCTGGTCGCCGAAGCGCGCGGGTCACAGCCAGGGGCCGTCTGGATCGATGGGCAGAGGGCGGATCGACTCGTCGCGAGAGCCGCCTCCTGCGATGCGGGAGGGATCGACGGGGG
>JAAZAA010000195.1 GCA_012514535.1 Myxococcales bacterium | reverse complement strand
GTGCGCTTGGCGAGCCGCGTCGTCGGGATAGTCGCGGAGCTCGAGGGGGACGGTGCCGCGGTGCACCCCGGCGACGAGCACGCAGGGGAACTCGAGGCCCTTCACGCGGTGCATGGTGGCCAGGCGGACCCCGTCGCCGAGCGTGGACTCGTCGGTTTGGACGTGCTGGACGGGATAACCAGCGTTTTCGATGAGGGGGGCGTAGCGGTTGCGGAGGAGAGCGTTCGTGCGGGCGACCAGACAGAGCTCGGCGAGGGGACGCCCCTGGACCTTGGACCAGTGCTCCACCTGCGCGAGGATGAGCGCGGCTTCGTCCCGCTCCGTTCGCTGGGGTTCGATGCGGGGCGGTTCGCCGGAGCGCAGCGAATGATAACCGCGGAGGGCGTCGTCGGTGCCCTCGTCGAGGTCGTCCACGGATACTCCGCGGAGCACGGAGACCGCCCAGTTGCGGATGTTCTGAGTGGTTCGGTAGTTCAGGCGGAGGCGCCGGGAGCGGAGCCCGCGGACGTTGATCCCACAGCGCGACAGGCTCGAACCACGGCCGTAGATGCGCTGGTGGGCATCGCCGACCAGGAACAGATCCCCTGGCCCCTCGGGGACGAGGGCGCGGAGCAGCCGCAGGTCCGCCTCGGAGAAGTCCTGGACTTCATCGGCGACCACGGCGACATAGCGGAGGGGCACTTTGCCGCTCTCGATCAGGAGCCGCGCCTCGCGGATGACGTCGGCGGGCTCCATGAACCCGCGGCGCTGCAGGGCGCGGCGATAGGCGCTGAGCACCTCCCAGACGAGCTTGCGCTGCTGGCGGCTCAGGCGCGTGCCGCGCCCGGCCCGGCGCGCGCGGAGGTAGGCCGCCTCCTCGAGGATGCCCTGCGCCTGGACGACGTCGTTCCATTCGCTCCTGTAGAAGCTCTCTCGGAACGTCTCCTGTGGATCGTGGCTCATGGCTTCGGCCCAGGCATCCAGCTGCTGCTCCCGAGTGGGGGTGCGGACCTTGCTGCCCCGGCTCTGGAGGAGCGCCGCGGCCCACGCGTGGAGGTTGACGACCTCGATGCGAGCCCCCTCGTCTCGGCAGAGGGTGGTGAGCTGGGCCTGGATGTCCGCCGCCAGGTTGCGGGTGAACGTGGTGAAGAGGACCTTCTTGTCCGGAGGGCAGCTCTTGGCGAGGTGCCTGGCGCGATGCATGGCGACCACCGTCTTGCCCGTACCGGCGCCGCCGAGCACGCGCGCGGCGCCGGTGCTCTTCATCTCCACGAGCTTGCGCTGGCTCGGGTGGAGGAAGACGCGCCACTGCGCGAGGGGAGCGTTGAGGATCTCGGCGAGCTCGTGGTCGTCGGCGACGACCGTGAACCGTTGCTGGGTCCCCGGTCGCTCGAGGGCCGCCGCGAAGTCGTCCGGATCGAACTCGGCCTTGTCGACGCGCTGCGCCGGCTTCGCCCGGTCGAGCTCGTCGATGGTCTCGTCGGGGGAGTAGCCGGCAGCGAGCAGGTACAGCGCGTCCGCGGCCTCCTCGGGCAGGTAGGGGACCAAGCCGTCCAGGTCCGCCTCCTCGCGCAGCGCGCGCACGGCGATGAGCAGCGGCTCGGGCACGCCGAACAGGAGCAAGGTCGCGTTGTCGTGCCCCGCGAAGAGGCGGCCCGGGGGCACCCGCTCCGCTTCGACGGTCTCGACGGGGGCGGAGGGCCGCTCCCCGAGCTCCGTTGCCGCGTCCGTCGGGACGCCGCCGCCGTCGAGCACCTCGTAGACCTGGAGGGTGCCGGTGTGTTTGTTCACCTCGAAGCGCTTCTTGCGCGCCCAGTCCATCGCCTCGTCGTGGTGGTCCACCCACACGAACAGGTGCACGTCGCCCTGGGGCGGGTGGATGACCACCGCCCGGTAGTCGATGCCGCAGCGGATGGTGCGGACCTTGTCGTCGAGCGTGTGGATCTTCTCGTAGTTCTGGGCGGCCGTGGTGGGGTCGCGCTTGAACTTCTCGAGAGCTTCGCGCACGACCTTCTGCTTGTTTCTGGGGATCTGCGCGAAGGCCTTCAGAAAGTCCGACGAGAGGGCGACTTGGGGCATGGGGCGCGTTCCTCGGGCGGTGGAGGGGGATCAGTCCCGCGGCTGCGCGCCGCGGGCGGGGTTCGCGGAGGGGGAATCCTGGAGGGCACGGAGGGTCTCGGTGGCGGGCGCGTCGTAGGCGAGGGCGACGAAGCCGCGCTCTTGCCAGGCTCGCCGATCGGCGTCGGTGGGCTCGGGCACGAGCACGACCTTCGCGTCCGGCCAGAGCAGGAGCGCTTCCAGATCGATGGGTAGATCGCACTCACCCGCGTCGGTGGGCAGCGGGAGGCCCGCGTCGCGGAGCAGGCCGGCGAGCTCGGCGAGGTGGGGCTCGTCGCGGTACTCGGCGGCGAAGGCGTCGTAGGCGTCCCCAGCGTCCGGAGGCTCCGTCGCGGCCGCGCGAGGGCGGCCCTGAGGACGTGTGCTGGACGTGCGCGTGCTGGGCGGGTGAGCGCTCGATCCGCGCGTTCCGACCTCGAGGGCCGCTGCGGATCCGGGCTGGAGAGGGGAGCCGGGCGCGGGAGAGGACGTCTCGTGGCTCGCCGCCTCGTGTTCGCCGAGCTCTTGGAGGTACTCGGTGCTGACGACCTCGAGACCACGCGGGTGGAACTGGAGCAGGTTCCACGCGTGGAGGAAGGCGCGCCAGCTGTCCTCGAAGTCGTCGCGCGCCCGCGCCGCGGCGTCGTCGAAGAGGCGGAGCGTCAGCTCCCCTCGATCGATCCGCCCGCTCCTCAGCGCGCTCGCGGGGCTCTGGTAGAGGAACGTGGCGTGGGGGCGGGCGTCCAGCCCGGCGAAGCGTGCCGGTGGCCCCCCGGTCAGGTCCGCGGCTTCGAGCTCGCCGTCCACGCGCGGCATGCCGTGGCGGAGGTGCTCCTGGCGCGCGAGGATCGAGTCACGGCTCCAGGGCGGCTCGAACGACAGCATGCCCGCGGCGAAGCCGATCGCGGCGTCCCGCCACACCGCCTCGTCGGGGTGCTCCAGGTACTCCCAGAGCAGCTGCCAGCTGGTCTGGCTCCTGAGGGTGTCGTCGCGTCTCCAGCGCCTGCCCGCGTCCTTGCCGAAGAACCTCTCGTAGAGGCCCCGCTGCACTCGCGTCAGCAAGGTCGTGGGCGCGCCGTCGTGCTCCAAGTCCTTCCACGTGATCGACCAGACGCGGAACCGGCCGGAGTCCAAGAGCGCGCGGCGCTTGAGCACGTCGTCTCCGAGGCGGCTCCGGTCCTCGTCGGGGCACACGTGGTACTTGAGCCCGTCGCAGAACACGGCGACGGGCAGCTCATCGGTGCTCGACAGGCAACGCAGCACGAAGTCCGGGCGGGAGGGGATCGCGACGCCGCTCTCCAGGCCCACGTCCACCTGAGGCTCCACGAGCCATTCGCTGTTCGGGGTCGTGAACGTGTGACAGGCCTTGCCCTGATGTTGGATGGGGGTCCAGCCATGCCCGGGTGCGGCGCAGCGCTCCTGCAGCGCTCGCAGGAACTTGCGCTCCAGCTCGCTCTCGGTGAGATCGCCCACGTCGACGGTGGAGAGGGTCTCCACCGTCGTGAGCTCCCGGGCCGCCGCCAGGATCGCCTCGAGCATCTCCGCGGCCTTGCTGCGGGAGATGTGGGGGATTTCGTGGGACTGCTGGTAGGCGTACACGCAGCGGTAGCAGCCGTCGCGGGACGGATCTTCCACGCAGCGGCAGCCCTGCATCGCGTCCAGGGCGAGGCGCAGCACCTCCAGGAGTCCGTCCCGTTTCCAGAGCTCCGCGAGGTAGCCGGTGCCCCCCGGGACGGTGTCGTAGACGATGAGGAACTGCCGGATCTCGCCGTTACGCGGCTCCCGGAGGGTGGTGATGGCGAGGTGGTCGGGGTGCCCCAGGAACTTCTTGCGAAAGCCGAGGAACAGCGCGGCCTTCATGCTCAGCAGCAGCCCCTGGTCCTCGAGTTGGGAGATGGGGAGCAGCAGGCGGATAGCCTCGGAGCGGAACTCCCGGTACAGGAAGATGCGCTCGAACTCCGGCGAGTCGTTCTTGCGGCGCACACCGCAGAGGGGGGTGTGCTGGGCCTTGGCCTCGCTCTCGGAGACCTTGCCGCAGAGCTTGCACACGAGGAACCCTCGCTGGGCGACGTCGCTCCCCGCGAGGGGGGACGGCTTGGCGGTGTCGAAGCGGCGCCCGTAGTTGATCTCCCGCAGCAGCTGGCGCTGGAGCAGCTCGAAGCCGAACACGAGCTCGGGCTTCTGCACCAGGCGCGCCCCGGACCAATTCTCCGGGCCCACGTCGATGAGCTCCGCCGCGCCGTAGCTCTCGGAGTCCCGCTCCTCGCTGTCCTCCGCGGTGCTGGCGGCGACTCGATCCACCACCGACAGCGCCCGGCGGAAGCGCACCAGGGTGCGGCGTTGGCCCACGTCCGGCCAGCGCGTGTCTCCGCAGCGCGGGCACGTGCGGCTCGGGGCCACCTGGAGCGGCGCGAGTTCCATGTAGTGGCAGAGGGCGCAGATGCGCCAGGACTCCAGGGCCGAGGCGCGGCTGCCCAGATCCACCTGGGAGATGCGGAGCTTGTGCCCCTCCGCGTAGAAGGTGTTGAAGGGCGCGAACTCGCGGAGGGCCTGGCTGGCGGACCGCACGTACTCCACCGGTCTGCGTTGCCCCTTCCGGATCTTGCCCGCCTCCTCGTCGAAGGGCTCCTTGAGGAGCGCGCTCAGGGTCACACCTGGCTCGGGGAAGGCATAGTTGGGGATGATGCCTTCGTCCGCCAGCACGTTCAGCGGGTACTTCATCATCAGCTCGAGCTGCAGGCGTCGGTAGCCGCGCCGCGCGTCCTCGAGCTCCTCGATCTCCGCCGCGGCGTCGGGGCGCATTTCACCGGAGGTCTCGTCGAGGACCGGAGAGGCCAGGGTCGGGTCCTCCTCGAGCGCGGAGATGCGCTGGCCGATCTTCTTCAGCTCCTCCCCGTAGCGCTTGATCTGCTCCTTCACGGCCGTGAACGCAGTCTTCATCGGGCCGGCCAGGCCCGCGCCGTTCGACCGGAGGCGCAGATGGTCGGCGTTGGCGGGGGAGATTTCGTCGCCGAACAGCTCCAGGAACTGCTCGGTGATCCGCGCCTTGTGCTCCTGGTAGAACTTCCAGAAATGGCCGGGGAACGTGTCCTCGGCGTCGACGCGCAGCAGCCGCATTTGCGCCGGTAAGCGCACGTCGCTGGAGCCGTGCTCCTTGGCCCAACAATCGAGGGCATAGGCCAAGAGCTGCCGCAGGAGCATCTCGGGGGCGTCGAGGAAGCAGCCGGGAGGGGCGATCTCACCCCGCAGCATCTCGTAGGGCTCCTCGTAGAAGTAGCGATCGTGGGGCCTGCGGTTGTTCGCCATGGTGAGCACCAGGGCGTTGCCGGTGGAGCGGCCCGCGCGCCCCACCCGCTGCACGTAGTTCGAGGGCAGCGGCGGCACCGAGCACAGCATCACGCTCGACAGGTCGCCGATGTCGATGCCCATCTCGAGGGTGGGCGTGCAGGTGAGGAGGTTGGGAGCGTCCGGGCGGTCGCGCTCCTTGAAGGAGCGCTCCAGGGCTTCGCGCTCCGCCCGCTGCAGGAGCCCGGTGTGTTCGCCCGTGTAGATGCGCGTCGCCCGACCGCTCTTGTAGAGGTTCTGGTAGTAGCGCTCGGACTCCCCGCTGGTGGCGTCGAGGGCGTAGGCGCCCGAGGAGCACGCGAAGGCCATGCAGCTCTTGCCGACGAACCGCTCGGCGGCAGGCGCGGCCAGGGTGAGCTGGTGGCCGCAGCTCGCGCAGCGGACGCGGGCGACGTCTCCGGTGACCCAGAGGGCCTCGGGGGCGAGCCCGGCGACGGTCTTCGCCTTGGGCCCCTCGAGGGTGCGCAGGATGCCGTGCTCCCGCAGCACGCGCACGGTGCGGTCGAGCAGCGTGTCGATGGATCCGTCGTTCTCCTGCAGCAGCCCCAGGGCGCGCCGGGTCCAGACCCGGTACCAGGTGCGTGTGCGCGGTGAGGAGTGCAGGGCCTGGTAGCTCGAGCGGGGGCCGGGGTCGCCCAAGTACCAGAAGGCGGGCACCTGGGAGTGGGGACCGAAGCGCGACAGGCGCGGGTTCTTCGCCTTGCTCAGGAAGAAGCGGCTGTCGCGCCGCGCGAACTCCTCCAGCAGGGGGTGGTGGATGCCCCCCTTGAGCCGGAGGCGCTGCAGGAGGCCCTCGAGGAAGTGCTGGACCCGGTGGAGATCCGGGTCGGCGCGGAAGGAGCCCCGGTGGTGTTCGCGGAGGTGCTCGAGGAGCTCCCTGGCGGCGCTGCCGAGGGCGACCTCGTCGACGGCCAGGGTGGAGCAGGCGGTGTCGTCCAAGCTGCGCCCGAAGGTCACGGCCAGGCCGAACTCCCGCGTCACCTCCCAGCCGAGGCGCGTCTCGAGGAGCTCCCGGAGGGCCACCGCTCGCCTGGTCGTCGGCTTCGGCGCCTTGGAAGGGGGGGCGCCCCGATCGAGGCCGAAGTAGGCGCGATAGGCCGGATCTTCGTTCAGATCCGGGGGCAGCAGGAGGGCGGCGGCCTCCCCGAGCCCGCCCTGCCGCGCCGCCCAGTGATCGATGAGGCGCGCCGCGAACTCGGAGAGGGGCACGGGTCCCGCGTGGGCCTCGACGAGCGCCTGGATGGCGGTGCGCATCGTGAAGCGGAACGTGCGGGCCGCGAAGAAGCCCGCGCGATGGGAGGCGTCCTGGACCGAGTCCGTGAAGGCGAGCAGCTTCGGATCGGTGTTGTAGCGGCTCGCAAAGAGCTCCGAGATGGCGACGCTCGACAAGGTCGCCGCCCGCGACGCCAAAAACGACAGGCCGTCGTCCGCCTGGCAGGAGGGGCAGCGGCGGAGCGGGTGCGGCTTGCCGCTCTCGTTCAGCTCGGGGTGCACGCGCACGGGCAGGGTCTGACCGCCCTGGGCGCAGCGACACTGCTCTTCCAGGCCCACCTCGAGGCACTTCGGGCACAGGTGCTTGCGAATGAGGGTGGCCTGGCCGAGGTCGCTCAGGGGTGCCGGGGCCGTCTTGGGCAGCAGCTCCACCACGCGCCCGCGGTTCGTGGAGTTCAGGAAGGCCTCACCGATCTCGCGCAGGGCGTCTCGCAGCTGGGGCTCGCTCTCGCGCTGGAGCGCCGCGAGACCGCCGAAGCCGCACTCACGGCAGTAGAGCAAGGGCAGCCAGCGGCCCTCGCCCGGAGGGAGCTCGTCCCGCCAGGCGAACCGCACACCGTCGGTGGTGACCAGCCGCACCAGGTCGTGGAGCTCGCGGATCCAGAGCTGCACCTGGACCTGGAGGAACGGCCCCGGCGTGGACGAATCGGGGCTCAGGGGCGTGCGCGCCCGCGCGATGAGGGACACGAACGACGCGAGCAAGAGCCACTGCCGCTCACGGGACAGATCGGCGAACTGCGAGTCCTCCGCGGCGATGGAGTCGGCGACCTCGCGCCAGTGCCGCGGCCCGGCGCGTCGCTCGCGGCCCGCCAGACCGCGCAGCAGCTTGGGGAGGAACGGGTGCGCTCGGAGGGTCTCCGCGAGGAAGCTCGGGCCGAGCTGTTTGTGGCCGCACCAGAGCCGCTCCTGCGCGGCGAGGTAGTCCTCGTAGCGGGAGTAGTGCGTCGGCTCGAGTTCCCGCCACCGATCTTCGCTCGGGACGGGCAGCGACGACTCGATCCGGGAGGAGCCCTTGCCCAGCACCTCGTCGACGCTCGCGCGGTCCTCGCCGACGAGGCACTCGGGGGTGAAGGGCTCGGCGAAGATCTTGGTGGCGAACTCCGCGAGCAGCTGACGTGGATCCCGCGTGCCGCCGCTGCCGATGGTGGCCGAGGTGCCCACGCAGCAGAGGTGCCCGGGAGGCGTCCCGAGCCGCGCCTTGAGGCGGCGGATGAGACACGCGACGTCGCTGCCCTGGGCGCCGTCGTAGGTGTGGAGCTCGTCGAGGACCAGGTAGCGCAGGGTGGTCGGGTCGTTCTGGTTCCACAGCTGAGCGTCCTCGGGCCGCATGAGGAGGAAGTCCAGCATGCGGTAGTTCGTCAGCAGGATGTCCGGGGGAGACTTGCGGAGCACCTTGCGGTCGTCCACCAGGTGGGTCCCGCTGCTCGATCCATGTTGGCCCTGGCCGCCCACGTAGAGGCCCGCGGTGACCCCCGCGAGCTCGGGGCGCTGCAGGAGCTTCGCCAGGCGCTCGGCCTGGTCGGTGGCCAGGGCGTTCATCGGGTAGAGGATGATGGCCTTGACCCCGCCTTCGCCGCGCTGCCTGGCGCGGCGGCAGTGATCGAGGAGGGGGAAGAGGAAGCACTCGGTCTTGCCGGAGCCCGTGCCCGTGGTGACGAGCGTGTTCTGGGGCTGCCGGTCGCGGGCGCTCAGACGCTCGAAGGCGCGCAGCTGGTGGGCGTGGGGCAAGAAGGGCGGGCCGAAGTCGAGGGGCGACCGCGCCTCCCAGTCCTCGGGCGCCTTGCGGAAGGGGAGGCGCACGTCGAGGTACGGCCCCCGGAACATGCCGGTCTGCTCGTCCTTCAGGAAGCGAAACAGCGCCTCCTCGAGCTCCTTGTCCGCGAGGCGAAAGGTGGTGCGCAGGTAGTCGAGGAGGGCGCGCTGGACCTCCGAGGTGACGACGGTGGGGAACATGGCGAAACGGGAGGACCCGATGCCCGAAGACGGGAACACACGACGCCCCGCTCTCCGGCCGTCTAGGAAGTTAGCAAGCGCACAGGGGTAGGGGAAAGTGCGCGCCGCCTGCCGTCGCAGGGGGTCAAGGACAATGCACGACGAGCGCCAGATGGTCGCGGGCGGCGCACGCGAAGCGGTGATCGGCGGTGAGCAGCTCTGCCCCCAACGCCTCCGCGAGCGCGGCGTAGCTCGCGTCGTAGGCGGAGAAATTGTCGCGCAGTGAGAAGATGCGGGGGAGCAGCTCGAGGTGATCGTGTCGGGTCAGGGGCAGGGCCGAGTAGTCCTCGAGGAGCTCGCTGGCCCGGATCACGTCGAGGGTCGTCTCGCGCTGCCGCAGGGCGCGACGCACGAGCGCGAGGATCTCGATGTCGCAGAGGGCGGGGGCATGCAGATCGACCTCTTCGGACTCGATGAGCTCGCTCGTGGCGGCACCGCTCGGGTCGAGCAGGTACTCCCCGAGGGCGGACGCGTCGGCGACGACGAGCCTCACTCGCCTCGCTCCGCCCGAGCCTCGCGCAGGAGCTGGGCCGCAGGTCGTTCGAGCTGGACGGGACGGCGCTGTCGAACGCGCCGAAACAGCTCCTCGCGGGAAGGCTTCGCCACCTCCCGCTCCAGGAGACGTTGCACGTAGTGGGTGAGGGTCATGTCCAGGGCCCGCGCACGCCGCGTGAGCTCGCGGTGCAGCCGCTCCGGGACATTCCTCACCTGGATCATCTTGGGCATGCGTTGAGCATGTCACATGTGCCGCACATGCTCAAGAAACTGCGGCGGTCGAGCCCTGGAGCACTTGCGCTGGCGCAAGTGCTGGTCAGACTCTCCCGACCGCGGCGCTTCTCGTCGGTAGCTTGCCTTGCTGTGTGGGGCGCAGGAACATTTCCTTCGTCACTCGGGCACTCCACTCGAGGTCGCCGCACTCGAGGTCGCCTTGCGCTGGCGCAAGTGATTCTCGACGTGCTCTCTGCCGAAGGTCCGCTCGGCGAAAAGTCGATTGTGAGCGCGGCAGAGGACGCGAAGATTTCCGACGGTATTCGCGCCGCCGAGGGCGTGGGGTTGGACGTGGTCGAGCTCGAGGAAGGTGCGGGCGCTGCAGCGTCGGCCATCGACACCGACGAAGGTGCAGCGCTCGCCGTCGCGCTCGAAGACCGCGCGGCGGACTGCGCGCGGGATGGTCCCGCGGTGGGGCGTCGCCGGCGACCGCTTCCGGTCGTCGGAGGGCGCGATCTGTTCCTGTGGTATCGACGAAAGCGGCGGCGCGCTGGGCGCCAGAGCTGCGGCACCGGACGGTACGGCCGAGCCAGGCGACGCGCCGCACGACGCCGAGGAGGGGCGCACGGGCTCAGCAGAACCGGGTGGCGAGTTCCTCTCTGGGGACACCGCCCTCGGGGAAGTCCTCTTTACCGGGTTCTCCCTCGCGGACGTCGTCTTCGAGCGAGCCTTCTTCGTGGTGTTCACCTTCGCTCGACGGGACCGCTCGAGCTCGAGGAGCAGCGCGTCGAGGGCGCGTTCCAGGAGGACGGCGAGGTCCCCCTGGGGACAGCCGTGCGCCAGAAGCGCGCGGGCGCGGTCGAGTTTGTCCATGAAGGCTTGGGGGGCGGTGAGCTGCACGCGGTAGCGGGTGGGGGAGAGCGGCTCGACGAGCGCAGGCGTGGGGCGGAGCGGCAAAGGATGTGGCGGGCGCCGCCCGTGGCCTTCGCCCACGCCGCGCTGCGGATCCGACGGCACCTCGGAGGCGGAACTGCTCCCCGGCGTCGGGCTCGCGTCCGTTTCGGAGCTCCGCGCGCTCGTCTCCGCGAGGGCTCCGGGCGACGTCCGCAGAACCCCCGGCGCGCTCGACGTCTCCGGGGTCCGCGCACTCGTTTCCGCGACGGCCGCCGCTGGCGTCCACGACGGGAGTGAGCTCGCGACCTCTTCTCTCGGCGCGGGCAGCTTCCGGACGGAGCACTTCACGTCGGGGCGCGGAAAGTGCTCGGCGAGGAGCCCTTGAATCTCGCGCTTGGAGCGGTGGCGTGCGGCGGCGAGGAGCTCTGCGTGGTTGTCGTCGGTGAGGTGTTCGCGGAGCAGGACCAGCCCTGTGAGGTGGATCTCGCCCCGGGCGACCTGGCCGAGCACCACGGGGAAGCGGCGGGCGAGGCGCGCGGCGGCGATGCGACGGAAGGCTTCGCCCTCGCTGAAGCGCAGCGCCGTGGTGCAGAAGTCGAAGAGCGACGAGTAGCCGCGGCTCAGGTGGAGGCGCCGCTCTTCGATCTCGCCGAGCAGCAGGAGGAGCCGCGCCAGCTGCTGCCGTTGGGTCGCGATGACGGAGTCGACCTGACGGAGCAGCTCGTCGTCAGCGACGCGGGAGAGCGAGCAGGACAGCGACGAGCTCAACGGACCGTTGGAGGAAATGGAATCGTCGAGAACGCGGGCCAAGGACGCCATGAGAGCAGCATACACCCTGGTTTTCGGGCGCTCTGAGCGCTCCGTGAGCGCGCCTCCTGAGCGCGCAGAGCTTCGAAACCATCCCCGATACCTTAGGCGCGGGCGCCG
>JAAZAA010000194.1 GCA_012514535.1 Myxococcales bacterium | reverse complement strand
TGAAGGGCACCTCGTGGCGCTCGACGAGCTCGGTCGCGGTCAGGGAGCTCAGCTCCGTGAGCTGCTCCTGGAGGTCTGCCAGCTCGGCGGCGTCGGCGCTCGTGAGGGAGAGCTCGACGGCGACTCCATCGGCGGGCTTGCCATCACGGGGTTCCGGGGAGCTCGGGGAACCCGAGGAGCCCGTGCCGCACGCGGCGAGGAGGCAGGCGACTGCGGGAGACCAGAGGGGGGAGCGGAGCCGGCGCGAGCGGGTGGAGCCGAGGAGAGAAGCAGCCATGCTTCCACTGTATGCAAATCCAATGCCCGGTGCGATTGAGGCCTCCCGCGGCAGTCTCGGGCGCTGCAGGTTCAGGGCCATGTACGTTCAGGGACCCGGGCCCGGCGAGCTGGCACCGTGATCCGGATGACGTGCTCCAGGTCGGAAGTGGCACAGCTGGCACAGGTTGTGTCGCTTTGCGGTGCAAGCTCAGCGGGCGGAGGGGCTTCGGGCTCCGGCGAGGGGGCGCACGAGGTCCGTGAGGCCGTTCGTCTTCACCTCGAAGGCGGACGAGAGGAGCATCCCGAGCTTCCCTCGAGGGAACCCCTGCCGCGCGAACCAGGCGAGGTAGGGCTCGGGGAGGTCGATCAGCAGCCACCCCTTGTACTTGCCGAAGGGCATGCGCTGCTGGGCGAGCTCCAGGAGGAGCTCGGGCTGGTAGACCAGATCGTCAGTCGCCACGGGTGGGAGCTCGAGGTGAGGTGGGCTCCAGAGACGCCGCGGACGTCCGCCGAAACACGATCGTGAAGTTGTTCGCGGGCATGGGGAAGGTGCGCTCGTGATGCAGCCCCACCTCGGCTCCCCGAGCGACGAGCTCCTCGAGGTCCCGCACGCCGTAGGAGGGATCGAGGGAGTGGAGCCAGCGCTCGAACTCTTCGTTGCTCGGCGCCGTGTGGCGGCCTCCCATTTTGTAGGGCCCGTAGGTGATCAGGAGGCCTCCGGGGCGCAGGTGGCGCGCGGCGCCGCGCACCAGGCCCGTGAGGGCGGCAGGGGGAGCGATGTGGATCATGTTGGCGCAGAAGACCACGTCGACCAGCCCACGACCGAGCTCGTCGTCTTGAGCGAAGGCGCCCGCGGCGTCGCGGAACCAGTCCTCCTGGGTGACGTCGATGCGCAGGGGCGGGAGCACGTGGTCGAGTCTAGCGTGCCGTCGCCACGCCTCGATGCTCGCGAGCTGCTCGTCACCGAGATCGCTGGGCAGAAACCGGAGCTGGGGCAGGTGCTGCGCGAAGAAGACGCAGTGCTCCCCCGTGCCGCTCGCGATCTCCAGGAAGGTACCCGTCGCCGGGAGCACGTCCCTGAGTACGGCCAGGATCGGCTCTCGATTGCGCGCGACCGCCGGTGCGCTCCGCTTCGCGTCCTGTCTCATCGTGCGCTCTCCCTCGACGGAAGAAGCGCGCTCCCAGTCCAAGGGCAACTCCCTCCCGACGCAGGACGGGGCGCGGGGCCCGACGCGTGCGACGACGTGGCGGGTCGAGCGGTGGCGGATCGAGCAGGAGGGAGCGGACGCGCTGCCATGGAGTGGTTCTGCCATGGAGCGCCTGGGGTCGCGAGTCGGACCTCCACCGCCGACGTCCGTACGGAGCGGAACGGGAACGGTCCCGCGCCAGACGGTCCGCTCGCACCCTGCTCGCACCCACCTCGCGATTCGAGTATCGGGGATGGTTGGACCTCTGATAGCCTCGGAGGTCAGCGAGGTGCAGGTGCGCGATACGGACTCGGGACCTTGGCGTTCCTACAAGGAGAAGGTTTCGAAGCTCGCAGAGCGACTCGTCCGGGCCCAACAGCCCATCCGGGTGCTCGATCACATCAAGTGGCCCGCCCAGGTGTTCGAGTCCTTCCGGAGCTCGGGCTGGAAGGAGCTGCCGCGGATCGGCCCCGAGTACTACCAGAAGGTGCCGCTGGGCTACGACCTCGAGGCGAAGAAGGCGGAGCTGCGGGAGATCGAGCAGGACGTCGCCCGACAGCTGGGGAGCAGCGACGGCATCGGTCGCATCCTGGCGGAGAGCGCCAGCGAGTACGCCCGAGTGGTCGAGCTGCTGGAGGCCCGGGGGACGCCCACCTTCTACGAGCTGAGCCGCCAACTGTACGGCTCGGCGCGCGACGTGTTCGCCGACGGTCTCGTCACGGTGCGAGACGTGGCCCACGATTTCTACGAGGTGCTCACGCAGCTCGACGATACCCTGCTCGGTCCGCAGCCGAAGCGCGACATCCCGGCGACGGACGCGGTCGAGCTCCTGAATCAACGCATTTCCTCCGCCTTCGGTGAGAACGTGGTGCGGGTGATCCTCGACGACGGCATCGTGGCGGACGCGGCCGCGGGGAGCGACTACGTCAAGCTGCGCAAGGGCGTCTGGTTCAGCGAGCGGGATCTGCGCATCCTCGAGGTGCACGAGGGCTGGGCCCACGTGGGGACGAGCTTGAACGGGCAGCGCCAGCCGGTGGCGCGCTGGCTGGCGAAGGGACCGCCGCGCACCGCGGCGACGCAGGAGGGCCTGGCGGCGCTCCTCGAGATCCTCACGATGGTGAGCTTCCCGAGCCGCGCGCGGCGCCTCAACGATCGGGTCCTCGCCGTGGAGAAGGCCGAGGACGGGGCTTCGTTCCTCGACGTGTTCGAGTGGTTTCGGACGGAGGGATACGACGAGGAGGTCTGCTTCTGGAGCACGCAGCGGGTGTTCCGGGGCGGCACCACCGAGGGCGGCGCGCCGTTCACGAAGGACATCGTCTACATGAAGGGCCTCGTCTCCAACTACAACTTCCTCCAGAGCGCCATCGCGGCTGGACGGCCGGAGCTCATCCGCTGGCTGTTCGTCGGGAAGGTCGCCTTGGAGGACATCCCCGTGCTCGCGGCGCGCGCCCACGAAGGGGTGGTGCGACCGCCGCGCTACGTCCCGGCGCTCTTCGACGATCTCAACGGCCTGGCCATGTGGCTGGGCGTGAGCACGTTCTGGGGTCGTTTGAACACCAGGGCTGTGCAGCATCACTACGAGCGCATGTTCGCGGGGCAGGTCCCCGACTCGCCTTCGGCCGTTTGAACGACCGGGGCGCGGAGCGAGGTTCGAGGGCAGCCCTCGCGCGCGGGAGCATTGAGCACGGCCGAGAACCGGTTATCGTGCGCTCTCATGGCGGACAAGGAGACTGGAGCGGGTGGAGGGAGCGCGGCCGAGGAGATGTCCGGGGTCGCACTCGAGGCGCTGGCGGAGGAACCGGGGGGGAGCGTCCCACCGCCCGCCAGCGCGGTGCTGATGACGCCGACGGCGGCGGACGCACGAGCGGTCTCCGAGCCCCCGGAGAGCGCCGTCGCCCTTCGCAGTCAGGACCGATCCCTGCTCGCGGAGGGGGAGATCGAGCGGATCATCGGGCTCGAGGACCCCGTGCTGCGGAACTTCCTCATCACACAATGCTACCATGAGCTCAGCGCCGCGCTCGCGGGCGTGATCGGCGACCGCGACGTGAACTGGTCGACCTTCGCCACGTGGGCTTCGAAGACCGCGGGGCGCTCGATCCGCGGCGAGGAGGTGCCGCGGTTCGTCATGCAGGCCCTCGACGTCGAAAAGGGGCTGGAGAAGTACCTGCCCTCCTTCGTCCACGCGCTGCTGGAGCGGCTCGGCGTGATCGGCGGCCTGCGGCACGCAGTGCTCGCCACGGTGCGTGACGTGAGCGAGCAGGTGGCGCTCGGGAACCTCAAGGTGTTCGAGGAGCTCGGCCCAGTCTTTCGCGAGTTCATTCGGGTGATGGAGAATGGGGGCGAGCCTGCCGCCATCGATGCCTTCGTGGAGTCCTTGAAGGCGGGCCCGGTGGAGGAGGACGGCCAGGAGCTGCTCCGCCTCGCGTTCCGGGACTACGTGCTCGCTCGCCGGGCGACGGCGGACGAAGAGCGCGGCGAGCGCATGCTGCTCGGCAACTGTCGCATCGGCCTCCATGAGCAGACGCGTTTGCAGCCGCACATCCAGGCGGCGATCGAGGCGCCCGTGGACCGCATCTTTGGGGAGCACTTGGTGCGGCAGCTGCCGCTGTACTTCTGGGGGCCCGGCGCCTGGCTCCTCAAGCTTTCCCTGCGGGGCCTGCGCCGTGAAATCAAGGAGACCTGGCGCGTGGTGGCCACCCGCCACGCCATGCGGCTCGCGCTCCCGGACGGGAACGAGATTTCCTTGGGAGAGGACGTGCCCGACCTGCCGAGCGGGGTGCCGCCGGCCCTGCAGAAGCTGGATCTGCCGGAGCTGCGGGAGCTCTACCATCGCTACCGAGACTGTGGGGCGGGCAGTGCCGCCAACGACTGGGCGGATCTCGCGGATCGGATGGGCTTCATCGTCGCGCTGTTCCGCAAGCGCCAGCAGGATCTCGATCTGTTCAAGCCTCCTTTCCCCCCCGACCGGGAGCAACAGATCCTCCAAGGGCTGATCCCCGCGGAAGAGCTCAACGACGTGCCGCCAGGCGATCCCGTCGGGTGAGACGAGCACGGGAGGAGGGCCGCGCCGTCGCGCGGGGCCGTACCTCGAGCGCGCCGAGAGTGGCGCGATCGTTCAAGCGCCGGGCTGACGAGGGCTCCATGCTGAAGCCATGGAACCGAATCGTCCGAAACGATCCGCGGTGGCCGCGTCACGGAGGGCAGCTGCATTGGTCGCGCTCCTCGTGCCGTTTGCTCTCGGGGGTGCCACGACCAGCTGCGCGAGCTCGCCGTCCTACCGAATCGAGCTGCCGGCGCGCCCAGAAACCCGGGAAGCCGGAACGATCCTGTTCGTGCTGACGGCGGCCGCCGAGCAAAGCCTGCGGGGGGGCGGCAAGCGCGCCACCGGCTACTTCTTGAACGAGTTCTACGAGCCCTATCGGGCGCTCGAGGACGCTGGGTATCACGTCGCCGTGGCGACCCCCGGAGGCCGCCCCGCCGTGGTGGATCCCGAGAGCCTCGACGAGAAGTACTGGAGCTCGCCCGCCGAGCTGGAGCGGGCACGACACGAGCGCGTGAGCCTGCGGGAGCTCGCCGTGCCCCTGTCCCTCGCCGAGGCTCGTGCTCGCCAGGAGGAGTTTCAGGGGCTCGTCGTTCCCGGAGGTCAGGGCGTCATGGTCGACTTGCTCGACGACCCCGATCTCCAGGCGCTGCTCATCGCTTTCGACGCCAACGATCGACCCGTCGGTCTGGTGTGTCACGCCCCGGCTCTCCTCACGCGTTTTCCGGAGGGGCAGCGCCCCTTCGCCGGGAGCCGGGTGACCTCGGTGTCCGCCT
>JAAZAA010000193.1 GCA_012514535.1 Myxococcales bacterium | reverse complement strand
GGCTCGGCGCAGGCGCGGTGGTCCTCCTTTCGCCTCCTCACCTGGCGACCGTTCCAGCACCTGGGCGACATCTCGTACTCCCTGTACCTGTGGCACTGGCCCGTCATCGTCCTCTACGGCGTTCACCACCCGGGTCCCATGAGCCTGACTGCGGGGCTGGGCCTCCTGGTCGCCTGCTGGGCGCTCGCCTACTTCAGCAAGCGTCACCTCGAGGACCGGTTCCGCCGCCGTGCGAGCGACGCGGTGACTCTTCGCGCCGCGCTGAGCTTCGGGTTCGGATCGATCCTCCTGACGTCGTGCGCAGCAGCGGTCGCCGCGCTCGCCACCGACGAGGACGAACCCGACACCCCGCTGGCCCTGCCGACGAGCACCTACCCAGGTCCGTCGGCCCTGCTCATGAGCACGCCCGTCCCGCCCGACGTGACCGTGCAGCCCACCCTGGCATTCGTCAAGACGGACATGGCCGACGTGTACACGAACGGCTGCCACCTGAGCTACCGTGACGTCGACCCGCACCCCTGCGAGTACGGGGACCGAGACTCCGATTTTCGCGTCGTGCTGGCCGGGGACTCCCACGCCGCCAACTGGATTCCAGCCTTGGCCTTGCTCGCGGAACGGCGCGGCTGGCACCTCACCACCCACACCAAGTCCGCTTGCGCAGTGCTCCGGGCGCCTGTGGCTCGGGGCGGAAAGCTGTACGAGGCGTGCAACGTCTGGAGCGCGCGTGTCCTGGAGAGCATACGTCAGTCGCGGCCCGATCTGGTCGTATGGGCGAAGTCGTCCGGGGGCAGCCTGTGGGCAGAGGAAGGCGACGAGCCGCCCTCCATGGAGGGGGCCATCGTCGACGTGTGGCGCTACATCGAGGATTCGGGGGCGAAGGTGGTCGCGATCGCGGATACGCCCCTCTTCCCCTTCGACCCTCCCAGCTGCTTGTCGAACGAGACGAGGTGCAGCGTCCCAAGGCGCTCGGCCTTTCGCGAGGACCCGATCCCGCCCGCAGCGACGATCCACCCGACCACTGCCCTCGTCGACATGACCGACACGCTCTGCACGGAGGCCGAGTGTCCCGTCGTCATCGGCAACGTGCTCGCCTGGCGCGATCGACATCACTTGACCGCCACCTATGCGCGAATGCTCGGTCCGATCCTGGGGGACCGCATCGACGCAGCCATCCGCGACAAGGACTGGCGCTTCGATGGAGCGCGGCGTTGACCCCGCTCTCCGCGACAAGACCGAGACGGTGACGCGGCGCTGACGTCGCAGGTGTGCTTCTCCGTGAGCAGTCGCTGAGCGCCTTCGCCTCGCGTTGCTCGTGAGGTTGCCGCTGGCCGAACGGTGTGCTTCTCCGTGAGCAGTCGCTGAGCGCCTTCGCGTCGCGTTGCTCGTGAGGTTGCGCCGCTGGCCGGACGGTGTGCTCCCCCGAAGTCATCGCTGAGCTCTTTCGCTCGGGCATTTACTGGGCGAGCGGCCGGTCGGCGCGTCGAGCCGTGGGTTCTCGCGGTGATGTGACGGTGCGTTGCGGCCGCCTCGACGACGCGGATAGGGTTCCATGCTTGGGCCGAGTGCCCGTGAAGGAGGAACCCCTATGAAAGACCCGAATCCCCGCTCCCCCAAGACGCCGCCCCCCTGTCGTCCCGGACTGGCCGAGGAGTTGAAGAAGCAGCCCGCGTGGCTCCAGGAGGAGCTCGAGGCCCTCCGCAAGCACGAAGCCACGGTGCTCCGGGCCCTGTCCAACGAGGAGAATCAGCGCCTGTTCGTTCGCGATCCGGCGGGGTTGTTGGCCAAGCTGAAGATCCCGGTCTCCGGCGCACTCAAGCGCCGCCTGCGCTCGGATGAAACGCTCGGGGAAGTCGCCCAGGCGCCCTGCGTTCGCCTCCCGAATGGGCAGACGCTTACGCCGCGGATCCGATTCACCTTCACCAAGGCGGAGGGCTGAGTCATGGCTGGGACGGAGACCGCAGGCTTCGACCTGGTGATGCAGTTCTCCGAGGAGGCTTACCACGAGCTCCTCGGCGTGTTCT
>JAAZAA010000192.1 GCA_012514535.1 Myxococcales bacterium | reverse complement strand
CGGTCGATCCAGCGGCGGTCGATCCAGCGGCGCGCCCTTCCGGTTGCCTCGCCTCCGCGGTCGCCGCCCCGAACGAAAGCACCAGCAGCAGCGCCGTGGACGCCCTCGCGGCGGCGAGCCTCATCGAGGTCCACGCCGTCCCGGCAGCGATTTCACGAGCACATCGAAATCCACCGGGGCGTCGTGAGGAGTCGCTGAGGGGCACCACTTAGATATGCCTCCGTCAGGTCCGTCGAAGCAAGGCGGCGATCCGCGTCTCCGCCGGCCACCGGCCCATGTGGGCTGAGCGGTAGCGGTGCCCCCGCGCCTCATCACGGCTCGGTCACGGGGCCATTGCTATCGCGGGAGCGATTCAATAGGCTGTGGCACTGAAAGCGTAAAAGCGCGCTGCCTTCGGACAGCGCCACACAATCGAGAGGTTAGTGCGTGGCCGACGAGACGACGACCCGTAGTGGGAGCGATAAGCGGAAGCAGAGTCTTTATTTCCCCGAGACCATGCTTCAGGAGATCAAGGACGAGGCCGCGCGGCTGGACCGGTCCCTGTCCTGGGTCGTTCAGCGCGCGTGGAAGCTCGCTCGCCTGGAGATCAAGAAGATTCCCAGCGTCAACGACGTAGCGGACGACGAAGAGACCGAAGGGACGTGAGCCCTGTTGTGGGACTCGGAGTTGGTCGTTGAGACCAGCACGTGAGCACGAGTGCCTTGATGAGTCACGCCGGGCCACCGCCCGACGCAGCGCGCCCCAGCGTCGAATCCTTCGCTACGGCGGAGGATGGTACGCGGCTCTACGTCCGGTGGCGCCGGCTCGAGCGTGACTCGTTCGCGCGCCCCAGCTCCGATCCCGTCGCGGCCGTCGAAGCGCCTACGGCGCTGCTCTGCGACGGCCTGGTCTGCGACGGGTTCATCTACAAGTACCTGTGGGACGATCTGGCGACGCGCATGGCCGTCGCCCACTTCAACTACCGCGGTCACGGACGCAGCGAGGCTCCTCGGGATCGGGAGCGCATCGACGTGGCCGCCCTCGCCGGCGACGTACACGCCGTGCGCGCGCACCTCGGGGAGCCACCCGTCGTGTTGGTGGGGCATTCCCTCGGCACCCAGGTGGCCCTCGAAGCCTATCGCGCGCGCCCGGACGCCGTGCGCGCGTTGGTGCTGGTTTGTGGCAGCTTCGGGAGGGTGACCCACACCTTCAAGGGGTCCGACATCCTCGCGAGCGTGCTGCCAGGGTTGATGGACTTTGCCGTCAAGCACCCGAAGCTCGTCCGCGCCGTGTGGGGACGCATGCCGATCAAGACGGCGGTGCGCCTGGCCCAGCTGGTGGGCGACATCGATCGGCGGGTGCGCCCCGAAGACGTGGAGCCCTACTTCCGTCACGTCGCGGATTTCGACTTCGAGCTCTTCCTGCGGATGCTGTCGCACGCGGGGGAGCACTCCGCCCAAGACCTGCTGAAGAACGTGCAGGTTCCCGCTCTGGTCATCGGGGCCGAGAACGACACCTTCACGCCTCCCGCGTTGTCGGAGGCGATGGCTGAGTCCTTGCCTCGGGGTGAGCTGTTCATGGTGCCCGGCGCGACGCACGTCGCCCCTCTCGAGCACCCGCAGCTCATCGCCGAGCGGATCATCGAGTTCCTGGAGGACCACCGCCTGCTGGGGTGATCCCAGCGCGGCGCGGAGGGGCGAGAGAGGGGAAGCGTGGCGGACGGTCTGGCTTCGGCGGAGGTGGGAGAGCTGCTGCGACTGCTCGCGCACGACCTGCGGAACCCGCTCTCCGCCGTGGACAGCAACGTGAGCTTCCTCGAAGCGGAGCTCGAGCTCCGTTCGGCGCCCGCGCGGGAGTCCCTCGACGATCTGAAGCTCTCCTGCGATGGGCTCGCGCGCATCGTCGACAGCGTCGAGGTGCTGGGGCGCTTCCTGCAGGGGCGGGCGACGGAGGAGCGGCGCCCGGCTCCGCTCCCCGTGCTGCTCGGGGAGGCGGTGGAGGCCAGCCGAGCCCACGCCAGGAGCCACGGCGTCGAGATCGGCGTGGGCGAGTGCACGAGCCGGGCCGTCGACGTGATCGTCGGTCGCGAGATGTTCACGAGGGCGATGCGGGCGCTGCTACAGAACTCGATCCAGCACGCTCCCCAGGGGAGCCAGGTGACGCTCGAAGCGCGCGAGCAACCGGAGCACGTGGTCGTGATCGTGTCGGACACGGGGACTCCCCTCGAACCGGACATGCTCGAGGGGGCGTTCACGGCGGCGGGGCAGCTCCGGGCGAAGCGTCGCGGCGGGGGGCGCTACAGCGCGGGGCTGGGCTTGTTCTGCGCGCGGATTTGCGCGGACGCGGCGGGCGCCCAGGTGCGGGCAGGGAGCTCGAACGCGGGCAACTGGTTCGAGCTCGTGGCGCCGCGGGCCTGATCCGGCGACCCCGGTCAGGGTTGGAAGATGGCGATGGTCTCGGGGGCGCGGAAGAGGAGCTTCCCCGTCTCGCCGGGGCATCCCCAGCAGTTGCTGAAGTGCAGGCGCGGTCGGATCGAGTCGCTGTACGCGAGGGCGATCGGGCCCGGCTCGTCGCGCATCACGAAGCTGGCCGCGAGGCGGTGCTCCTCGTCGTTCACCACGTGGTAGGCGAGGACGAAGGACGTGCTCTTGCCGGAGCGCGCCGTGACCACGAGGAAGTGGGCGCCCCGCGCCGGGTTCCAGCGCAGGGCCTGCACCGTGAAGAGGAAGCCTTTGCGATCACCGGGGCCGCGCGCCACGACCGTGTTCGCGGCCTCGGGCTCGCGGAAGAGCACCACTTCCTGGGCGAGGGGCTGTGTGCGGGGGTCGAGCTCGAGGAGCTTCGTCACCTGCTCCGCGGTGAGCGCGACCTTCTCGAAGGCCGCTTGGCCCAGGGTGGGCACCTTGAGCTTCAGCCCGTTGGGGGCGCCATAACAGCAGCGGAACCCGACGTCTTCGAGGGAGACCTCCTCGAGGGTGACGCGCCGAGCGCAGCGTCGCTCCACCCCGGGCGCGCCCGCCGGAGCGCCACGCACGACGGGGCCTGCGGGCTTCGTCTCGCCGCGGGGCGGCACGACGTCGCTCGAGGTCCACTCGAGGAGCGAGCCCATGGAGAGCACCTCGAAGGCGTTGGGGCACGTCCGGGGGTTGTCCTCGCAGGCGGTGTTCCACTCCGGGCCCGTGGGGTAGGTGCTGCTCTCGGGACCCTTGCAGGCGCGCTCCCACTCGAGCTCCGTGCACAGGCGGCCGCCCCGCTCGGCGCAGAGACGCACGGCGGTCTCTCGCTTCACGCCGAGGCGCGGTGGCTCGGCCGGGTCATTGGGATAGGGCAGCCGATCGATCCGGAAGGGCCCGAGCTGCAGGGTGGTCTCCCGGGGCTCGATCTCCGGGCGCCGCCCCTCGTCGCCGGGGCGGCTGCCGGCGCGGAAGGAGCCGACGGGGATGTGGGAGGTCTCACCGGCCGCCAGCTGGGGAGCGGTGGCGGGGCGCGCGGCTTGGACGGTGGCGGGGGCGCTCGGCTCCTCCGTGTCGGTGCCGCCGCGCTCTCCACAGGCGGCGACGAGCGCGATCAGGGCCAGCCCAAAGGGCGCTCGCTTCCAGGGCATGGCCGGAGCCTGCCTGGCTCCCGGGCCCCGGGGCAAGGGCTTCCCCGGCCGGGCAGCGTGCGCCCGTTCCCCGGCTGGTCTAGGCTTGCTCGACCATGGCGCACCCCCTCGCCCAGTACTTGGCCCCCCTCATGGACCAGGACCTCGACGAGCTTCGGGCCATCGTCGCGCGTTGGGTCGTCGAGGCACCCACGGAGCTGGAGCGGAACCGGTACCGACTGTTCGGCGCGGAGCTCGGCGCCGTACAGCGACGCATCCAGGCGCGCTCCACGCCGCCCACCCAAGAAGAAATCGAAATCGCGCTCCTCGCCGTGCTGGCCATCTCCGGTCGCCAGGTGGCGTCTGCCGGTTGAGCCGCGCTCGGACCGTTTTTTTGCCATGAGCAGTGAGTATCAGGTTGGGCCCGACACCTTCGTGGCCTTGGATTTCACCGTCTTCGACGGAGAGGGGGAGGCGGTGAGCGAGGCCGAACGTCTCGGCTTCGTCTTCGGGCGCGGGCAGCTCTTCCCCGCGCTGGAGCAAGCCCTCGACGGGCTCGGCACCGGAGATCGCGGGGTCGTGACCTTGGCTCCGCGAGACGCCTACGGCGAGCGGGATCCCCAGGCCATCCTCGAGGTGGATCGCGCGGAGTTCCCGCCGGAGGTCGCCCCAGGCGATCGCTTCGAGGCGGAGAACGACGCCGGAGCGGTGCTCGTCCTGAAGGTCCTCGACGTCGGTCCCGACACGGTCCACCTCGACTTGAATCACCCCTTGGCGGGCCAGGAGGTCCGCGTCGAGTTCGCGGTGAGCGAGGTGCGTCCGGCCACCAGCGAGGAGCTCGCCGCCGCAGACGCCGCACTCGAGGCCGCCCAGGACCAGAGCGCCGCCGGCACGACGAACGGGACGCCCGTCGCGGCTCCCGTGATTCCGCTCGACCGCTTGCTTCGGGGGCGGACCAGGGGCTACGAGAGGAGCCCCGCGGGTGTCACCCCCGCCACCCAGCCTGGAGACAGCGATGAGCATTAACGAACTCTTCAAGTACGACGTCCGTATCCGCGAACGCATGCTCGAGCGGAAGCAGCTCACGGAGAGTGAGCTCGCGAGCTACCTCGAGGGTCTCCGAGACGTCGAGAG
This sequence comes from Myxococcales bacterium, assembly GCA_012514535.1. GTDB lineage: Bacteria > Myxococcota_A > Polyangia > Polyangiales > Polyangiaceae > NIC37A-2. Next base: position 27,525 of record JAAZAA010000192.1, on the reverse strand, counting down.
CGAGGCCAGCGCCGTGTCCGTCTCACTGCCCGCGCCCGCGGATGCGGAACCCGGCGCGGCCAGCGAATCCGGCGAAGAGGCGGCGCCCAAGTCGACGGAGCTCCCGTGACCACCGAGGGGGAGGGGAAGGAGCCCGCGGCGGAGAGCGCCGCCGCGTTCGAGGCCGCGCGGAACGAGGACGCCGCCGCGGAGGGAGGGCAGGAGCTCCCGGCGGTGGACTTCGCCACCTTCGTGCTGTCCCTGAATCACTCCGCGCTGGTGCACCTCGGGCTCGCTCCCGATCCCGTCACCGGGCAGACCGAGGTGAACCTGCCCCTGGCGCGACAAACGATCGACCTGGTGGCTCTCCTCCAGGAGAAGACGAAAGGGAACCTCACCGGTGAGGAGGAGCGCATCATCGAGCAAATCCTGTACGAGCTCCGGCTCGGTTACGTGGAGACCTCCAAGGCCTCGAAGTCGAAGTGAGGGCGCCCGGCTCGCGGTGAGCTCCGTCGCGCCTCCGACGTCCGGCGTCGCGCGCTCGTCGGCGACGCCGCGCTGGGCTCCTTTTTACTGGGCCCGTCCCTGCTGGGCGTCGAGCGCGCTGGCGTTGCTGATGCTCTTCGTCGCCGCTTGTGATCGGCTGGCCCTCGACTCCGAAGAGCGTCCGGAGGGGAATCAAAACCAGCCACCCGAACCGGGAGTTCTGGATCAGCCCGCGCCTCCGCCCCCCGCTCCCCCGGTTCTCCCAGCTCCTTCCCTCGGCGATCGGCCGCAGAGCTTCGCCGATCTCGCCGAGCGCGCGGATCCGGCGGTGGTCTTCGTGCGGACGATCCAGGCGCGGGCGCGGCGCATCGTCGGTGAAGGGCAGGGTACCGGCTTCGTCTTTGATTCGGACGGCTTCATCCTGACGAACAACCACGTCATCGACGGCGCGCGGGACATCCACGTGGCGTTCCCGAACGGACGCGAGCTCCGGGCGGAGATCGTGGGCAAAGATCCCCCGACGGACGTGGCGGTGCTGCGCGTGAAGGAGCGGGGCTTGCCCTTCGTGCCCCTCGGCGACTCCGACGCGACCCGCGTCGGAGATTGGGTGATCGCCATCGGCAACCCCTTCGGGCTGGCGCACACGGTGTCGGCCGGCATCGTCTCGGCCAAGGGACGAACCCGCGACGACGTGCAGCTGCCCGGTGACGCGTCGGGCTACTACAACTTCATCCAGACGGACGCGAGCATCAACCCGGGCAACTCGGGCGGCCCGCTCATCGATTTGACGGGTCACGTCGTGGGGATGAACACCGCGATCCGCCAGCAAGCCAACAGCATCGGCTTCGCGATCCCCATCAACATGATCAAGGAGCTGCTGCCGCAGCTGCGCACCAAGGGGCGCGTCGAGCGCAGCGCGATCGGGGTGCACGTGTCGTCGGTGCGCCCCGAGGACGTCGAGCGGCTCGGCCTGAACCGCCAGGGCGGAGCCCTCGTGCGCCACGTGGTGCCCGGGGGGCCGGCGGCGCGGGCAGGCCTCAAGCCCGACGACGTCATCGTCGCCTTCGACGGCAACGAAGTGGTCAGCCCCGAGCGGTTGCGATGGCAGGCGAGCCTCGCGGGCGTCGGTCGCACCGTGACGATGCGCGTCGCCCGCGGCCAAAAGGAGCGGGATCTGCAGGTGACGTTGGTCGAACTCCCCGAAGCGCGCCCGCAGGTGCCGGCGATGCCCTTCGGCCTCCCCTGAGCCGGCGTCGGGGCGGGGTCAGGGCGATGATCCGCCTGGCCTCCGCCCGGGGCTCAGGCGATGGGCAGCCGCACGACGAAGGAGGTACCGCGTCCGAGGGAGCTCTCGACCTCGATCAGGCCCCCGTGGCGCACCACGAGCTCCTGGACGATCGCCAGGCCGAGCCCGGTGCCCTGACCCTCGGGCTTCGTGGTGAAGAACGGGTCGAAGATCCGGTCGAGGTGCTCATGGGCCACGCCCGGGCCATTGTCCGAAACGCGCACCACGCCGAAGCCTTCTTCACTGTGCGCGTGCACGACGATCTCGCGCCCGCCCTCGCTCGCGGCGTGGATCGCGTTGGTGATCAGGTTGACGAAGACCTGCACGAGCTGACTGGAGCTGCCCCGCACGAACGGGGTCGCGTCTCCGACGGCACGCTCCAGGAGCACCCCGTGGCGCGCCAGCTCGTGTTCGCAGAAGGTGATGGACTTCTCCACGACCTCGAGGAGCGAGACGCGCGCCATCGGCTCTCCGCTGGGCCGCGCGTGGCTCAGCAGATCCTCCGAGAATCGGGCGATGCGCTCGGCGGACTCCGCGATGCGGTCGAGCTTCATCAGCTCGTCCTCCGCGGCTTCGCCCGCTTCGCGGCGGCTCCGGACGCGCCTGCGCAGCTGATCGGTGTAGGCGACGATCGAGGTGAGGGGGTTGCTGAGCTCGTGGAGGATCCCCGCGGTGATTTGCCCGAGCGTCGCCAGTTTGTCCGAATGCGCCACGCGCGCGCGCAGCCGCTCCTGCTCCTCCATGCGGCGGCTCTCCCGCTGGCTGAGCTCGAGGCAGCGCTGGATGGCGCGGGTGGCCAGGTGCAGGAACGCCTCCTCCTGCTCCTCCGTCGAGAACCCGAGCAGGGAGGCGTCGAGGTGCGGCCCTGCGCCGGGACGTGATCCGTCGCGCACCGTGGGTGACGCGGTGGAGGGCACGGCGCGGCGGGCGAGGTGCAGCGTGGAGCCCGCTCCGTCGATTTCGAGCACGAGCTCCGGCTCCAGAGAGGAGAACAGCCGCAAGGGGGCCTCTGCTCCGGGCTCCGCGACGCTGACGGGGTAGTCCGCTTCGATCCACGGGAGGCTGACGGCGTGCCCGCTCGGGCTGGAGGTGCGCAGGCAGAGGCCGACCGCGAGCCCCGGCAGGAGCGAGCTCAGCTCGCGCACCAGGAATCGCGCCGTGACCCGGGGCCCTTGCTCCAGGGGCGCGTCGAGGGTCATGAGCAGGATGGACTCGGGCAACGTGGCCCGGCGGATCGTCCCGGAGTTGGGCGGTGACGCGAAGGGCTCCTCCGTAGCGGCGGACCTCTCGGCGCCGCCGTGGGCGAAGGGCGCCCGAGGGCGGGGCGGTCGGGAGGAGGAGCGAATGGTCACGGATGATCCTTCGGGTCTTCGGGGGCGCTCGATCTCTCCAGATCGACGATCTTGGTGCTGCCGACGTAGCTCTTCGTCTCGTAGTGGGTGATGCGGCCCACCTTGCGGACGATCTCCGCCATGCGCTCGCTCTCCGCGATGATCACGTCGAGCCCGCGGCGCGTCGCAGGGTCCTCGAGCCGGCGGCGGAGCAGCTCCGCGTAGCCGATGACGCTGGTGAGGGGCTGGTTGAGCTCGTGGGCGGCGGCGCCGGCGAGCTCCGCCACCAGCGCCTGGCGTTCCCGGGAGCGGAGCTCGTCCTGGGCCTGGTGGAGGCGGGCCTCCATGGCGAGCCGCTCGCGGATGTCGGTGAAGATGCCGACGCTACCGACCGCCTGGTTGCCGTCCATCACGAGGGACGCCGACAGGGTGACCTGGATGCGCTCTCCGCCGCGAGCGAGCATGTCGACCCGGTAGTCCTCGAGCACGCCGGGACCCGTGAAGCGCGGATCGCGGATGCGCCGCATGACCTCCCGCGCGACGCCGGGCGGATAGAGGCGCTCGACGTTCATGGTGCCGAGGACCTCGCTCGGCTCGTAGCCGAAGATGCGCGAGGCGGCGCGGTTGAAGAGCAGGATGCGTCCCTTCAGATCCGCGGACACGATGCCGTCGACGGAGCTCTCGATGACGCGCTCCAAGAACTCCTTGGTCTGCTCCAGCTCGACGGCGGTGTTGCGCTCCTTGGTGACGTCGCGAAACGTGAACAGGACCGCGTCGTCCTCGTGCAGCACGCTGCTGAAGCTCACGTTGACGATGAGGAAGCCGCCGTCCCGCGTGGCCAGCTCCACGTCCACTCCCCGCGGGTACAGGCCGTCGGCGAAGCCGCGCAGCAGCCGCTCGGCGCGCCCGCGGTGCCGCGGCGTCACCAGATCCGTCAGGGACAGCTCCATGAGCTGCGTCTCGCTGTGTCCGGTGATTTCTCGGGCCCGGGGGTTCGCGAACAGGACCCGCCCGCTGCGATCGATGACCACCATCCCGTCGGCGGCGCTCTCGAAGAAGTCCGCGTAGCGCTGGAACAGCTGCACTCGGCGCTCCGCCTCCACCCGCGCCACGGCCACCTGCTTCGTCTCGTCCTTGAGGTCCTGGAGGATGCGCGCGTTGCGCAGGGCGATGCCCGTCGCGTTGGCGATGGTGTGCGCGAGGGACAGCTCGTACTCGGTGAACTCGACCGCGTGACGGCCGCGCAGGCAGAGCACCCCGAGGGCTCCGTCTTCGGGCAGGATCGGCACCAACCCCATGGACGTGAAATCGAGGCCAGGCTCGTTCTGCCGGACGGCCTCCAGCAGCGGGTGGTGCGCGACGTCGCGGATCACGAGGGCCTGGCGGGTGGCCAACACCTCGCGGATCTCGGGGTATTTGTGCAGCTCGATGGGCAGATCGCGGACCTGCTCGTCGTCGCTGGTGGCCACGACGAAGCCCGTCGCGGGATTGTCTCCCACGAGCACGATGCTGCAGCGATCCACGTGCACGATCTCGGCCATCCGCTGCACCACGGTGAACAGGATGTCGTGCATGTCGAGGCTGGAGGCGAGGGTCTGGGTGAGCTCCAGCACCGTCTTCCGATCCTGCTCGCGACGATCGAGGCGCTCCACGTAGCTGCGCAGGCGCATCTGCATGCGCACGCGCGCGATGAGCTCGACGGCCCGAAAGGGTTTGTGGACGTAGTCGTCCGCGCCGAGGTCGAAGATGCGCCCGATCTCCTCCTCCGAGTCGAGCCCGGTGAGGACGACGACCGGGACCTGCTCGTGGCGCGGGTGAGCGCGGATGTACCGGAGGACGGCGTAACCGTCCGGCGGCGGCATCACGAGATCGAGGAGCACCAGCCCCGGCGTGTTGCGCTCGAGCCAGGCGAGCGCGGCGGCGCCTCCATCGACGACATGGCAGTCGAGTCCCGCGCCGCGCAGCGTCCTCTCGAGGACGCTGCGGCTGACGGAGTCGTCATCGACGACGAGGAGGGGGGACACACCCACGTGGGAGAGGGTACCACCTTCCGGCCGTCGGGCGTCTCCTGGAACAGTCGTTATCCGGCGGGCCGACCGGCGAGTCTGGGGAGCCAGAGGACCGCAGATGGCTCGAATCACGCGCCGCAGAGGCGTCGACGGGCTGCCCCACGAGTGGCATGGGAGAGGCCATGGGGGTATACTTCCGCGCCTCCGCAGCGCGTTCCTGCGGGAGATCGGGACCGACCATGACCACCTCTTCGCCGCACGCGAGCAGCTGGCCTCCTCTCGAGGAGGAGGACGACGGCGTCGAGCTGTTGGGGCCGACGAGTCAGGTCGTCCATCAGGTGAGCCGCGCGCCGCGCCCCGTGGCCCCCACGGATCCTGGGGCGGACGGCCCCTCCGTCGTGATCGCGCCCCAGGCAGAGCTCCCGGCCCTGGGCGGCGCGCGCCAGAAGCGCGTCATCGAGCCGACCTTGGTGATCCGGGATCGCCAGCAGGTGGAGGACATCCGCGCCGGGATCCGCCGGGCGGATCGCCGTCGTGCGCGCAAGAAGGTCCAGGGGGTCTTGTTCTGGGGTACGGCGAGCGCCCTGGCGTTCGGATTTGGCACCGCGGTGGCGTTCTTCGCCGCCAGCGGGGAGACGCACGAGGCCGCCGTCGACGCGCGATTCCCGGGTGCGGTCTCCGCGGAGAGGGCCGCCGAGCCTGCGAGCGCTGCCGCCCGAACGAGCACCGAGCGCGACGCAGATGCGACGGGTGACGAGATGGGCGCTCGGGGCGCACATCAGCGTCGAGGAGACGGCACGAGCCCCACGCCGCCCGACACGACGGCACCTCGCCCGGCGGGCGAGGTGATCTCCCTCGCAGACCTGCCCGACGCCGTCGATGCGGCGCCCGCGGGAGGACAGAGGGAACGAGGCGGCGACGAGCGCGAGGCAACCGGAACGTCCACACGCGCCCCCGCGGTGGTGTCCCTCGAGGACCTCTGACCCAGAGGTGCGCGCAGGGAGCATCTCGGGGTACGCGGCGGAGGCGCAGCGCGTACCTGGCGCGACGAAGAAGACGCCGTGAACCGGAGCGAATGGGGCTCCGACGTGGACACCGCGAGGGGCGATGCGCCGGTGTCTCTCTCTTGAATAAGTAATCGTTCCGTTCGGGGCGCGGGATCTGGGCGACGCTCGGCCGCCGAGTCAGCTCTGCGCCCCTGTCCGACTCGTGGGCCGAAGTGACCCCTGGTGGGACCGAGTTGACGCGTTTCGTCCAGCGCTTCCCAGCGGGTGACAATTTTCGTCACCTCGCTCTCTCACCTCCCGCGATATCCACGCTCTCGCGGTCACATCGCCCCCAGCAGGTGATTTGAGCCATGAAAGGCTACGGGAGAACCTTTCTCGTTGCTCATGACGACGTTGGCACGCGACCTGCTTTAGGGATGGGTGTCGGAGACGAGCTCGCAGAGACGGCAGCTCACATCCGACGCGAACTCCCTGGGCATGAAGCCCGCGTCCGAAGCTCCTCACCTGGAAAGGATCTCCCCATGTCGCTAGCAAAGAAGTTCAAGAACAGCCGCGGCTTCACGCTCGTGGAGCTCATGATCGTGGTGGTCATCATCGGCATCCTCGCCGCCCTCGCCATCTACGGTGTCCGCCAGTATGTCACCAACGCCAAGACGGCCGAGGCTCGCCTGGCCCTGGGGCGCATGGGCAAGGACGCGGCGGCGGCCTACGAGGGGGAGCGAATGGGTGGAAGCGTGATGGCCCTGGGCAGCACGCGGGGTGTCACGCGACGGCTCTGTGCGGCGGCGCTCGCCCCGGTCCCCGCGACGATTCAGGCGTCCGGTGAGAAGTACCAGCCGACCGCTCAGGATTGGCGGACCCAGGGCGCGAACGCCGAGGAGATCGGCTGGAGCTGCCTGAAGTTCACCATGGAGCAGCCGATCTACTTCCAGTACAACTACGACACCTCCTTCGGTACGACCCCCACGAACGCGGCGAACGGCCAGACCTTCACGGCGTCGGCGACCGCGGACATGGGCGGTGTGTACAAGGTGCTGAGCCTGGGTGGTGCGGTTGCGGCCGACTCGACGGCTGGGAACGCCCTGGTCCTCACCGTCGCTCCGTCGATCGAAGAGTCTGAGACCACCAACCTCGGTGGCGGCGACGGCGACGGCGACGGCGACGGCGACTGAGCCCCGCTCCTGACGCCACAGAGAACGTCCTCCTTCGGGGGGACGTTCTTTTTTTTTGTGTGTGTGGGCTCGCGGGCGAGTCCCCGGCGCCGCTCAGCGAGCCGCGCCGAGCGCTCGCTGGAGCGCGCGGGTCACCCCCGGGAGCGCCGCGGGGTCCAGACCCATGTGGGTCACGGCTCGCACTCGCTCCGGGCCGAAGGCGCCGATGAGCACGCCGTGCTCCCGGGCGGCGGCCACGACGCGCGCCGCGGGGACGCCGGGCACGTCGATGAGCACGATGTTCGTCTCGACGGGGAGCACCGTCACCCCAGGGACGTCGGCGAGCGCCGTGGCGATGCTCCGAGCCGCCGCGTGATCCAGGGGGAGCCGCGCTCGGTGATGTTCGAGGGCGTAGAGGGCTCCGGCGGCGACGATGCCCGCCTGTCGCATGCCGCCGCCGAGCATTTTGCGCCAGCGCCGCGCGCGCCGGATCAAGGGCGCGGGGCCACACAGCGCGGACCCCACGGGCGCCCCGAGCCCTTTGGAGAAACAAACGCTCACCGTGTCGAAGGCTTCGCTCAGGGTCGCCTCGCTCGTGCCGCTGGCGACGGCGGCGTTCCAGAGCCGGGCGCCGTCGAGGTGGAGCGCGAGCCCGCGCCGGCGCGCCAGGGCCGCGATGGCGAGCACGTCCTGTTGGGGGAACACTCGTCCCCCCGCGCGGTTGTGGGTGTTCTCGATGGCGATCAGGCGCGTCTGCGGGCAGTGATCATCGGTGGGTTTGATCAGCGCCTCCGCGTCCTCGGCGGTGAAGAGGCCGCCGCGCCCCGCGCACACGAGCTGGACGCCCGCCAACGCCCCTGCGGCGCCCGACTCGTAGAAGGCGCAGTGGGCGCCCTCACCGACGATCACCTCGTCCCCCCGCGTCGTATGACACAGCAGGGCGATCTGGTTCGCTTGCGTCCCGCTGGGCACGAAGAGCGCCGCCTCCTTCCCGACGAGCTCGGCGACCCGCTCCTCGAGCGCCCGGACGCTCGGATCTTCCCCGTAGACGTCGTCACCGACGGGTGCGGCGGCCATGGCGGCGCGCATGGCGTCCGTCGGCTGCGTGACGGTGTCGGAGCGGAGGTCGAAGAGCGCGGTGGTCGACATGGGCGTCGAGCATGAGCCGGCCACCCGCAGGCGCAAGGGACGTGGCCGCCAGGTGACCGGTGCCTGGCGGCCAGCCCCCGAGCGCGAGGATCTGATCTCGAAACTCTCGAAATCTCTACCTCTCCAGGGTGGGCACGTTTCGTGCTCACGAGGGGTGCTGCGATGCAGCCCATGCGAGCTACAATGGAGAGCGTGCAGTATCCGGTCGCGGTCAGCGTGCGCTATCTGACGGAGAGGTATCGCTCGACATGGGTTCTCCCGGAGGGAACCGTGCCCGAGTCCGTGCCTCACAACACCGCCGCCCGCCACCTGGAGCTGGTCCTCGAGGCCTGGAGCCGACGGACCCCTCGTACCGTCCGCGTGGCTCGCAATCTCGCCGTGCGTTGGGTCGAGGAGGCGCCGAACATCGGGATCGATCCCGACGTCTGCCTCTTGGAGCCGCCGCCGGAGAACGCGGAAGACCTGGGGAGCCTGTGCACGTGGCGTCCGGGTCAGGTTCCCCCGCCTCTCTGCTTCGAGATCGTGAGCGCGAACCACCCTCACAAGGACTACACGGAGCTCCAAGATCGCTACGCGGCTTTGGGGACACAGGAGCTGGTCGTGTTCGATCCACTCCTCGTGGGCCCACGCTCCCTCGGCGGACCGGTCCCGCTGCAGGTGTGGAGACGCGTGCCGGCGGGGCTGTTCGAGCGGGTGCACTTCGGTGATCGGCCGGCCTTCTGCGAGGTCCTCGGCGCGTGGCTCGTGCCCTGCGGGCGGCTCCTCGAGATCGCGGACGATCGCGCCGGGGTCCATCGCTGGCAGACCGAGGCGGAGTTCGAGCGCGCCGAGAAAGAGCGGGAGCGGCAGGCCCGTATCGAGCTGGAGCGACGCCTGGCGGCCCTCGAGGCGCAGCGGGAAGACCATCGGCGCGGATCGTGAGGTCGGTCGCGCGGCGGCGTCTCCGGCCGGGGCCACGAGCGGCGCTCTCAGGTTGGTGAACGCTGGTTGGTGAACGCTCCTTCGCCCTTCGAGCGTCGCGTGCCGTCGCGGTTCGCCGCCGAGCGGCACGCGCTGCGCTCACATCTCGCTCAACCTTGGAGCCCGTTCGGAGCCATCAGCGGGCTTCGAGGCGATCGAGTTCGCGCTCGAGGGCTCGCTTCAGCTTGTCCGCGGCGCCGCTGATGGCCTGGTCGACGTTGTCTGCGTGGTGGGTGACGGCCGTCGGGGGGCGCCCTTCGACGCGGGCTTCCATCATGCAGCGCTTGTCGCCGGCGCTCGTCTTCTCGCCGTTCTCGTCGCCGAGGTGCACCTCGACGCGGGTGATGCGGCGCGAGAAATGGCTCAGGGCGTGGCTGACGACCTTCTCCACGTGCGCGGCGAGCTTCTCGCGACCTTCGATGTTGTTGTCCGTATTGAGTCGGATTTGCATAACTTTCTTTCCGAGAGAGCCGGCTGCGGCCGGCCTCCTGCAATCTAGATCAGTTCCGGGGCGAAGGAACGCCTCAGAGCGTCGACGGGAACTTCCCGGCCGCGATCAGCAGGTAAAGGACGCGGAGCGTCCCCTGGTAGTAGGGGGCGTCGTCGATGTCCGCGCTCATCCAGGCCGAGAAGTGCTCGTTCGCCTTCGCCTGGCTCACGGCGACGCTGCCGAGGGCCAGAGAGCCATAAAAGGCGCTGTTGGCGTCCCCGCTGATCCCGGCGAACCCCCGGGAGTCCACCTGCGCGCTCGTCCACTCGAGCAGCGCCTTGGCTCGCGGGTCCCCCGTCCAGGCGTAGTCCGTCGCCAGACGCCACGGGACCCGGCACGCGTCGTAGCCGTTGTAGGAGAAGCCCGTGGCCGGATCGAAGCCCGCCCCGTTCCACGTCATGGCATCCGGCCACAGGAAGAGACCGTCCGGGTGGTGCCCACGGCTCTCCTCGAGCAGCGCGTAGCTGTCGTCGATCAGAGTGTTCCAGAGGTCGGCGCCTTCGGGATCCCGCTCCGCGAAGACCCGGTAGTATCCGGGCGCCCAGTAGGAGGGATTGATGAGCCCGTTGTCCGAGCAGCCACCCCAGTGATCGCCTGGGCGCATCACGAGCCAGCTGCCGCACTGCTCGGTGACGCTCGGCTTCCGGAGGTTCCGGATGACGGCGAGGGCTGCGTCCGCATAGCCGCCCCAGCGCGCGTCCGCTTGCACCAACGCCATCGCCACGTCGAGATCCGCGTCGGTGGCTGGTCCGCCTCCGCCGCAGCTTCCGCAGGCGCCACACTCCCAGTTCATCAGGCCCGAGCTCCCCTTCGCGGCCTGTTCGTAGAACTTGTGGAGGGCGTCGAAGTCCTCCTGGGGACCGAGGGTCGCGGTGATCAGCATGCCGTAGCCGATGCCCTCCGAGACGACTCGATCCTGGCCCATGCGCACGGAGGCGCTGCCGTCCGGGCACTCGTGGAAGTGGCCGGCGCGCCACGCGGCGTACTCGGCGTCGAGGCGATCCGGGGCGCCGTCCATCACGTGGGCGTTCCAGTCGCCGGGATGGAGCGTCCCGCCGCCACCGCCGCTGCCACCGCTGGGGAGGGGAGCGCCGCCCCCCGTGGCGTCGTCGTTTCCCCGTCCTCCGGTGGAGGGGGCTGGCTGACCGCCCGTGCCGGGTGGGGTTCCGCAGGAGTCGTCGGGGCAGGGGTTTCCGGGGCCGGCGCTCCCTCCATTGCCGGAGGTTCCGCAGGCCACGAGCGCGAAGAGGAGGGCAAAGGAGCGAAAAGGCATCATGGGTCCGAAGGAAGAGAAGGGGGTGAGCTCATCTTCCCGCGAGTTTGGCCCATGAGCCAGTCCCGTGGTGGGCCTTCGACGCTGCAATTCGCGCAGGGCAAGCGCATCGATCAGGGGGCCACGGTTCGGCGCCGGGCCGCGCTCGAGCGTTGTGGACCTCAGCTCCGCAGGTGCCAGGCTTTCGGCACCGTCATGGCGCGGATGCCGTCGATGGATAGGGTGCAGCCGAGCCCCGAATGCCCGCGTCCACTCCACGGCAAGCGCGGGCTCACCCGATCGCAGCAGTTGTGGTACGCGCTGCCGACCGGGAGCGCGGAGAGCAGGGCGCGCGCCCGGTCCGGATCGGGCGTGTACACCGCGGCGGTGAGGCCGTAGGGGGTGTCCGCCATCAGAGCGAGGGCCTCGTCGTCGTCGTCGACGGCCTGGATCCCGATCACGGGTCCGAAGCTCTCGTCGCGCATCACGTCCATGGAGTGGTCCACGTCGACGAGCACGGTGGGCTCGAAGAAGAATCCGGGACGCTCGGCGCGCCGCCCGCCCGTGAGGATGCGCGCGCCTTGCTGCGTCGCGTCGCGGATCTGCGCCTCCAAGACCTCGATCTGGGCGTCCCGGCGCGCCAGCGGTCCCAGGGTGGTGGCTTCGTCCAGAGGATCGCCGAGGCGCAGCTTGCGGGTCTCCGCGACGAAATGCTCCACGAAATCGTCGAAGAGCTCCCTGCGGACGTAGATGCGTTCGACGGCGCAGCAGCTCTGCCCGGCGTTGTAGAAGGCCCCCTCCACCAGGGCCTGGGCGCTGCGCTCGACCGGGGCGTCTTCGGTGACGTAGGCGGGATCCTTGCCGCCGAGCTCGAGCTGGAGGGGAACCAGGCGGGGCGCGAGCTGGGCGGCGATGCGTCGACCGGTCACGAACGAGCCCGTGAAGAAGGCGCCGTCGATGGACTGGTCGAGGAGCAGGCGGCCCACGTCTCCGCCGCCGACCGCCGCCTGGAAGACGCCCTCGGGCAGCCCTGCTTCGCGCCAGAGCTCCGCTACCCGCAAGCCGCTCAGGGTCGCGAACTCCGACGGCTTGTAGAGCACCACGTTCCCCGTGAGCAGCGCGGGCAGGTACACGTTCCCGCCCACGAAGTAGGGGTAATTCCAGGCAGAGACACAGGCCACCACCCCGAGGGGCTCACGGGTGACGAGCTCCCGCAGACCGGGCGCTTCGTGGACGAGGCGCGCTTCCAGCACCTCCGGGGTGTGCTCGAGGAAGAAGTCGATGCGACTCAGCAGGGCGGTCAGCTCCCCGCGGCTCTGGGTCAGGGGCTTGCCCATCTCGCGCGTGAGGGTCTGGGCGAGCGCGTCGAGGTGCGCCTGGACACTCGACCGGAAGCGTCCGACGACCGCGGTCCGCTCGGCGAGCGGCGTGGCGCGCCAGGAGGGGAGAGCCGCGCGCGCCCGTTGCGCCTTGTCGCGGATCCCCTGCTCGTCGTCGGGGGTGAGTCGCTCGAGCCTCTCGCCGGTTGCCGGATCGATGATGTCCATGGGTCCCTCCCTTGTCTGAGGCTACACCAGCGGGACTCACGTGCACGATGGTTTGCGCCGTTGAGCCGGTGGGCCGCATGACGCTTCTGGGGCGCCGAATCTCCTACCTGTTCACGGAGCAGCAGACCCGCCGGAACCTGCGCGCTTTGTCGAAGTTCTTGGCGCTGCTCGTGGTCGTCGTGCTCGTGTACGCGACGGTGTTCCACGTGCTCATGGCCCTGGAGGGGCAGAGGCACTCGTGGCTGAGCGGTCTGTACTGGACGCTCGTGGTGATGAGCACGCTGGGGTTCGGCGACATCACCTTTCAGAGCGACGCGGGGCGCGCCTTCAGCCTCGTCGTGGTGCTGAGCGGCATCGTCCTGCTGCTCATCGTGCTCCCGTTCGCCTTCATCCGCTATCTGTACGCGCCCTGGCTCGAGGCGCAGATCCGCTCGCGGGCGCCGCGGCGCTTGCCGTCGCAGGTGCAGGACCATCTCATCATCACCCACTATGACGTGACCGCTCAGGGGTTGGTGAAGCGGCTCACGGAGAGCGGCGCGCCCTACGTCGTGATCGAGGCGGACCACGCCAGGGCCGCCAAGCTCCACGACGAAGGGATCTCCGTGATCGTCGGGGAGCCCGACAGCAAGGAGACCTACGTGGCCGCGAACGCCGCCAAGGCCCGGCTGCTCTACGCCAACCACGACGACGCCACCAACGCGAACATCACGTTGACGACGCGGGAGGTCGCGCCGTTCCTCGCCGTGGCGGCGCTGGTCGAGAACGCGGCGTCCAGCGACGTCTTGGAGCTCGCGGGCGCGACCCACGTGCTACCGCTGAAGCAACGGCTCGGTGAGCAGCTGGCGGCGCGCGTCGTGGCGGGGGGGCGCAGCGGTCAGGTGATCGGGGAGTTCGAAGGGGTGCTCATCGCCGAGTTCCCGGTGCACAACACCGAGCTCGCCGGTCAGTCGCTCCGCGCGGCGCGGCTACGGGAGCGGCTCGGGGTGAGCGTCATCGCCTACTGGGAGAGAGGGCACCTGTACCCAGCCCAGGCCGACTCGGTGCTCGACGAGTACGCGGTGATCGTCGTGGCGGGCGCCGAGGAACAGATCGCGCTCCTGGACCGGGCCTTGCGGGTGCCCGGGACGAATGAGCATCCGGTGGTCGTGCTCGGCGGAGGGAAGGTGGGGCGGGCGACGACCCGTGCGTTGCAACGGCGGGGCATCGAGGTGCACATGGTCGAGCGCGCCCGGGAGCTGAGCCCGATCCTCGCCGAGCTCCCGGCGCAGGTGTACTACGGCGAAGCGTCCGAGCTGCGGGTCCTGGAGAACGCGGGGATCCACCAGACGCCCGCGGTCGTGCTGACCACGAACGACGACGCCACCAACATCTTCCTGGCGCTGTACTGCCACCGACTGAACCCCGACGCGCGCATCGTCAGCCGCATCACCCACGAGCGGAACCTCGAGGCGATCCACCGGGCGGGGGCCGTCTTCGTCCTGAGCTATGCGCGGCTCGGGGTGCAGAGCGTGCTCGCCCTCTATCAGCAGCGGGATCTCGTGATCCTCGGGGAGGACGTGGAGCTGTTCTGGGTGCCCGTGCCGCATTCGCTCGGCGGCATGAAGCTGGAGGAGAGCGGGATCGGCGAGCGGACGGGGCTGAACGTCATCGGCGTGCGGACCCCAGAGGCCCTCGTCGTGGGACCCACGGGCGGCGCCGAGCTCGAGCCGGGCGGTGAGCTCATCCTCGCGGGGACGCCCGCGCAGCGCCGCATCTTCGAGGACACTTTTGGCGTGGAGTCGTCCTTCGCCACGGGGGTGCCGCTGGTCCGCTGGCGAGGGCGCCGCGCCCGGGCGCGCCAGTGAGCTGAGCGGCACCTGGGGGCGACTGGAATCCCGGCGCGGCCCGGCGCTGGTCACGAGCGCCCGAGCGTGGCACATCGGTCTCGCCGTGATCAGCGATGGACGTACCCTCGACACACCCCTGACGATCGAAGCCGACCCGCCCGGACCGGCCACGACGGGACGCCTCGGGGAGCTCTGGCTGGCGGGGCTCGCGTACACGATCCTCGTGATCCTGTTCGGTGCCGTCGTGCGGATCACGGGGTCGGGGGCGGGCTGTGGGCAGCACTGGCCCACCTGTCAGGGTGAAGTCGTCCACCTGCCTCAGAGCGTCGAGACGGTGATCGAGCTGACGCACCGGATCACCTCCGGCCTCAGCATGCTCGTGGTGTTCGTCCTCGCGTTCGTCTCCTTCAAGCGTGTGGCCGCCCCCCACCCGCTGCGTCGCGCCGCGATGGCGGCGGTGGTGCTCATGGTGGTCGAGGCCCTCATCGGTGCGGCGCTCGTGCTGCTGCGGCTCGTGGGGGACAACGACTCCTTCGCTCGCGCGGTGATCATGGGGCTCCACCTGGTGAACACCCTGGCCCTCACGGGAGTGATGGCGTGGGCGGCGCTGCTCGGGGGTCGTCCCACGGCGCGCGTCGACTGGAAGTCGGCGGCCCTCAAGCCGCTGCTCGTGGGCACGGTGGGCATCGGGGTCGTCGCCGCCGCGGGCGCGGTGACGGCCTTGGGCGACACTCTGTACCCCGCGACGGCCGGAGTCACCGAGACGGTGTCCCAGGTGGGGAGCGCCGGGGCCCATTTCCTCGAGCGCCTGCGGGGCGCTCACCCGCTCTTGGCGATCGCCGTGAGCGGACTTTTGCTGTGGCTCGGTCCGGATCTGGCCGCGCGCTCCCTCTCCACGAGGGAGGGGGGCGCGGGAGGAGCCGCGCGGTGGTCCCGCGCGCTCACGATCACCGTGTATGGTCAGCTCGCCCTGGGGCTGCTCAACGTCTGGCTCTCCGCCCCCGGCTGGATGCAGGTCGTCCACCTCTGCGCGGCCCTCGTCCTGTGGCTCTGTTGGGTCGGCCTCGGGTTCGCCGTCCTCCAGCGCTCCGGCTGAGGGGCTCTGGACAGGTCCTCGGGGACGGCTCAAAGAAGAACGGCACATGGGCAGCCTCGCCGATCTCGCCGCCTTCCTCGGGTCCCATCGGCGCGTCCTGGTGCTGACCGGCGCGGGGTGCAGCACCGCCTCCGGCATTCCCGACTATCGCGACGAGCACGGAGCGTGGAAGCGGCGTCAGCCCATCACCATCGAGGAGCTCGTGAGCAGCGACCGGGTGCGTCGGCGTTACTGGGCGCGCAGCCTGCATGGCTGGCGCCACATGGGGGCGGCCCGTCCCAACGCGGCGCACCACGCTCTGGCGGCCCTCGAGCGGCGCGGGAGCGTCTCGCTGCTGGTGACGCAGAACGTGGATGGGCTCCACCAGCGCGCCGGCAGTCGCCGCGTGCTGGATCTGCACGGGAGCCTCGACGATGTGGTGTGCCTGAGCTGCGATTTCACCACGTCCCGTGAGGAGCACCAGGCAACCCTCGCCACCCTGAACCCGGAGTTCCTCGAGCTGAGCGGGCGTGTCGCCCCCGACGGCGACATGGACCTGGACGGCGCCCACTACGAGGCGTTTCGCGTGCCGGACTGTCCCGACTGCGGCGGAGTGCTCAAGCCCGGTGTGGTCTTCTTCGGCGAAGCGGTGCCGAAGCCGAGGGTGGAGCGCGCCTACGCCGCCCTCGATGACTCCGACGCGCTGCTGGTCGTGGGGTCGTCGCTGATGGTCTTCTCCGGCTACCGATTCGCTCACCGGGCGGCGCGGCAGGGCATGCCCATCGCGATCCTCAACCGCGGCCGGACCCGCGGGGACGCGCTGGCGAGCCTGAAGGTCGAGGCGGAGATCGGCGAAGCGCTGAGCGTCGCGGTCACGGCCTTGGGCGCAGGGACGCCCCTTGGAGTAGAGTCGGGCCATGTCCGTGGTCGACCAGGTGGCCCAGTGGGCCGATGAACGTTTCGAGGCAACCGTCGAGGAGCTCTGCGGCTACCTCAGGATCCCGGCGATCTCTTGCGAGCCCGCCCACCACGGCGACGTGGCGCGCCTGGCCGCGCAGATCCGCGCGGAGCTGGCGGCGTTGGGGTTCACCGCCCATGTGAGGGAGCTGCCCGGGGCCCTGCCGCTCGTCGCGGCCGAGCGTCGTTGCACGCGGGAGGATGCCCCGACGGTCCTGGTGTACGGACACCTCGATCTTCAGCCGGTGCGGGGCGAGGCCTGGTCGACGCCTCCCCACGAGCCGACGCGCAAGGGGGAGCGCCTCTATGCGCGGGGCGCTGCCGATGACATGGGGGGCTGGGTGTCCCACGTCGCGTGCTTCCGGGCGTGGCTGGCGGTGGCCGGCGAGCTGCCCGTCCACGTGAAGCTCGTCATCGAGGGGGAGGAAGAGATCGGCTCGCCCAACCTGGAGCGCTTCATGGACGCGTTCCCGGGCGACTTCGAGGCGGACGTGATGGTGCTCACCGACTGCGAGAACCCCTCGACGGAGATCCCGGGGCTCACGACGTCCTTGCGCGGC
Source organism: Myxococcales bacterium (assembly GCA_012514535.1). GTDB lineage: Bacteria > Myxococcota_A > Polyangia > Polyangiales > Polyangiaceae > NIC37A-2. Next base: position 10,461 of record JAAZAA010000192.1, on the reverse strand, counting down.
CTCTACGAGGTCGAGCTGACCTGCGAAGCGCTGTCCTCCGACGTGCACTCGGGGTTGTGGGGCAACATGGCGCCCGACGTGGGCAACGCGCTCATGAGCCTGCTGGCGCGGCTGGTGGACGAGGACGGCCGCATGCGCCTCGGTCGCCGAGAAGTGCCCGAGAGCTGGCGGCGGGCGGCGGAGGCCATCCCCCTCACGCCCGAGGTGATCCGGAGCGGCGCGCACCTGCTCGACGGGGTGGACCCGCTCCCGCTCCGGGGGCGGCCCGCGGCGGAGTGGCTCTGGCGACAGCCGGCGGTCACCGTGCTGTCGACCACCTTGCCGCGCCCCGACGAGCACAAGAACGCGCTGCGGAGCCGGGCCTCTGCGACCCTGTCGATCCGCGTGCCTCCGGGCATGACCCACGACGAGATGCGAGCGCAGCTCGAAGCGGAGCTCCTCGTCGATCCCCCCGGCGGAGTGAGGGTGACCCTCGTGGAGCGCCCGGGCCGCGCGGACAGCTGGCTGTACACCCCCGAGGGGCCCGCCTTCGAGGCGGCGGATCGCGCCTATGAGCGGGCTTGGGGCAGGCCCCTGGTGCAGATCGGCATCGGCGGCTCGATCCCCTTCGTGGCGTCGTTCGGGCGGCGCTATGCGCACCTGCCGCTCCTGCTCAACGGGGTGATGGATCCGGAGACGGGCGCCCACGGCCCCGACGAGTCCCTCCACCTCGGCGTGTTCCGCAAGGCGATCCTCGCCAACGTCTATCTCCTCGACGAGCTCTCACGGCTCCCCGCCCAGGGCTGAGCCGCGCGTCGCCGTGGGCGTGTCTGCCTCGCGACAGCCTCGCGACGCAGCGTCCGGCGCCTCGAAGGGGCCGAGCGCGCCGATGGGTTCGCCATGTGGAGCGCACCCTCGACAGCGGGGGGGCGCACGGGGCGCGGCGGCCGGCACTCCAGCTGTCCGGGAAATCCAATGTTGGCAAAAAAGCAATGCGACCCTGTGCGGCGATGTGCTGTGGTGTAATCGGACAAATTACTATGCCGACTCTTTACTGAAGCGGAGTCGGCGATGATGATGGGGAAGTCTGCCGGAACGACCTGCTCGGTTGCACAGCGCGATACGGCCGGGCTTTCCCCACCATGCCGACCCCCCTCAAGTGGACCTACTCCGATCTGCTCCGCTCCGCGGGAGATCGGGCGAGCGTGCGCAGCCTCTCCCTGGCAGAGCTCGACGTAGTCTTTCAGCCAATCGTGGACCTCGCGACGGGGCAGGTCTTTGCCTACGAGGCCCTGGCGCGGTGCAGTCGCGAGGAGTTCCCCTCGCCCATCGCGTTGTTCGAGCGCGCGGAGGAGGAGCGCTTCTGTGGGCGCCTCGGCCGCATGATCCGCGAGGTCTGCTTCTCTCGCTTCCCGGCGGGCACGTTATTCGTCAACTTGCATCCGCATGAGCTCGGGGAGCGCTGGCTGGTGCGCCCCGACGACCCCATGTGCTTCCACGACGGCGCGGTCTACCTGGAGATCACCGAGGCCGCGGCGCTCGAGCACATGGATGTGACTCGACAGATGCTCCTCGAGCTCAAGGGGCGCATGAACGCGCGCCTCGTCGTCGACGACTTCGGCGTGGGGCACTCGGATCTCTTCCGCGTGCTGGAGCTCGAGCCCGACGTCGTGAAGCTGGATCGATCCCTCGTGAGCGACGTGGACAAGGACCCGCTCAAGGCGGCGCACCTCGAGTACGTCATCGATCTGTGCACCGAGCTGGGCGCCCTGGTCGTCGCCGAGGGGATCGAGACCGTGGAGGAACTCCGTACGGTGCGCGCCTGCGGCGCGCCCCTGGGCCAGGGCTACCTGATGGGGCGCCCCTCGTTTCCCGCCGCGGCGCCCGCGTGGGACGATCGGTGGCTCGCCTACGTGACCCGGCGGAGCCGCCGCCCCTGCTCCATGAACGCGGGCTCCTGAGGGCAGCTCGGCCCCACGCGGCTCGACCCCGCTCAGGTCGACCCCACTCGAATCAATCCAGCGCGGCGAGTAGCGCGGCGTCGGGGCGGGGTTGGGCGCCGGGGCGCGAGGCCACCCAGGCGGCGTAGCGGCACGCTCGCTCGAGGACGACGGCCAACGGAGTGCCGCGGCACAGCTCCCGGGCGAGCACGGCCGTGAAGGCGTCTCCGGCGCCCACGGGGTCGGCTCCGGTGGAGGGAAAACCAGGGTGCTCGAGGCGCTCGTCCTCCGTGAGGAGCAGCGCGCCGCGGCTGCCTCGGGTCACCGCCACGAGCCGGACTCGCGAGGTGAGCCAGGGGAGGGGGGCGACGCGAAGATCTGCGGGCGCGCCGTCGAGGTGACGGAGGGCGTCGACCTCGGCCTCGTTCAGCTTGACCACCTCGGCGTGTTCCAGCGCGTCCAGGACGAAGCCGGCGTCGATGAAGGGTGCGCGCAGGTTGAGATCGACGACGCGCAGCGGGCCGCGGTCGCTCCGGGCCATTTCCCTGTCTCGGGACGCTTTCGCGTCTCGAGGCGCTTCCGCTTCTCCGGCGAGCTCTGCGTCTCGGAGCTCCGTGAGCAGGCTCAGCAGCTCGCCGCGCACGAGGGGCGTCCTCTGGGCCAAGGTCCCGAAACAGAGGGCGTCCGCGTGGCGGATGCGGGCGGCCACCGCGGACGTGAGTCGGATGCGATCCCAGGCAGCGGGGGCTCCGATGGCGAAGCGCGGCTCCCCGTCGACGAGCTCCACCCGCACCTCTCCCGTGGGGACGTCGTCGTCCTGCTGGACGCCGGACACGTCGACGCCTCCGTTGCGGAGGAGCTCCAGAGCCCGCGCCCCCAGCTCGTCGCGACCGACGCGGCTCACCAGCAGGCTCTCGCAGCCGAGCTGCGCCGCGTGGAAGGCGAGGTTGGCGCTCGCACCCCCGAGGCGGGCTTCCGTGGGGTAGACGTCCCACAGCAGCTCACCCCAGCTCACGACGCGGGGCTTCGCGGTGCCCGAGGTTGCGGCCATCACCCCCGCGTACTAGGCCGGCGGCCCCATGGCTGTCGACGTGTTGGACGTGCTCGCCGTCATTTTCGGCATCCTGTTCACGATCCGGAAGCTCGACTCCAGCCGGCGGGAGGCGCAGGACTACCCCCACGTCGACCCGGGCGCCTTCGAGGCGTGGCGGCGACGAGAGAGCGGGATCTACTCCGCGGGGAGCCTCGCGTGCTTCCTGAAGATCGTGCTCGACGTCGGCTTCCTCTTGCTGGTCGCCCCCGGGCTTCCTCCGAGCCTCGTCCACGTCATCGGAGCGATCATCGATCTCGCCTGGCTCGCGATGATCGTCGTCACGTTGGTGCGGGCCAGCGCCGCCCGCAAGGAACGTCGGCGCCTCGACATCGTCCTGCGTTGAGGGCCCGCGTTGAGGGAGCATCCGGGCGGTCGCGGAGTCTTGCAGGAAGGCTGCACGATCGCTCCGCGTAGGTGAGCGAGCATGTCCCTCCAGGAAGCCCACGTCATGGGCATATTGCTCGCTCGATTGGTGAAACCCGGCTTTCCGCGGAGCTCGGTGCCCCCAGGAGCCCTCGACCCCAGCGCAGGGCGCTCCGTCAACGCTCGGCGCGGCGCTCGAGAGGCTTCGGGTCGGGGGGGTGCGTGTCGGCGGGCCGCTCGGCCAGGCAGCGATCGATGCCCTGAACGAGCGACTCTTCCGCCTCGCGCGGCAAGCGGGGCTTACCCATCACGTCCACGAACAGACGATCCCAGGTGACCCCCAGCAGGTCCTCCCCGCGATTGTTGAAGGACAGCCAGACGAACAGAGCCCGCCCCTTGATGTTCTCGAAGGGCACGCCCGCGCCGCGACCCTGACGCCAGGCGCGGGAGTCGCTGCTGTTGTTGCGGTTGTCTCCGAGGACCCAGACCTCCCCCTCCTCGACGCGGTAGGGGCCCTGGCGCAAGACCCGGCGGGAGCTGAACCCCTCCTCCTCTTCGGGGGGCTCGTCCTCGAACAAGGTCAGGTAGGAGTAGTCCCCGAGGAACTCCACGTAGAGGCCGCCTTGCTTCACGTAACCGGGCTCCCCCTCGTCGAACTCGTAGCTCCCGACGCGGCAGCGGGGCACCTTCCAACCGTTGATGATGGGGTGTCCGCCTTCCACCTCGAGCACGTCCCCGGGCAAGGCGATGACTCGCTTGATGAAGTCCTGCTTCGGAGCCCGGGGGTTCGGATCCGGATACTCGAAGACGATCACGTCGCCCCGCTTCGGGGGCATGTCGGGCAAGAGGCGCGTCTTCGTGAAGGGGATGTTGGGGCCGTAGGCGAACTTGTTGACGAAGATGTGGTCCTGGATCTGCAGCGTGGGCAGCATCGAGCCGCTGGGGATCTTGAACGCCTCGATCACGAAAGCCCGGAGCAACAGGGCCACGCCCACCGCGATCAGGATCGATTCGGTGTACTCCCGCAGCTCCCCCCGCTGCCAGCGGGCGAGGTGCTTGTCCACGAGCTCGGCGGCCCGCTGATGGTCCTCCTCGAAGGCCGCGCGATCGAAGGGCTCTGCCGCCAGCGACCCCTCCAGCCGCGCCAGAGCCTCGGCGAGGGCGTCGCGGTGCTTGGCGGGGACGTCGCGCTGCACCGCCTGCTTGTGTTTGCGCAGGATCCGGCGCGCCTCGTCGAGGAGGTGCCCCGCGTGCTCGTACTCCCTGCGGAGATCCGCGGGCAGGCCGGTGCGCCCGGCGACCCCCATGCTGTCCGCCCACGGCAGCGAGTGCCGGAAGTGGTACAGCACCATCTCGTAGAGGGTGAAGAAGACGATGATGGCCGGGACCTTCTGATCCTGGACGAACCAGCGGAAGCGACCGAACCCGCCGCTGGGAATGGCGTCTTCACCCGCGCCGAGGACCCAGACCGTCGCCGTCGCGAGAGCCAAGGGAACGGCGAAGAACCACAGCGGCCAGAAGACGTACCGGTAGAGTTTGGCGTTCACGAGACTGGTCCGGGACGGACCCTAGTCGCCGGGTATGGGGGCGGCAAGGTGGGTTGGCGCCGCGGAGCAAGAGCTCACGGGGCGTCGCCGAGCTGCACGAGGTAGTCGACCTTGGCCGCCGAAGCGGACGCGGGCCCCGTGACGCCTGCTGCGGAGGAATTGTCGATGAGGAGGAAATACTCCCCCTCGGGGAGGGGGATTTCCGCTCGGAGGGGCGCCGCGGAGGTCAGCTGGGCGGCGAACGCGGGGTGGGCGCCGAGCGGTGCCGCTCCCGGGCTGGTCAGGTAGCGCTCCAACATCGGGTTCACGTTGCGGGCGTGCAGGAGCGCCACGTCCACGGCGGCGGCTCCATCGAGCTTCATCGTGAGGGTGAGCGCCTGGCCCGAGTCGTCGACGCGGAAGCGGCCGACGTAATCCTGCTGCTCCTGGTAGACCTCGGTGCGGCCGTTGTCGACGGTGCGCCTCGGGGAGGACACGACCGTGTAGGGCCGGAAGGGGCGCTCCCCCGGAGGCACCAGGCCGAGCTCGAAATCCATGTGCCCGTCCCGATCGTAGCGGATGACGGTGAACCCACGGCGTAGCTGCCCGTCCACGATCGCTCGCCCGACGCGGTTGGCGTCCACCCCGCTCGCCCGCGCCGCCGCGGTGGTGGCGGTCGCCTCCGTGAGCAGAAGCTCGAAGTCGCTGGCGTCCACCTTCTGGGCGCGGAAGTAGACGTACATCGAGTCGTCGTGGAGCCGGAAATCCGGGGACAGCTCCACGAGCGCCCGCGTCCGGAACCCGATGCGCCCCGTGAGATTCGTCCACGCGTACCCCCGCCCGCTGAACTGGACCACCAGGGTGTTGCGCTGCGCCTCGTCGAACACCTGCGACTGGCACCCCTCCGCGAAGAAGCGCCCCATGACCGGCTGATCGTCGTGCAGCTTGAGGGGGGCGCCCCGCTCCATCATTTCCTTACAGAACTGGTCCAGGCCAAAGCGCAGGATGTCGAAGCGGAGGGTGCGGTTGGCGGGATTGTTGACGACCCCCTGACCCACGATCCCGACGGCGGAGCCACCGAGCTGTTCCCGGCTGGCGCAGCTCGGCAGCGCCGCGCTGGCGGCGAGCAGGGCGACCCCCCACAGCGCACGGCGGACTCGAGAGCGCGATCTCCTCGATCGCGGCGCGCGCTCCAGGGCGCGCGCGGCTCCGGGTGGCTCGGGGGAGGTCTCTGCGGGAGGCATCGCCGGCGAGCATATCCGAAAAGGCCCCAGACGCAGCGGGGCCACGGCGCTCGTGACACGGTCCCCGTCGAGGGTAGGCTAACGACCGTGAGTCGCGTCTCAGTACTGGGTGCAGGGGCCTGGGGAACCGCCCTGGCACGCCTCCTGGCGGAAAACGGCCATCAGGTCACCCTGTGGACGTGGCAGGAGGAGCACGCCCGCGCCCTCCGGGAGCACCGGGAGAACCGCGAGTTCTTGCCCGGCGCGCCCCTCCCCGAGCGCCTCCTCCCCACGGCGGACCACGCCGAGGCGGTCTCCGGAGCGGACTGGATCGTCGTGGTGGTGCCGAGCCACGCGGTCCGTCCCACCGTCGAATGGGCGCGCCCCCACGCGAGTGCGGCGGCGCGCTGGGTCTGCGCGAGCAAAGGGATCGAGGACGGCACCCTGCTGCTCATGAGCGACGTGCTCTCGGACGTGCTCGGCGAGGACGTCGAGACGCGGAGCGCCGTGGTCTCCGGGCCGAGCTTCGCGAAGGAGGTGGCCCGGCGCGTCCCGACCAACGTGGTCGCGGCCTCGACCAACGCGGAGCTCGCGCGCGAACTCCAGCAGCTGCTCGCGAACGAGTGGTTCCGGGTCTACACCAACGCCGATCCCATCGGGGTGGAGGTGGGGGGCGCTCTGAAGAACGTGATCGCCATCGCCGCAGGGGCCTGCGATGGACTCGGGTTCGGGCACAACACCCGCGCCGCCCTGATCACCCGCGGCATCGCGGAAATGGCCCGGCTCGCCGTGGCGAAGGGGGGACAGGTGCTGACCCTCGCGGGCCTGGCCGGGCTCGGCGATCTCATCCTCACCTGCACCGGGGAGCTGTCCCGCAACCGGACCCTCGGCTTCCTGCTCGGAGCGGGGAAGGGGCTGGAGGAGGCACTGGCGGAGTTGCCCGGGGTCGCCGAGGGGTACGTCACGGCGCGCAGCGCTCACGAGCTGGCGCGCCGCCACGCGGTCGATCTCCCGATCACCGGGGCCGTTTACTCGGTGCTCTACGGGGGCAAGCCCACGGCCGAGGCCGTACGAGGGTTGCTGTCTCGTCCCGCCCGCTCCGAGTGGGACTGATGGCTCGAGGGACCGAGCTCCCCATTGACGAGCGCGGCGCGGTGGCCGTTGCTCACGGGGTCAGCCGTCACCATCGCGCCCGGACCCGCCCCATGCACCCGCCCCACGAGCTTCGGCCCCACGAGCTTCGGCCCCAAAAGCTGCCGCCCCGAGAACCTCGGCCCCCAGCGCACCCTTCGATGAGGACCCGGACCGGAGACCACGCCTATAGTAGCCGCACCGTGAAGAACGTACTGGCGCTGGCTGGCTCCCTGATCTCCCTGTCCGTCGGAACCCTGTCCGCCGGCACCGCGCAGGCTCAACAACCTCCAGCCTACGGGCAACCACCCGCCCAGCAGCCGGCCCCCTCTGGCCAACCCGGGTATGGCCAACCGGGGTATGGCCAACCCGGTCCCGCGCAACCGAGCTACGGTCAGCCAGGCTACGGGCAGCCGGGATATGCTCAGCCAGGCTACGGGCAACCCGGTTATGGTCAGCCGGGCTACCCCCAAAGCCCCTACGTCACGCAGCCGGCGCGGGTGCAGCGTGAGCGCGACGATTGGGAGATCGGCACGCTGTACGGCACCTCCGCGCTCTACGGGGTCGGCTTGGGCCTCTGGCTCTCCGCGGAGCTCCGCATCGACGACCCGGGCTTGTACGCGATCGCTCCGGCGGTGCTCGGCCTGTCCGCCCCCATCGGCGTGTACTTCCTCGATCGCCCCCGCATGGACCGCGGTCTCCCCATGGCGATCACCGCCGGGATGATCCTCGGCACCGCGAACGGCGCGGGCATCGTCGCCCTGCAGCACGCTTCCCAGCCGGACGCGGACGCTTGGGGGTATCGTCAGCTCACCCGCGCGGCAGCCATCGGCTCGACCCTCGGTGCGGTGGGAGGGTACGCCGCGGGCTACTACCTCGAGCCCCCACCGGAGAGCGGTTTGTTGGTCTCGAGCGGTACCCTCTGGGGCTCCGCGATCGGGGCGATGTTCGGATACGGCGTGTCTTCGGCGAGCAAGTCCTACAACGAGGCCAACGAGTCTGCGGCCCTCGGGGGGCTCATCGGCGTGAACGCGGGGGCCATCGCCGCCGGCGCGTTGTCCACCCTCACCGTGCCGACGGGCTATCAGCTGGGCATGATGTGGATCGGCGCGGGCATCGGCGCCGCCGTGTCGGCCCCGATCTATCTATTTTACCTCGGTGACGACCGCCCGCCAGTCAAGCGAGGGCTGGTGTTTACCGGGACGACGACGACCCTCGGCTTGATTGCCGGCGCAGTCTTCGGCGCGGGTAAGGGGACCTCGAGCGCTCGCGCGCCCGGCGTGGACGACCAGTTCACGGGCCTCGCGCGCCTGGGGAGCTGGGGAGAGCTCGAGTCCCTGGCGCCCATGGCTTTCCACGGCGGAATGGGGCTGAGCATGAGTGGTCGCTTGTACTGAGCCACTCGCGCCCCACCGCCGCGCTCGTCGTGCCGGACCTCGTCGTGCCGGACCTCGTCGTGCCGGACCTCGTCGTGCCGGACCTCGTCGTGCCGAACGGAGCCGAGCTGCACCGCTCCCGCGTCCACCGCGCCGTTCTCGAGGCCTCACCGCGCCGAATCGGAGCGTGGAATGGCCGGAAGGGCGAGGCCGACTGGGGGCAACCGGGAGGAACGTTGTCAGACATCGTCCCGCCCGATAGCCTGCAGCATCCTACATGGCGCTCGTTCGTTATTTTCCTCCAGAGGGCTCTCCCAAGCTCTTCGCCATTCACCGGCCGGTGACGACCCTGGGGAGGGCGCTGGGCAACGACATCCACATCCCGGACGCCACCGTCCACCAGCACCACGCGCAAATCGTCTTCAATGGTCGCGACTTTCAGCTGGAGGAGGTGGACCGAGCCGCGGAGATCCAGATCAACGGCAAGCGCAAGCGTCGCGCCCGGCTGGTGAACGGAGATCGCCTCACCCTGGGGCAGGCGCAGCTGTCCTTCAGCATGTTCAGCGAGCCGCAGAGCGAGGGCCCGAGCAGCGGCGGCGAGAGTAACAGTGAGCTCGCGGGGCTGCGACGCCTGCACGAGTTCAGCGAGCGGCTGATGGCGGTCCCGTCCGTGGACGAGCTGCTCGAGACCCTCCTCGACACGGTCATCGAGCTCACGGGGGCAGCGCGCGGCATGGTGCTGATGGCGGACACGAGCGAGTCGGGGCCGTGTTCCATCGAGGTGCGAGCCTCGCGCAACGTGGCGAGCGCGACGATTCAGAAGGAGGGTGGGGGGATCAGCGACAGCATCGTCCGCCAGGTCATCGAGACGAAGCGGCCGGTCATCGTCAGCGACGCCCTGACGGACACGACCTTCGGCCGCAGCGAGAGCGTGATCGCTCTGCAGCTGTCCAGCGTGATGTGCGCGCCCCTGCTGAACCAGGGAGAGGTGATCGGGGCCCTCTACGTGGCGAACGACGAGATCAAGAGCTTGTTCGAGCGGAAGCAGCTCGAGCTGCTCACGATCTTCGCGGGGCAGGCGTCGCTCCTGCTCACCAACGCCATGCTCGTGAACGCCCTGCGCGCGGACAAGCAAAAGCTCGAGGCGGAGCTCGGGGACAAGCGCTTCGGTGAGATCATCGGCGCCTGCGCGTCCATGCTGGAGGTCTTCCGCAAGCTCCAGAAGGTGGCGGCGACGGACATCAGCGTGCTCATCACGGGCGAGACGGGGACGGGCAAGGAGCTCATCGCTCGGGAGGTCCACCGGCTCAGCGAGCGGGCCAGCGGCCCCTTCGTCACGGTCAACTGCGGCGCCATCCCGGAGAATCTCATGGAAAGTGAGATGTTCGGGCACGTGAAGGGGGCCTTCACGGGGGCCATCGCGAGCCGGGGAGGCAAGTTCCAACAGGCCGACGGCGGCACCCTGTTCCTCGACGAGGTGGGGGAGCTGACCCCGCAGCTCCAGGTGAAGCTCCTGCGGGCCCTGCAAGAGCGCATCGTCTATCGCGTGGGCGACAGCCGGCCAGAGAAGGTCGACATCCGCGTGGTGGCCGCGACGAACCGGAACCTGGACGACATGATCCGTCAGGGTACGTTCCGGGAAGACCTCTACTATCGTTTGAACGTCGTGAACCTGTGGCTCCCGCCCCTGCGCGAGCGGGGCGACGACGCGTTCATCATCGCCAAGGCGTTGCTCAGCAAATACGCGGACGAGCTGAACAGCCCGGTGCGCGGCTTCTCTCCGGCGGCGCTCGCCGCCATCAAGAAGTACGACTGGCCCGGCAATATCCG